>JBKPTC010000123.1:0-12535 GCA_046735355.1 bacterium
CCTTCATCGTGCGGGCAGGATGATCGGGCGGGATGTTGAGCGCCTCGAAGTTGTGCCACTCGTCCTCGATCTCCGGGCCCTCCGCGACCCGGTAGCCCATGCGCGTGAAGATCGTCACCATCTGGCGTTCGACGAGCGTGAGCGGATGCAGCGACCCGATCGGCGGACGGCGCCCGGGAAGGGAGACGTCGACCGCATCGGCCTCGAGCAGCGCCGCCTCCGCGGTGGCGGCGAGCTCGCCCCGTCGGCGCTCGACCGCCGCGTCGACCTCGTCTCGGACGTCGTTGGCCGTCTGGCCGACACGACGCCGGTCCGCCTGCGGCAGCGAGCCGAGCGAGCGCTGGACCTCCGTGAACCGCGAGCGGCGACCGAACATGGAGGTCCGAGCCGCCTCGAGGGCCTCGATGGTGCCGGCCGCGGCGACCGCCTCGAGGCCGCGGAGGCGCTCCGCCTCGAGCGTCGCGAGGGCGTCGGCGGGGTCGAGCGGCTCGGCCATGGAAACGCGAAGTGTACCGAGCGGTCGCCGCGCGCCGACCTCAGTCGTCGGCGTCGTCGCCCTGCGGGACGTCGAGCGTGAACCGCAGCACGCCGGCCTCGAGGGCGACGTCGGCCGTGCCGCCCTCGGCCTCCGCGATGCCGCGCGCGACGAACAGTCCGATCTTGCTGCCGGCGCCGGTGCCGGGCGCGCGCGGCCGGAAGAGCTCGCCGGCCGCCTCGGCCGTGAGGTCGACACCGCCCCGCTCGACGACGATGCGCAGGTGGCCGGCTGCGACATCGCCGGCGACGACGATCGAGCCCTCGCTTCCCCACCACGCCTCGGCCTCGATGAACGCCTCGAGGACCATCTGCAGCCGATCCGGATCGGTGAACGCCACGACGTCGCCGCCGCGCCATTCGATCGCGGGGTGCTCGGGGTCGCGCCCGCGGATCTCGGCGATCCGCACGACCAGCCGACCGACGTCGACGCGGTCGGGAAACAGATCGATCGCGCCGGCGGCGATGCGGCCCGCGTCGACGAGCTGCCGCACGATCATCGCCAAGCGGTCCGTGTCGTACACGATCCCGGCGAGCATGATCGCACGCTGCTCGTCGGAGAGCTGCGGCCAGCGCCGCTCGAGCGTCTCGCCGAACCCCTTCATCGCCGTCAGCGGTGACCGGATGTCGTGCGCCGCCGAGGCGATGATCGTCTCGAGCGCCGCGCGCGCTCCGTCGCGGCGCTGCCGAGCGTGCTCGAACAGCGCGACCGCCGCCGCCGCCGCGAGGTTGAGCGACTCCGCCCGCGCCGCGATCGGGATGCGGACCGTCGCATCCGCGAGGCGCGCGACGTCGCCCGGCAGTCCCCACGCCTCGTTGCCGAACAGGAACGCCGTCGGCCGGTCGAGGTCGACCTCGAACAGATCGTCGTCGCCGCTCGCATCCATCGCGAGCACCCGGCAGCCGCGGGCGCGCACCAGATCGACCGCCTCGGCGGTCTCCGCGTCCCGGACGACGGGCAGGTGGAACAGCGACCCGGCAGAGGCCCGGACGGTCTTCGGGTTGTACGGATCGACCGACGTCGACGAAAACACGACGGCATCGCCGCCGCTCGCATCGACGGATCGAAGCACCGTGCCGGCGTTCCCCGGATCGCGTACCGCGTGCAGGATCGCGACGCATCCGGGCCGGCTCGGCAACTCAGGCAGGTCGACGTCGACGAACCCGGCGACCCCGACCAACCCCTGCGGCGTCACGGTCGAGGTCAGCTTGGCCATCACGTCGGGCGAGACCTCGACGACCTCGGTGCCGTTCTCGCGCGCGCGGACCACGAGCGGATGCACGTCCGTGTGGAACAGCACCGACAGTCGCCCGGACACGGCGAGCGCCTCGCCGACCGCCTGCGCGCCTTCGACGAGGAACGCGCGCTCCTCCTCACGGAAGGCCCGCTTCTTCAGCCGGACGGCGGCGGCGACCCTCGGATTGCGGAGCGAGCTGATCACGCGGACCTCCGGATCGGGCTCGCCGATGCTACGCCCGGTGGACGGCGTCGAACCGCGACGAGACCGCTAGGACGAGCCGAGCGCGTCCCGTGCCGTCTGCGCCAGCCCGGAGAAGGCCGCGGGGTCGTGGACGGCGAGATCGGCGAGGACCTTGCGGTCGAGCTCCACGCCGGCGACCCCGAGACCGTGGATCATCTGCGAGTAGGACAGCCCGTTCTGCCGCGCCCCCGCGCCGATGCGCGCGATCCACAACCGGCGGAACTGGCCCTTGCGGTCCCGACGGTCTCGGTACGCGTAGACCCCGGAGTGCTGCACCTGCTCCTTGGCGACGCGGTACCGCCGCGAGCGTGAGCCGTAGTACCCCTTCGCCTGCGCGAGGACCTCGCGGCGCTTCTTCTTTGAATGGACCGAACGCTTGACCCTGGCCACACCGACCCCCTACTTCCCAAGCATCCGTCGGATCGCCGTGCGCTCGGCGGTGACCTCCGCCATGCCCTCGACGCGGCGGCGGCGGCCACCGTTCTTCTTCGTGAGGAAGTGGTTGCCGGTGGCCTTCCTGTGCAGGACCTTGCCGGTCCGCGTGATCCGGAAGCGCTTGGCGGTCGCTCGATGCGTCTTCATCTTCGGCATGTCGTTCCGTTCCCTCGATCGGTGTTTTTGGACGCCCGGCAGTGCTACTCGCCGGGAGGCGCGGCCTGCGCGCTCGCTTGGGCCGGTTGCTCGTCGGCGCCCGGCGCCGGGTCGCGCTCGCCGTCCCCGGCGGCGGCGCTCGCGCGCTTGTTGGGCGCGAGCACCATGATCATGTTCCTGCCGTCCTGCTTGGGCGCGGCGTCGACCTGCGCGATCTCGGTGAGATCCGCCACCAGCCGGTCGAGGATCCTGCGGCCGAGATCCGTGTGCGCCATCTCGCGCCCGCGGAACATGATCGTCACCTTGACCCGCGACCCCGACCGGAGGAACCGCTCGACATGACCCTTCTTGGTCTCGTAGTCGTGCGAGTCGATCTTCGGCCGGAACTTGATCTCCTTGACGTCGATCCGGGCCTGCTTCTTGCGGGCCTCCTTCTGGCGGATGTCGCGCTCGTACTTGAACTTGCCGTAATCCATGATGCGCGCGACGGGTGGGCTTGCCTGTGGCGCCACCTCCACCAGATCGAGGTCCAGCTCCCGGGCCTGACGAAGCGCGTCCTGCGTCGACACGATGCCGATCTGCGCGCCGTCCGGACCGACCAGGCGAACCTGGGGCGACCGGATCCGGTCGTTGATCCGCGGATCAGATGAGACCCCGCATCACCTCCCACAAACGAAGCGCACCGGGCCGAGGGCCGGTGCGCGAGAACCAACAGCGTCGATGATCACGCTGCGCAGAGTATAGGCGCGGGCACCGACGCCTACCAATCGGGCTCGAGCGGGCGGCCGTAATCGTCCTGCAACCGGAGGGTGTCGTCCTCGGTCGTGTAGCCGTAGGCGATCTCGAGGACGCGCCCGCGGGTACCGGCGCCGTTGCCGATCCGGTGGGTCGTTTCGGCCGCGACCATGAACTCGTCGCCGGGGGCGGCCTCGACCGTCCGGTTGCCGATCTGGACGGTCAGCCCCGGGTCGAGGACGACCCACATCTCGTCGCGCATCTGGTGGTAGTGCACGCTGGTCTCCTGGCCCGCCTCGACCGTGATGACCCTGACCGATGACGGCTGGTTGAGCGCGTACGTGACGACCTTGCCCCACGGCTTGTCGATGATCATCGCTCACCCTTCGGCAGCTGCTCGAGCACCGAGGCCATCTCCATCGCCGCGACGGCCGCGTCCCAGCCCTTGTTGCCGTGGCTGCCGCCCGCGCGGTCCATCGCCTGGTCGAGCGTGTCCGTCGTGAGGACGCCGAAGATGACCGGAACGCCCGTGTCCTCGCCGGCGCGACGGATCCCCTCCGCCGCCTGCGCGGCGACGACGTCGAAGTGCGGCGTCTCACCGCGGATGACCGCGCCGAGACACAGGACGGCGTCGTACGCGCCGCTCCGCGCGAGCGACCGCGCCGCGAGGGGCAGCTCGAACGCGCCGGGCACCCACACGAGCTCGACGTCCTCGTCGGTCACCCCGTGACGACGCAGGCAGCGGGTCGCGGCCTCGACCAGCTTGGCCACGACGAGCTCGTTGAACCGCGCCGCGGCGATCGCGAAACGCCGGCCCCGCGCCTGCGTGCTGCCGCGGATCTCGGTCACGAGCGTTCGGCCGCCGGGCCCGCGTCCAGGCGGGCGGCCGAGGCGGCGTCGGCGTCGGCGTCGGCGTCGGCGTCGGCGTCGAGATGATCGAGCAGATGGCCGAGCTTCTCGCGCTTGGTCCGCAGGTATCCGATGTTCTCGCGGCGCGGCGGCGCCTCCAGCGGAATGCGCTCCACGATCCGGAGCCCGTAGCCCTCGAGCCCGGCGCGCTTGGCCGGGTTGTTCGTCAGGAGCCGGATCGCCCCGATGCCGAGATCGGCGAGGATCTGCGCACCGACACCGTAGTCGCGCGGGTCGGCCGCGAATCCGAGCTCCTCGTTGGCCTCGACGGTGTCGAGCCCGGCCTCCTGAAGACGGTACGCCCGGAGCTTGTGCGTCAGACCGATGGCGCGACCCTCGTGGCCGCGCAGATAGAGCACCACGCCCCGCTCCTCGGCGGCGATCATCGCGAGTGCCGCGTCGAGCTGGTCGCCGCAGTCGCATCGGAGCGACCCGAACACGTCGCCCGTCAGGCACTCGGAGTGCACACGGACGAGCACCGGCTCGCCGTCGTCCACGTCGCCCATCGCGAGCGCGACGTGCGTCGTGCCATCGAGCTCGCTTTCGAACGCGACGGCGCGGAACTCGCCGGCGTCCGTCGGGATGGTCGCCTCGGCGACGCGCTGCACCAGCTTCTCGGTTCGGTGCCGGTGCTCGATCAGGTCGGCGATGGAGATGAGCAGCAGGCTGTGTTCGCGCGCGACGCGGACGAGCTCGGGCAGTCGCGCCATCGAGCCGTCGGGATGCAGCACCTCGCAGAGGACGCCCGCCGGATACAGGCCCGCCAGCCGGACGAGGTCGACCGTCGCCTCGGTGTGGCCCGCGCGCCGAAGCACGCCGCCGTCGAGCGCCCGGAGCGGGAAGACGTGCCCCGGCATCCGGATGTCCGCCGGATCGAGCGTCGGATCGGCCACCGCGCGGACGGTTGCGGACCGATCGAACGCGCTCGTTCCCGTGGTCGTCCGGCCCTGGATGTCGATCGACACCGCGAACGCGGTCCCGTGGCTCTCGTTGTTCTTCGAGACCATCAGCGGAACGTTGAGCTCGTTCAGGCGCTCGCCCGTCGTCGGGAGACACACGATGCCGCGGCCGTGCGTCACCATGAAGTTGACGGCCTCGGGCGTGGCCTTCTCCGCCGCCATGACGAAGTCGCCCTCGTTCTCGCGGTCGGCGTCGTCGACGACGATGATCATCTTGCCCTCGGCGATGTCGGCGATGGCGTCGTCGATCGACGCGAACACCGACCGGTCGACCTCGTCGCGCTCCTCGATCCGACTCATCTTCGCGCCCCCTCAAGCAGCCGCTCCACGTACTTCGCGATCACGTCGACCTCCAGGTTCACCGGGTCGCCCGCGCGGGCCGACCCGAACGTCGTCGCCGACAGCGTGTGCGGGATCAGCGCGACGGCGAACACGTCGTCGTCGAGCTCGGCGACGGTGAGGCTGACCCCGTCGACCGTGACCGATCCCTTCTCCACGAGATACCGCCCGAGCTCGGCCGGTGCGGCGACGCGCAGCCACGCGCCGTCGGATGTCGGCTCGATCGAGACGACCGAGCCCACACCGTCGACGTGCCCCTGCACCAGATGTCCGCCCAGCCTCGTGGAGAGCGTGGCCGGCCGCTCGAGGTTGACGCGATGTCCGGCACGAAGTCGTCCGAGGGCGGTTCGCCGCAGCGTCTCCTCCGACAGGTCGAACACGAGGGATCCGTCGTCGTGCGCGACCACCGTCAGGCAGACGCCGTTGACGGCGATGGACGCCCCGAGCGCCGCGTCCCGCGCGACGACCGACGTGCGCACGCGAAGGCGAGCCCCGTCGAGCGCGTCCACGGCGCCGAGCTCCTCAACGATCCCGGTGAACATGGGCCTCCACCCGAACGTCGTCGCCGACGCGCTCGACCGAACCGATCCGAAGGTCGAGCGCCCGTCCGATCGGGGCGAACCCGCGGCCGCCGAGAACGCCGGGCGCCGACTCGCCACCGATGAGCTTCGCGGCGAGGTACAGGACGACCGAGTCGACGATGCCGGCGTCGATCGCCGACCATGCGAGCGTCGGCCCGCCCTCGAGCAGCACCGACTGGACGTCTCGCTTGCCGAGGTGGCGAAGGAGCGCGTCGAGCGGCACGAGGCCGTCGTCCGACTCGAGCTCGACGACCTCGGCGCCGGCCTCGCGCCACGCCTCGCGGCGCTCGAGCGGCGTGACGTCCGTCGTCGCGACGAGCGTCGGCGCCTCGTCCGTGAACAGGTCGCCGGCCGCCGGCACTCGGCCGCGCGCGTCGAGGAGCACGCGAAGAGGCGGACGCCCCTCGTACGCCGGGTCGCGGACGGTGAGCGACGGATCGTCGGCGAGCGCCGTCCCCGCGCCGACCAAGATGGCGTCGGATGCTCCACGCAGGCGGTGGACGTCGCGCCGGGCGGCCTCACCGGTGATCCACCGCGACGACCCATCGCGCGCGGCGACCTTGCCGTCGAGCGAGGCCGCCGTCTTCCACGTGACGAAGGGCAGGCCGGTCGTGATGTGCTTCACGTAGGCCGCGTTGAGCCGTGCTGCGTCGTCCGCGAGCCGGCCGGCGTCGACCTCGACCCCCGCCTCGCGCAGCCGCGCGTATCCGCGCCCGTCCACGACGGGGTTGGGATCCGTCATCGCCGAGACGACCCGCTGGACGCCGGCCTCGACGATCGCCCGCGTGCACGGCCCCGTTCGCCCGAAGTGATCGCACGGCTCGAGCGTGGAATACAGAACGGCACCCCGCGCGAGGTCCCCCGCGCGCGCGAGCGCCTCGACCTCGGCGTGCGGTGTTCCGGGGCCGCGGTGGAACCCTTCGCCGACGACGCGCCCGTCGCGCACGACGACGGCGCCGACCATCGGGTTCGGGGAGACGATGCCTCTTCCCCGCTCCGCGAGCCGGAGGGCTCGTTCCAGATACGTGCGATCGTCCACGGTCGTTCTCCGCCGGGACGGCGTGCGGGAAGGCGACGAGGCAGAGGCGGCCCGGCGCAGACCGGACCGACGCCGCCCGTCCTCTCCCATCCCGACTCTCACGGTCGGTCCCGGAATTCTCACCGGGTCCACCCCCGCGTGGCTCGCGAGGGGTCGCGGACTGTCACCGCCGGTGGGGACTTGCACCCCGCCCCGAAGACAGGCTTGTCGGCTCAGTATAGGCGCGACGCGGGCGGACCAGGCCGGCCCCGTCCGAGCGAGGTCGTCGGACGACCCGCTACAGGCCGCGTCGGTCGATCGCGTACGAGGAGCCGGCGTCGCGCTTGGCGAACTGCTTCATCTCGGTCGCCACGGCGACCGCCTCGCCGTAGTGCGCGAACGCCCGCTTAGCCGTCGTCGCGACGCCGACCGAAACGCCGACGAGCGGCACCTTCTGAAGGACGCCCTTGCGATCCTCGACCTCCACGAACCCCCGGTCGAGGTCCTCCTGCTCGTAGAACGCCGGGATGCGGTCGTCGAATCGCTCGACGATCCGTTTGGCCGCGTCCTCGGCGACCTCGGGCGGCACGATCGCGACGAAGTCGTCACCGCCGACGTGGCCCACGAAGCTGTCTGTGCCGCCGAAGTCGACGACCGCGTCCTGCACGATCATCGCGGTCGTCTTGATGAGCTGGTCGCCGCGGACGAATCCCCTCTGATCGTTGTACGCCTTGAAGTTGTCGAGGTCGACGTACAGCACCGCGAACGCCCGCCCCTCCTTGACCATCCGCTCGATCTCCTCCTGGATCCGGATGTTGCCCGGCAGCCCGGTGAGCGGTGACAGGTTCCGCATCTCCTTGGCGCGGCGAAGCGTTCCCTTCACGCGCGCAAGGAGCTCGATCGGATCGAACGGCTTGATGATGTAGTCGTCGGCGCCGGCGGTCAGGCCGAGCACCTTGTCGGTCGACAGCGCCTTGGCGGTGAGCATGATGATCGACGTGTTCGCGGTCTGCGGGTTCCGCCGAAGCCGCTGCGCGACCTCGAAGCCGTCGATGCGCGGCATCATGACGTCGAGGAGTACGAGGTCGGGCCGCACCTCCTGCGCGCGAGCGAGCGCCTCCTCGCCATCGGAGGCGACCGTCACCTCGTAGCCGGCGGACCGGAGGTTCACCTCGACGAACCGCGCGATGTCGGGATCGTCGTCGACGACGAGGATCGTCTCGGGCATTCAGCCTCCTCCCCAGCGGATGGTCGAGCTCCGTCCGGCGCGAACGCACCTCGGCACGAGCAGCGGCCGACCGCCGGAGCCACGCAGGATGACGCGGGTCTCCGCGAAACCCGCACCCAAGGCGTCGGCACGGGTCGTCGCGACCTTTACCGGCCTCCAGGCGGTCCGCCGCGGAACGCAGGCGCGCGTTCGTGTCCCCACGACGGCATCCTAGTCCGACCGTTCGCCGCCCTTCCGGAACGCGGCGACGAACATGCCGTCCGAGCCGTGCGCGTGCGGCCACAGACGGACGCGGTCGAGCGCCCCGTCCGGACCGGCGATCGACTCGGGGCGAAGCTCGGGACGGCGGCGGAGCAGCGCGTCGCAAGCAGCGTCGGTCTCGGCCCGCGGGAAGGTGCAGACGGAATAGACGAGCCGGCCCCCCGGGCGGACGAGATCGGCGGCCGCCTCGGCGATCGAGACCTGCAGCGTGGCCAGCCCGGACAGCCGCTCCGGTCCGACCCGCCACAGCAGCTCGGGACGGCGTCGCGCCGAGCCGATGCCGGAGCACGGCGCGTCCACCAAGACCTTGTCGAACGCCCCTCGCACGGCCGGCCGGCGAGCGTCGTGGACGACGACGGCTCCGCCGACGCGTAGGCGCCGCAGCTGGTCAAGGACCAGGCGGGCGCGCTGGACAGAGACGTCGGCCGCGACGAGCGACCCACCCGGTCGGACGCGACACGCGATGTCAGCCGACTTGCCGCCCGGCGCGGCGCACGCGTCGAGGATCCGCTCCCCCGGTCGCGGGTCGACTGCGTCGACGACGAATGCCGAGGCCTGGTCCTGGATCGCGAACGCGCCCTCGCGGAACCCGGGGAGGTCGCCCGGCGCCGACGCGCCGTCCAGCAGGAACGATCCCTCGTGCAGGACGCCGGGGCGCGGCTCGAGACCGGCCGCCCGGAGGGCCGCGGTGACCTCCTCGCCGGTGGCGACGCACCGGTTCTCGCGGATCGACAGCGGCGCCGGCTCGGCGAAGGCCGCCGCGGCGGACTCGACGCGATCCGCATCGACGTACCGACGCAGCTCGCGCACGGCCCATGCGGACAGCCCGGTCCTGATGGCGACGGCCTGGTCGCTCGTTCCGGTCGCCGACGGTCGGCCGCTCCGCTCGATCCGACGCAGCACCGCGTTCACGAACCCGCGCTGCCGGCCGCTCGCGAGGTCGACGGTGGACGAGACCGCCGCGTACGAGGGGATCCGGGTGTACAGCAGCTGGTACGCGCCGAGCCGAAGCATCGCGAGCGCGTCCGGCGGCGTCGCCTCGAGCCCGCGCCGCAGATGCGGCTCGATCGCGGCGTCGAGGATCAGCCGGCGCCGCAGCGTCCCGTAGGTGAGCTCGGCCGCGAGCGCACGATCGTCGCGCGAGAGCGACGACCGCCGCAGCGCCGACGGAAGCACGAGGTTCGAGTACGCACCGTCCTCGACGACGCGCCGGATGCACTCGAGCGCGATCGAGCGTGCCGTCCCCGTCACGCCCATCGCTCACCCACGAGCGGCCGGTATCCGTTGACGAAGTCGGCCGCGCCCATCCTCGGCCGGCCGGACGGTGCGACCTCCGCGATGCGGATCGCCGCATCGCCCGCCGCCACGGTCACGCCGGATCGGTCGACGTCGATGGTCTCGCCAGGCGCTCCGGCGCCGACGACCGGATGCGCGCGCAGGATCTTGATCGACGTGCCGCGGAAGGTCGCGGTCGCACCGGGTTCTGGAGCCATCGCGCGGACGACGTTCGTGAGCGACGCGGCCGGACGCGTCCACTGCAGCCGCCGGTCCTGCGCGGTCAGCTTCCGCGCGTACGTCGCGGCTGCCTCGTCCTGCGGCATGCGGTGCGCGTGACCCTCGGCGAGCGCGTCCAGCGTCTCCACGAGCACCTCGCCGCCGACCCGCGCGAGCCGGTCGCCGAGGCTGCCGGCGTCGTCCTCGGGCGCGATCGCGACCGGCCTCGCGAGCAGCACGTCGCCGGTGTCGAGACCGTCGTCCATCACGATCGTCGACACGCCCGTCTCGGACAGGCCGAGGAGCAGGGCCGTCTGCACGGGGCTGGCACCCCGCAGCGCGGGCAATAGCGAGAAGTGCAGGTTCACGGGCGCGATCACCGGGAGCTCGAGCACGGCGGCCCGCAGCAGCTCCCCGTACGCCACCACGACCAACACGTCGGGCGCGGACGCGACGAGCGCCTCGAGCCCGGATCCGGAGCCGACCGTGTCCAGCTCGACGAGCGGGAGGTCCAGGCGGCGCGCCTCCGACGCGACGGGCGTCGGAACGGGTCCCGCGCGACGGCGACCCGGACGCGGAACCCGCGTCGCGGCGAGCGTGACGCGGTGCCTGGACGCCGCCACCGCGCGGAGCGGTGCGACCGACCAGCGGTCGTTGCCGAGATACGTGATCCGGAGCGACCGGCCCGAGCTCACGCCCGGCTCCGCGCTCGACACCGGCTCACGCGGGGGCCGTTCGCTCCTGCGCGCGGCCGAGCTCGTGCTCGCGCAGCTGCCGCATCACGTCGCGGCGCCCGGCATCGTCCAGCCGGTCGATGTACAGCGTGCCGTTGGTGTGATCCGTCTCGTGCTGGAAGATGCGCGCGAGCAGGCCTTCGGCGACGACGTCGACCGGCGCGCCCCGCTCGTCGACACCGCGGAGCCGAACGCGACTCGCGCGCCGGGTCGGATGGAACGGTCCCGGGATCGACAGGCACCCCTCGTCGTGCTCATCCTCGCCCTCGCGATCAGAGAGCTCGGGGTTGGCGACGAAGCCGCGGTGGCCGTCGCCGTCGTCGTAGACGAAGAACCGACCCGAGACGCCGATCTGCTGCGACGCCAGGCCGACCCCGGGCGCGTCGTACATCGTGTCGAACATGTCGTCGACCAGACGGAGGAGCGATTCGTCGAACCGCTCCAGATCGCGGCCGGCCTCGCGGAGGACGGGGTCACCCAGCTTGCGGATCGGCAGGACGGACATCGACCCCCCTCGGATCAGACGTGTGGCTCCGCCTCGACCCGCGACACGATGCCGCGTACGGCGAGGTCCCTGATCGCGCTGCCGACCCCGGCAAGATCTGAGGCGTCGAGCGCGAGCAAGCATACCGTCTCGGTTCCCGCCGATGTGGCGAGCAACGTTCGATGCGGAAGCGCCTCGAGCGCGGAGCGCAGCTCGTCGGTGCCGACGACGCGGAAGACGGGCGCGCCCGCGGGGAAGCCGGCGGCGGCTCGGCGCGGCAGCTCGACGCGGTGGAACCGGTCCGCGTTTCCGCTGACGAGCGCCTGGACCGCCGGGTCGTTGGGAGCGCGCGTCTGGACGATGATGCGGCCGCGCGGCGAGGCCCACTCCGCCGCCTCCATCCACGTGGCCAGCGCGTGTTCGACCGCCGACAGACCCGGCCGCCGCGCCGCCAGATCGGCGTCGAGGATCGCCACGAGGTCGAGCACCAGCGCCACCGGACCGAAGTCCTTGACGGCGTCGACGCCGCCGACGAGAACCTCGCGCTCCGCGACCGGCTCCGGCGGATCCGCCTCGCCGGCCCGGCGGACCGGAACCGACGCGATCCGCGAGGCCCACGACTCGACGCGCTCCGCGCCGCCGGGAGCGACGCCGAACGTTCGCGACCCACACGCGGCGCACCGTCCGTCGGCACCGCAGACCGCGCAGCGAACCGCTCCCTCCTCGAGGCGGAGCATGCCGCCGCAGACGGAGCATGCCGCCGGCTCGCCGCACGCGCGACACACGCGGGCGACCCCGGACCCGGGCAGCGGCGCGTAGACGAACGCCCGGGCGGCGGACCGGAGGGCCGACACCACCCGTGGCGCCCGCCCCTCGGGACCGGGCCGAACGACCTCGACGGGCGGCCACCACCGCCTGGACGGCGTCACGTCGACCGCGCGCAGCGCCGCCGCCTCGGACGACGGACACAGCGCCGCCAACACCAGCGTGGCTCCGGCGACCCGGGCGCGCGCGGCGGCGACGTCACGAACGTGGAAGTACGGGGACCGGTCCTCGCGGTGGCCGGCGTGCGACTCGCGCGAGACGTACACGAGGCCGACATCCGGAACCGGTGCGAAGACGGCCGGCCTCGTGCCGACGACCACGGGATACGTGCCGTTCGCGATCTCGAGCCACGTCCTGTACCG
>JBKPTC010000124.1:0-5610 GCA_046735355.1 bacterium
CGCCGGACGATCTCCCGGCGCCGCGACAACTGAAGACGGGTGCGCGGGCGTCGCTTGACGTCCTCGCGATGGAGCTGCTCGACCTCGGTTACGCGCCCGTCGTCGAGGTCGCGGGCCGCGGCGAATTTGCACGCCGTGGCGGGATCCTCGACGTGTTCCCGCCGTCGAGTCCGCTGCCGATCCGGGTCGAGTTCTTCGGCGACGAAATCGATTCGTTGCGGGCGTTCGATCCGGCCGATCAGCGGACGGTCCGCCCGGCCGAGGCGGTCTCGCTGCTCCCCGCCAGCGAGTTCCTGCTGCCGAAGGGCGGCCCGGACGCGATCCGCGACCGCCTCGGCCGCGCGGCGTCGCGGCTCCCCGAGCGTCTCGTCGCTGACCTCGACCGGTTGCGCGGCGAGTCCACGATCCCGGCCGTCGCCCCGGCCGGCGACACGCGCGCGCTCCACGTTGGCGACGCCGCGGAGGTGTGGGCGCCGTACCTGTCGCCCGCGACTGGCCTCGATCACGTGGCCCCCGGCACGCTGCTCATCCTCGACGAGCCCGGCGACCTCGCGGAGGCAGCGGAATTCCTGTGGCGGCAGGCCGATGAGCGCCGAACCGACCTCGTCGAGGCGGGCGACCTGCCGAAGGACTGGCCGTCGACGTACCTGCCGCGGCGCGACTGGAAGGCCCGTCTGACCGCGGCGCGGACCCTCGAGCTGACCTGGGAATCGGACGCGCCCGGGGCGATGGCCGGTCGCGGCCTGTCGAGTGGCGATCTCTTCGGCTGGCGCGAGCCCGAGCTGCCGCCGGGTCGGACGTCGCGGCTCGCGGAAGCGGTCGAGCGCTGGCAGGAGGACGGCGCACGGATCGTGCTCGCCTCCGACCAGGCGCCGCGGCTGGCCGAAATCCTCGCCGACGCCGGTCACCCGACGGCGGTGGTTTCGGTGCTGCAGGAAGCGCCACCGCCGGGTGCGATCACGATCATCGAACGGAGCCTCAACGACGGCTTCGGCGGCGGGCCCGACGGACTCGTCTTCGTCACCGACCGCGAACTGTTCGGCTCCGTACGCGTGCGGCGTCCGAAGGCGATGCGCCGCGTCGTGCCGCGCGACATCCTCGAACGGCTCACGCCCGGCGACCTCGTCGTGCACATCGATCACGGCATCGCCCGCTATGAGCAGATGCTCCGCCGCGGCGCGCCTGGCGAGGAGCGCGACTACCTCGAGCTGAGCTTCGCCGGCGCCGACAAGATCTTCGTGCCGGTCGAGCAGATCGCCCGGGTCAGTCGCTACTCCGGCGGGGAGCACCCGCAGCTCTCGAAGCTCGGCGGGACCGACTGGCTGCGGACGAAGCAGCGCGTTCAGCGCGCCGTCACCGACCTCGCCGAGGAGTTGCTCGAGCTGTACGCCGCGCGCGAAGCCGCGCCCGGCCACGCGTTCCAGGGCGACACGCCGTGGCAGGGCGAGATGGAGGCGTCGTTCCCGTACGAGGAAACGGTCGACCAGCTGCGTGCCGTCGGCGAGGTCAAGGGCGACATGGAGGCAGGCCGGCCGATGGACCGTCTTGTCGTCGGCGACGTCGGCTATGGCAAGACGGAGGTCGCGCTGCGGGCCGCCTTCAAGGCGATCCAGGACGGCAAGCAGGTGGCGGTCCTCGTTCCCACCACTGTCCTCGCCGCGCAGCACTTCGATACCTTCGGCCAGCGGTTCGGGGCGTTTCCCGTGACGGTTCGGCTGCTGTCCCGGTTCGTCGGACCGCGCGAGCAGGAGCACACGATCGACGGGCTGGCCGACGGTTCGGTCGATCTCGTCATCGGGACGCATCGGCTGCTGTCGAAGGACGTCCATTTCAAGGACCTCGGCCTCGTCGTCGTCGACGAGGAGCAGCGGTTCGGGGTCGCCGCGAAAGAACGGCTGAAGCGGCTGCGCCGCGAGGTCGACGTGATTACGCTGTCCGCGACGCCGATCCCACGGACGCTCAACCTCGCCCTCGCCGGCGTCCGCGACCTGAGCGTCATCGAGACGCCGCCGGAGGATCGCCTGCCGATCCAGACACGGGTCGCGGAGGCTTCGGCCGGTCTCGTCCGCGACGCGATCCTGCGCGAGCTCGATCGCGGCGGGCAGGTCTTCTACGTCCACAACCGCGTCGAGACGATCGAGGCGCAGGCGGAACAGCTGCGCAAGATGCTGCCGGGCGTCCGGATCGTCGTCGGGCACGGCCAGATGCCGGAGGGCCAGCTCGAGAAGGTGATGGTCCAGTTCGCCGGTGGCGGCGCCGACGTGCTCGTCTGCACGACGATCATCGAATCGGGCCTCGACATCCCGAACGCCAACACGATCATCATCGACCGCGCCGACACGCTGGGACTGGCGCAGCTGTACCAGTTGCGGGGTCGCGTGGGTCGTTCGTCGCGACGGGCCTACGCCTATCTGCTGTACCGGCGCCGGGAGCGACTCAGCGACGAGGCCCGGAAGCGGCTCCAGGCGATCTTCAACGCATCCGAGCTGGGTGCCGGATTCCAGATCGCGCTGGCGGACCTCGAGATCCGTGGCGCGGGCAACATCCTGGGCGGCGAGCAGTCGGGCCACATGGCGGCCGTGGGGTTCGATCTCTACTCGCGGCTGCTGGCCGATGCCGTCGAGGAGACGAAGGCGCGCCGCGAACACCGTGCCCCGATCGTCGAGCCGCCGCAGGCCGTGGTCGACCTGCCGATCGAAGCGCATCTGCCCGACACATACGTGCCGGAGACCGCGCAGAAACTGGAGTTGTACCGGCGGCTCGCACGGGCACGGACGGCGGGCGACCTGGCGGCGTTCCGGCAAGAACTGACCGACCGCTTCGGCCCGATGCCGCCGCCGGTTGTGCGGCTGGTCGAGGTGGCGGAGCTGCGACTCGCTGCCGAGGCCGCGGGTGTGTCGTCAATGTCACGCGAGGAGGGGCAGCTCGTCGTGCGGTTCGGCGCGGGGCTTTCGCGGGCGACCGCGATGCAGCTGCTGGGCGGCGGGGGACTGCCCGGCGTCAAGCCGTCCGAGGTCGCGTTCGCCTCGAACCAGGTTCGCATCCGGCTACCGCGCGACCCGCTCAAGGCCTGGGGCCTGACGCAGGCCGTCGTCGCGCGGCTGTCTGTCGAGCGGCTCGCGATCGCCGCCGGCGCGCCCGAAGCACGGACGGGCACCGAATGACCGGTGGCAACTCCGGTCGCCCGAAGCTCCGACTCGAGCTCGACATCGATGACGACGCGGATGTCGAGGCCCTCGAGGGCGCACTGCTCGCGGCTCGCGGCGCCGAGCTGGCGGAGGTCCGGCGGCGTGGCGACCGGCTGTCGTTCGGGTACGGGACGGAGTCGGCGCGCGACTCGATGAGTGCCGAAGTCGTCGAGCGACGGCGCCGCTGGACGATGCTCGACCGGCTCCTCGAGGCGGTACGCGCAACACGCGACCGGTGAGGCGGCCGGTCCCACCGTCTCATTGCGCTCGCCCGGTTGCGGGTCCACGGTAGCGGCGTGACTCGCCGTATGCCAGCGCCGAACCGATTGCTCTTGCTCACGGCGCTCGTTGCGGTCATTGCGCCGGTCGTGGCGGTCGCGACGCTCCTGTTCGTCCCGGCGTGCGCGGGCCGCTGCCTCGGCGAGCCGGCCGACGCCCCATTGGGCCCCGGGCCGCGCGTAGCGTTCGTCACGCTGCTGCTCACCACCCTCGCCTGGCTCGTCGCCGAGCTGCTGCTCGTCATCGTGATGTGGCGGCGTCATCGTCGCGACGTACCGCGGCTCGTCGCCACGGTTGCCGGGGCCGGGTTCGCGTTCGGGTGTCTCGGGTTCGCGCTCGGGTCGCAATCGCGGTTGCGGCAAGGGGCAGAGGATGCGGTCCTCTTTGCGCTGATCGCCGCGCTCGCCGTGCTGTCGGTCGGCTTGCCGTGGGCGGTCGTCACCGCGGGTAGGCCGCTGCGGTCGCTGCCGCTGATCGGTCGTGCCGTCGACATCGCTTCGCGGCTCACCGACGACGATCGCGCCGTCGTGGCCTTGCTGATCACATGTCTCATCGCCTGCCTGGCGGTCGCCATGATCGCGTCACGGCCCGCCGGCGAGCTCCTCGACACGTACAGTCATACGGTGTGACCGCGACGGTTCGGCGCCTCGAAACGCATCAGATCTCCGCAACGGAGATCGAGACACTGCGCCAGCTGCTCGACGCGGCGTGGCGCGAAGGCGACGGGGAGTGGTCCGAGCTGGACTGGGAGCACGCGAAGGGCGGCCTTCACGTGATCGCCGAAGAGGATGGGCAGATCGTCTCGCACGGGTCGCTCGTCGAGCGGCAACTCGAGGTCGACTGCACGCGCATTCGCGCCGGTTATGTCGAGGCCGTTGCGACGTGGCCGCAGCATCAGCGACGCGGCCACGCGACACTCGTGATGCGCGAGCTCGCGGCCGCGATCCGCGAGTCGTATCCCCTCGGCGCACTGAGCACGCCCGTGCCGTCCTTCTACGAGCGCCTCGGTTGGGAGCTGTGGCGCGGTCCCACCGCTGTGCGAACGGCGACCGGCGTCGCGCGAACACCAGACGACGACGACGGAATCATGATCCTGCGCACCTCCACCTCGCCGCCACTCGACCTCGACGCGCCGATCATCTGTGAGTGGCGCGACGGCGACGTCTGGTAACTCGGGTCCGGCACAATCCGCCGATGCGTCCCTTTCGTTTCCTTGGCGAGGCGGCCGAGCTCACCGACGCGCAGACCTTCACCGAGCGCGCCCGGCGGGCCGAATCGCTTGGCTATTCGGTGCTCGTCTTTCCCGACCACCTGCTCGACATCCTCGCCACGATTCCGGCGATGACCGCGGCCGCGGCAGTGACGACGACGCTTCGTGTCGGCACGTTCGTGTTCAACAACGATCTGCGCCACCCGGGCGTCCTCGCCCACGACCTCGCGACCCTCGACGTGCTGAGCGACGGTCGGCTCGAAATCGGCATCGGTGCCGGGTGGAACAAGCGCGAATACGACGAGATCGGCCTGTCTTTCGACCCGGTCGGCACGCGCGTCAGCCGGCTGGCGGAGGCCGTGACGGTGCTGAAGGGCATGTTCGGTGACGGTCCGTTCTCGTTCGAGGGTCAGCACTACACGATCCGCAATCGGGACGGGCAGCCGAAGCCGAAGCAGACGCCGCACCCACCGTTGATGATCGGGGGTGGAGGGCGACGGGTGCTGTCGCTCGCCGGTCGCGAGGCGGACATCGTCAGTCTCGCGCCACGAATCGGGAAGGACGGTCGCGGCGATCCGTCCAGCATCACGGTCGCGGCGACGGCCGACAAGATCAGCTGGGTTCGGGAAGCGGCCGGCGATCGGTTCGGTGACATCGAGCTGAACGTGTATCCGTCGATGTCCGAGGTCATCGTGACCGACCACACGCGGGACGAGATCCGGAAGCTCGCCGACGGCATCGGGCGACGGACCGGCCGCGAGATCGACGAGAACGACTTGCTCGAATCACCGCACGTGTTCGTAGGCTCGGTCGACGGCCTCACCGAGAAGTTCCAGCGCCTGCGCGAGGAACTGGGCATCAGCTCGTTCATGGTGGGTGGCATCGACGAGCTGGCCCCCGTGGTGGAGCGGCTCCGCGGTACCTAACCGGTCG
>JBKPTC010000125.1:0-16073 GCA_046735355.1 bacterium
GGGCCGAGCGTCGGAGCCGGGTGAGCCGGAGGGTCGACGTGCGGACCGACCGCCGCGGCGGCGTCGCGGCGGGCCGCCCGATCCGACCGCGCACGGGCACCGCGGACGGACCGGGCCTCGACCGGTGGCCGACCGGGCTCCTCGAGCCCCGACAGGTCGACCAGGACGACCGCTCCGACCTGGCGGTTCGCCAGGCGACCGGACGCGATCCAGCGATCGATCTCCGCGAGCGGGACGCGCGCGAGATAGGCGGCTTCGGCCCGCGTGACCCACGCGGCCCGAGCGTTCCTCCCGACGGTCCGTGTTCGCTTCATGCGTGCCTGCGTCCCGTTCCAGCATCGGGACGCGGCGGCGGCCCCTTGACCGGGGCGCGCGAGAACGTCGCTCGGCCGTCGCGGACGGCGATGGGCGGTCAGGCGGGTGTCGGGCCGCTCAGCGCCAGGGGTCCGGCCACGGATCCGATCGCGACGAGGTCGCCGCCGGCGCCTCCTCCGGCTCCGGTGCCTGCACGGTCGTCGCCTCGCCGTGCTCCTGCTCCTGCTCGTGCGAGACGAGGTCGACGCGGAGCGGGCGATCCGCGATCGAGCCCGGATCGGCGATGCTCGAGAGCTCCTGGAGCCGGCCGGACAGGCTCGTCAGCGCCTCGGACATCGGCCGGAGCGCCTCCCCGACGCGCTCGGCGGTCTGCGACATCTGCGCCTGCGCGAGCGCGATGTCCGAGGCGACGCCGTGCGTCACCGGCTCGATCCGATCGCGCCACGACCGGACGCGCTCGATCTCTCCCTGCATCTCGTCGCGGGTCCGCTGCACGCGCGAGAGGTCGTCCTCGGCGGCGCGTCGTGCGTGGGCCATGATCCTGCCGATCGCTTCCTCAGTCGCGGCCAGCACGGCGCCCAGCTCGCCGGTGTCGGAGCCGCCCGCGGCCGCCTCCTCGAGCTGCGACCGCAGTTGGCCCTCGGTGGTCGCGGCGTCGTCCAGGCGCGTGCGGAGGTCGGCCTCGGTCGCGTCGGCGATCCGGAGCCGCTCGGCCAGACCCGCCACCTCGCGGCGTGCCTCGCGGAGCTCGGTCTCGAGTCCGTCCGCGCGCGTCTGCGCCTGCGCGTGGTCCTCCTGCAGCCGCGAGAGCTCGGAGCGCACACCGTCGAGCTCGGTCCGGACCTCGTTGAGCTGTGCGGTCAGCTCGGCGCGCACGCTCCGGGTCTCGTCGCGCGCCACCTGCGTCTCCTCGCGCGCGCCGTCGAGCTCGCCCCGGAGCTGATCGGCCTCGCGGCGGCGCTGCGAGGCCTCCGCCGTGACGCGCTCGAACATCCGCTCGCGCGCCTCGAGGATCTCGTCGACGTCCTGCTTCCGGTAGCCGAACAGCGAGCGCTTCAGTTCCGGTGCGTGATCCATCGGCCCTCCGGTTCGATGTCGAGTTCCACCGTCGGCGCGCGGTTCGGGTGCACACCGACGTCCTGAGATTGTTCGCGTCGGCCCGCTCGACTTCAACCCGTTCGCCGCATCCGTTGCGGCGAAAGCACGTCCGAACCGCGGGCGGTCCCGCGCACGCCCTCGTTCGTCGCGCGGTTGCGCCCTGGTACCTTTCTTCCATGTAGGACTCGCGCCCACCCGGCAACGGGTGGGCGTTCGCGTATCCGGCCGGCACACGGGGGGAAGCGGGATGCCAGAGATCGAGATCGGGATCGGCAAGACGGCGCGCCGGGCGTACGGATTCGACGAGGTCGCGATCGTGCCGTCCCGTCGGACCCGTGATCCCGACGACGTCGACATCTCGTGGGAGATCGACGCCTTCACGTTGCCGCTGCCGATGATGGCGAGCGCGATGGACGCCGGCGTCTCACCGGCCACGGCGATCGAGATCGGCCGGCTCGGCGGCCTGGCCGTGCTGAACCTCGAGGGGCTGCAGACGCGCTACGACGATCCCGATCCCATCTTCGAGGAGATCGCCGCGCTGTCGGACGACAAGGCGACGCGACGGATGCAGGAGCTGTACAAGGAGCCGGTCAAGGACGAGCTCGTCGTCCAGCGCATCCGTGAGATCAAGGAGGCCGGCGTCGTCGCGGCCGCGTCGCTCACGCCGCAGCGGGTGGCCCAGTACCAGAGGCTCGTGCTCGAGGCAGAGCTCGACATCCTCGTGATCCAGGGAACGGTCGTCTCGGCGGAGCACGTCTCGACGCGGAGCGAGCCGCTCAACCTCAAGGCGTTCATCCGGACGTTCGAGCTGCCGGTCATCGTGGGCGGCTGCGCGTCGTACCAGACGGCGCTTCACCTGATGCGAACCGGCGCCGTCGGCGTCTTGGTCGGCGTGGGACCGGGCAACGCGTGCACGACCCGCGGCGTCATCGGCGTGGGCGTGCCGCAGGCGACCGCGATCGCCGACGCCGCGGCCGCGCGCGCCGAGCACCTCCGGGAGACCGGCCGCTACTGCCACGTGATCGCCGACGGCGGCATGCGCACCGGTGGCGACATCGCCAAGGCCATCGCGTGCGGCGCCGACGCGGTGATGATCGGCTCGCCGCTCACGCGCGCGTACGAGGCGCCGGGCCGCGGCTACCACTGGGGGATGGCGACGTTCCATCCGACGCTTCCGCGCGGCGCGCGCGTGAAGACCCAGCAGGTCGCCTCGCTCGCCGAGATCCTCGTCGGACCGGCGCACGAGAACGACGGGACGTTCAACCTGTTCGGCGCGCTGGCCACCTCGATGGCCACCACCGGCTACGCCACGATCAAGGAGTTCCAGAAGGCCGAGCTCGTGGTGGCGCCCTCGATCAAGACCGAGGGGAAGACGTACCAGACCGCGCAGCGCGTCGGGATGGGGCACTAGCCGCGTGGCTCCGGGCGCGCACGAGGACGTGGCTCCCGTCCTCGTCGTCGACCTCGGCGCGCAGTACGCGCAGCTGATCGCGCGGCGCGTGCGCGAATGCCGCGTGTACTCGGAGATCGTCCCGCACGACCTTGAGGTGGACGCCCTGAAGGCGCGGCGCCCGGCCGGCATCGTGCTGTCGGGCGGTCCGGCCTCGGTCTACGAGCCCGGCGCGTTCTCGGTCGATCCGAGGATCTTCGGCCTCGGCGTTCCGGTGCTCGGGATCTGCTACGGCCACCAGCTGATGAGCCAGGCGCTCGGCGGCGAGGTCGAGCCAACGGGTCTGCGCGAGTACGGACGGACGATGCTGATGGTCGACGAGCCCGGCGTCCTGCTGGAGGACCTTCCGGCCGAGGACACCGTCTGGATGAGCCACGGCGACGCCGTCGCGCGCGCGCCGGCCGGCTTCCGCGTGACGGCGCACACCGAGTCGACGCCCGTCGCGGCGATGGAGGACCGAGAGCGCGCCCTGTTCGGCGTGCAGTTCCATCCCGAGGTGGCGCACACGCCGCGGGGGATGGACGTGATGAAGCGCTTCCTCTACGACGCGTGTGGACTGCTGCCCGAGTGGACGCCCGTCAACGTGATCGAGCGCAGCGTCGAGCGGATCCGGGCACAGGTCGGCGACGCGAAGGTGCTCTGCGCCCTTTCGGGCGGCGTCGACTCGAGCGTCGCCGCGCTGCTGGTCCATCGTGCGATCGGTGACCAGCTGACGTGCGTGTTCGTCGACACCGGCCTGCTCCGGGCGGGCGAGCCAGAGCAGGTCGAGGACACGTTCGCCCGGCACTTCAAGGTGCCGCTGGTCCACGTCAAGGCGGCCGACCGGTTCCTCGCGCGGCTCGAGGGGGTGACGGACCCCGAGCTCAAGCGCAAGCGGATCGGCGAGGAGTTCATCCGCGTGTTCGAGGAGGCCGCCCGTCCGATCGGCGCGCGCTTCCTCGTGCAGGGGACGCTGTATCCCGACGTCATCGAGTCGGGATCCAGGACGGCGGCCAAGATAAAGAGCCATCACAACGTCGGGGGGTTGCCCGAGGACATGGAGTTCGACCTCGTCGAGCCGCTCCGCGACCTGTTCAAGGACGAGGTGCGCGCGGTCGGTGAGGAGCTCGGGCTGCCCGAGGAGATCGTGCGGCGCCAACCGTTCCCCGGACCCGGGCTCGCCGTTCGGATCGTCGGCGAGGTGACGGCCGAGCGGCTCGAGATCGTCCGCGGCGCCGACCGCATCGTGCAGGAGGAGATTCGGCGGGCCGGGCTCCACGGCGAGCTGTGGCAGGTGTTCGCCGTGCTGCTCGCGGACGTCCGGAGCGTCGGCGTCATGGGCGACGGGCGGACCTATCACCATCCCATCGTGCTTCGGGCTGTCACGAGCGAGGACGCGATGACCGCGGACTGGGCGCGCCTGCCGCACGAGGTCCTCGATCGCGTCTCGAGCCGCGTGATCGCCGAGGTGCCGGGCGTCAACCGCGTCGTCTACGACGTCACGTCGAAGCCGCCCGGCACGATCGAATGGGAGTAGCGAGGAGCGTGGCGCGTCGGTGTCGGTTCCGGCGAGATCCGGTCGCATGAACGGGCCGGACGTCCGGTACGCGACGAGTGCCGACGTCAGCATCGCGTACTCCGTCGTCGGTGACGGACCGATCGACATCGTCTTCGTCAGCGGCTGGATCCTCTCGAACCTCGACGTCGCATGGGAGGGCACGGCCGCCGATCTGTATCGCGGGCTGTCGTTGTTCGGACGGCTGATCCTCTTCGACAAGCGCGGCAGCGGGTTGTCCGACCGAACCAGCGGCGTCCCGGATCTCGAGACGAGGGCCGACGACATCCGTGCGGTCATGGACGCGGTCGGCTCCACGCGCGCGGCGATCCTCGGCTTCTCCGAGGGCGGGCCGATGGCCGAGGTCTTCGCCGCGACGTATCCGGAGCGCGTGGCCGCGCTCGTCCTGTACGGCACCTACGCCTCGGCCATCAAGGGCGACGACTATCCCTGGGCGCTCACGCGCGAGGAGATCGACTACCACCGGCGGGCCAATGCGGACCGGCGAGGAACCGATGCGTGGGTGGACGAGACTCTCGTCGGTCTCGCCCCCACGACGGCGGACGACGAGGCCACGCGGCAGTGGTGGCGGCGTTGGGTTCGGACGAGCGCGAGCCCGGGCGCCATCCGCGATCTGAGTGAGATGAACTCGCAGATCGACGTGCGTCACGTCCTGTCGGCCGTCACCGTGCCGACGCTCGTGCTGCACCGCGCGGGCGACGAGGACGTCGTGCCCGACGAGGGCAGGTACCTCGCCGACCGCATCTCGGACGCGACGTTCGTCGAACTCGACGGCGTGGATCACGGCTGGTGGGTCGACTCGCCGCAGATCGTCCGGGAGGTCGAGCCGTTCCTCCGACGGATCTGGGACGGAGAGGCGTGGAACGACGTGGAGCCGGAGCGCGTGCTCGCGACCATCCTGTTCACCGACATCGTCGGCTCGACCAGGACCCTCGCGGAGCTCGGCGACCGCCGCTGGCGCGAGCTGCTCGAACGGCACCACGCGATCGTCCGTCGTCAGCTGGTCCGGTTCTCCGGCAAGGAGATCGACACGGCCGGCGACGGCTTCTTCGCGAGCTTCGACGGCCCGGCCCGAGCGATCCGATGCGCCCGGGCGATCAGCACCGCGGTGAACGACATCGGTCTCGACGTCCGCGCCGGCCTGCACACGGGCGAGTGCGAGCTGATCCACGGCAAGATCGGCGGCATCGCCGTCCACATCGGGGCGCGCGTCGCCGCACAAGCCGGCCCCGGCGAGGTGCTCGTCTCCGGCACCGTGAAGGATCTCGTCGCCGGATCGGGGATCGCGTTCGCCGACCGGGGCGTGACCGAGCTGGCCGGCGTGCCGGGCGAGTGGCGGCTCTACTCCGTCGAGGACGAGGCGCCCGTGGTGTCCGGCCGTCCGATCTCCTGACACGACGAAACACCCGGGGCCGCACCCCGGGTGTTTCGTGGTTCGATCGTCGTCACCGCGGACGAGCGAGCTGATTCATGTGGCGCATCACGCTGAGCGCCTTCGACGCGGTGCTCGCGTCGCTCGTCCGAGCGAGCTCGTTCATGTGCCGCATCACGTCGCGCGCGGTGGCGGATGACCCGACAGCAGCCGTGGAGGCCGCCAGCTCGTTCATCTTCTGCATGACGTCCGTGCGGACGGACGGGGTGTCACCCAGCCAGGTCGTCGAGATCGACTCGATCGTCGCCGGGCGATCGCCCGCGGTCCTCGAGAGCGACGTCCGGCCGGCGATGAAGCCGACCGAGACGGCGACCGTGAGGAGCGCGGCGAGGGCGAACGCCCGCGTGGCGGTCGGGGCCTGCCTCACCTGGATCTGCGTTCCGGTGACGCTCATGGCCCTCTCCTTTCACTCGCCTACGGTCACATCGAACACCCCGCCGGCGTTCGGCGCCGTGGTCGGCGGCACCGTTGACGGGTGTCGTCGGTCACGCGGGGCCGACACGCCTCGTTGGCGGAGAGGCAGGCCGACCTGCCTCGGCGTTACGCCGCGGCGACGCGGTCGGCGAGAACGATCAGCCGCTCCGCCGCCGAGTACCGCGGGTTGCACGTCGTGAGCGCCAGCGTGGGCTTCCGCGTCTGATCGAGCACGTACGAGCCGTCCGGCAGGATGCCGTCCGGGGCGGTCACGTACGTGCCGGTCACCTGGTATCGGAACGTCCCGTACTCCGTCTCGAGCAGGATGCGGTCACCCTTGTGAACGGCGTCGAGCGAGTAGAACGGGTGGAGATACGTGGTCCGGTGGCCGGCGATCGCGACCCGCCCGTGGTCCTGCCATGGATACGCGGTGCCGGTGTAGTGCCCCGGTCCCTTCTGGAGCGCGAGGGTGTCGGTGCCCTCGACGACGACCATGTCGAGATGGATCTTGGGGATGTCGATGATCGCGACCGCGTCGCCCGGAACGCGCGTGACGGTCGGCGGAGGGGTCGCGTGGTCGCGCAGACCCGTCCGGATCCGCTCCTCGAGCCCCGGACGCAGCCGGTTCTGCCACCGCTCGGTCGTGAACCCGGTGCCCCACAGCGTCCAGGCGACGTAGCCGCCGATCGCGACGGCGGCAACGACGAACAGCACCCCGACGATCCGCGTGATGCGGCGGGCCGTGCTGCCGTTCCGCCGAGGCGGGGCGGCCGCGGGCGCCTCTCGGACGTCTTGCATCCGACAAGTGTGGCATCTCGTCGCCGCTCGACCCACCAGCGAAAGCCCGAATCCGGGGTCGGTCCGAGGTCGCACCTACAATCGGGTCCGTGCCCGATGCCACGACCTCCCCGCTGCTCGACTCGCTGAATCCGGTTCAGCGCGAGGCCGTCCTTCATACCGAGGGTCCGGTGCTCATCGTGGCAGGGGCGGGCTCCGGCAAGACCCGGGCCCTGACGCATCGGATCGCGTACCTGATCCGCGACCTCGGCATCTCGCCGTACGCCATCCTCGCGATCACGTTCACCAACAAGGCCGCGCGAGAGATGGCCGAGCGCGTCGAGGGGCTCCTCGGTGAGCGCCTGGCGCGAGGGATGTGGATCCTCACGTTCCACTCGACGTGCGCGCGGATCCTGCGGCGTGAGCACAACCACCTCGGCCTGCCGTCGACGTTCACGATCTACGACGAGGGCGACACCGAGCGATTGATCGGCGGCGTGCTCCGCGACCTCAACATCGACCTGAAGCGCTTCCCGCCGCGGGCGATGGCGACCGCCATCGGCAAGGCCAAGGATCTCGTCGTCGGTGCGGACGAGTACTCGAGCGCGGCCGGCAACTTCTACGAGCAGATCATCGCGAAGGTGTACGTCGAGTACGAGCGCCGCAAACGCGCGGCCGGTGCGCTCGACTTCGACGATCTGATCTCCGAGACGGTTCGGTTGTTCCGCGACCATCCGGAGATCCTCGAGCACTACCAGGAGCGGTTCCGATACCTCCTGGTCGACGAGTATCAGGACACCAACCGCGCGCAGTACCAGTTCGTGAACCTGCTCGCCGAGAAGTACGGCAACGTGTGCGTCGTCGGCGACGCCGACCAGGGCGTGTACTCGTGGCGCGGGGCGACGATCCAGAACCTGCTCGACTTCGAGCGCGACTGGCCGCAGGCACAGGTGTTTCTGATGGAGCAGAACTACCGCTCGACGCAGAACATCCTCGCGATCGCCAACGCGCTCATCGAGCACAACGTCCAGCGCAAGCCCAAGTCGCTGTGGACGGAGACGCCGGGCGGCGAGCTCGCCGTCCGGTTCCGCGCGGACAACGAGCACGAGGAGGCGCTGTTCGTCGCCGAGGAGGTTCACCGCCTGGTGGACGAGGAGGGCCACCGGTACTCCGACGTCGCGATCTTCTATCGGACGAACGCCCAATCCCGTGTGCTCGAGGACGTCTTCATGCGCGCGGGGATGCCGTACAAGGTCGTCGGCGGCGTGCGCTTCTACCAGCGAAAGGAGATCAAGGACGTCCTCGCGTACCTGCGGCTGCTGCTCAATCCGCAGGACGTCATCAGCGCGCGTCGGGTCATCAACACGCCCAAGCGCGGCATCGGCGACGCGACCGTCGCGTCGCTCGAGTCGTTCGCGCTGACGGAAGGCGTCCCGTTCCTCGAGGCGTGCCGGCGCGTCGACGAGATCCCGACGCTCGCCACCCGCGCGCGCGGCGCCGTCGCCGGGTTCGTGCAGGTGATGGACAGGCTCGAGGCCGCGCTCGACTCCGGCGCCGGTCCCGCGCGCATGGTCGAGGCCGCGGCCACAGAGTCCGGCTACCTGCTCGAGCTGGAGACCGAGCGAACAGTCGAGGCGGAGGGGCGCATCGAGAACCTCCGCGAGCTCTCCGGGGTCGCGACCGAGTTCGAGGCGCGCACGCCCGACGGCGGCGTGCCGGGGTTCCTCGAGCAGGTCGCGCTCGTCTCCGAGCAGGACGAGTACGACGAGGAGTCCTCGAGCGTGACGCTCATGACGCTCCACAACGCCAAGGGCCTCGAGTTTCCCGTGGTCTTCATCATCGGGATGGAGGACGGCGTGTTTCCGCACTACCGCTCGATGGGCGACGGAGCGCAGCTCGAGGAGGAGCGACGGCTCGCGTACGTGGGCATCACGCGGGCGCGCGAGCGCCTGTATCTGACGCACGCGTGGAGCCGGTCGCTGTTCGGCCAGACCTCGTACAACCCGCCGTCGAGGTTCCTCGCCGAGATCCCGAGCGACCTGCTTCGCTCGATCGAGGAGGACGAGCTCGCGGGCGCCGGGGAGGGGGACGGCGGATCCGCGATTCGTCAGGCGGTGTCGACGGGCACCCGGACGACCGTCGACGTCGTGGCCGGCGACACGGTGGTGCACGACAAGTGGGGCGAGGGCGTGGTGCTGACGGTCAGCGGTCGCGGCACCGACGCCGAGGCGACGGTGATCTTCGAGGACGCCGGGCAGAAGCGGCTGCTGCTGGCCTACGCCCCGCTCCGCAAGGTCGGCTGATCACGCGTCCGGGTGCTTCGGCTCCCGGTACCCGCGCTCCTCGTCCCACGCCATCACCCGCTGGCTGTCTCCGAACGAGATGAACCCCGCCTGCGTCACGTCGAACGAGAAGCAGTGATAGTCGGGTTCGTCGGGCGCCCAGTGGATCCGGCGCCGGATCTCGGTCCTGAACGCCTCGCGCACGTCGGGATCGCGCTCGTCGACGATCCGTCCGTAGAGCTTGATGTCGCCACCGGGGTTCATCCGGGTGTGCGGCACGCTGTGGACGGCGGCGCGCGGATCGCGCAGGAGGTCGAGGGCCTTCCGCGACCGCCACATCATGGAGACGAACAGCCTCCCGTCGGCGAAGTCGCACTCGTTGGGGCTGATCCTCGGGGTGCCGTCGGGCCGGATCGTTCCGATGAGGACGAGCTCGTCCTCGGCGAACCGCTTCCGCGCCATCTCGGCGATCTGCGGACATGCCTGCTCGAACGCGTCCCAGCGCACGGCCTCACCCCCGGGTCGACGACCGATCGACCCTACCGTCCGGCGGAGACGTCACCGCGCGAGAGCGAAGTAGCCGGCGACGAGGATCAGCGCCCCGGCGACGAGCGGGGCGATCACCCACGCCAGGCCGAGTCGCCCGCGATAGGGACCAAGCGTGCCGACCTTCGTCGTGGGCTTCAGCCCGGGCGGGCGGAATCGGACGCGTTTCTTGGCGACCACGCTTCGAGTATGCCAGCCGTCCGGCGACGGTCCGTCGCTACACTGGGCCGCGCATGGCAGAGGGCAAGGTCCGCATCGTCGTCGCGAAGCCCGGTCTGGACGGGCACGACCGCGGCGTCAAGGTCGTGGCCCGGGCGCTTCGGGACGCGGGGTTCGAGGTGGTGTACACGGGCCTGCGCCAGACGCCCGAGCAGATCGTCGAGGCCGTGATCCAGGAGGACGCGGACGCGGTCGGCCTGTCGAGCCACTCCGGCGCGCACATGACGCTGTTCCCGAAGGTCGTCAACCTCCTGCGCGAGCGCGGCGCCGACGACGTCCTCGTCTTCGCCGGCGGCATCGTTCCACGAGACGACATCGCGAAGCTCGAGGACATCGGCGTCGAGAAGGTGTTCACGCCGGGCGCGACGACCGGCGAGATCGTCGACTGGCTGAACCAGCGGCTCGGCGCCGGACATGCCTCCCCGACGGATCGATAGATGGACCTGTACGAGCACCAGGGCAAGGAGCTGTTCGCCGCGCACGGGATCCCTGTTCCGCGCGGGATCGTCGCCGAGACGCCGGACCGGGCCCGCGACGCGGCGGCCGAGCTGGGCGGGGGAGCGGTCGTCAAGGTCCAGGTGCAGGTCGGCGGTCGCGGAAAGGGCGGCGGCGTGGTGCTCGTCGACTCGCCGGACGACGCCGCCCGCGAGGCCGAGCGGATGCTCTCGACCCCTTTCAAGGACCACCGCGTCACGCGCGTCCTGGTCGAGGAGAAGCTTCCGATCGAGCGCGAGTTCTACGCGGCGATGCTGCTCGACCGCTCGGCGGGCACCGACCTCGCGATGGTCGCCTCGGAGGGCGGCGTCGACATCGAGGAGCTCGCGGCGACGCGCCCGGACGCGATCCGTCGGCTCCACGTGGACCCGCTGATCGGGCTGCGGCGCTATCACCTGCGACGGCTGTCCGGCGCGCTGCCCGAGGGCGCGCGGGCCGGCGCCGAGGAGATCTTCGAGGACCTGTACGAGGTGCTCCGCGACGAGGATGCGACGCTGGTCGAGGTCAACCCGGTCGTGCTGCTGTCGGACGGCCGCGTCGTCGCGCTCGATGCGAAGGTGACGATCGACGACAACGCGCTGTGGCGGCATCCGGACCTCGACGCGCTTCGATCCACGTACCCGATCGATCCCGTCGAGGCGCGCGCGAAGGAGGCCGGGCTCCAGTACGTGAAGCTCGACGGCGACGTCGGCATCATCGGCAACGGCGCCGGCCTGGTCATGTCGACGCTCGACGTCGTGAAGCAGGCGGGCGCGTCGGCGGCGAACTTCCTCGACATCGGCGGCGGCGCGAGCGCCGACTCGATGGCGACCTCGCTCGAGGTCATCCTGTCCGATCCGGCCGTTCGATCGGTGTTCGTGAACATCTTCGGTGGCATCACGCGCGGGGACGTCGTCGCGGAGGGCATGCTCGAGGCGCTGAACCGCGTCGACCCGCACGTGAAGATCGTCGTCCGCCTCGACGGAACCAACGCCGAGGAGGGGCGCCGGATCCTCGAGCGGGCGAACCACCCGGCGATCGTGGCCGCCCCGACGATGCTCGAGGCCGCGCGCGCGGCCGCCGACCTGGCGCACGAAGGCGCGGCCTGATGGGGATCCTCGTCGACGACTCGACGAAGGTCGTCGTCTCCGGTCTGACCGGGCGCGAGGGGACCTTCCACGCGCTGCGGAATCGCGCGTACGGAACGCAGGTCGTCGCGGGTGTGACACCCGGCAAGGGCGGTCAGGACGTCGAGGGGATCCCGGTGTTCGACACGATCGCCGAGGCCGTCGAGCAGACGGGGGCCAACACGTCGCTCGTCTTCGTGCCCCCGCGCTTCGCCGCGGATGCCGTGCTCGAGGCCGCCGACGCCGAGCTCCGGCTCGTCGTGTGCATCACCGAGGGGATCGCGGTGCGCGACATGATGCGCGTCGCGTCCTACCTCCGCGGCACGTCGACGACGCTTGTCGGTCCGAACTGCCCGGGCGTCATCACGCCCGGGGTGGCGAACGTCGGCATCATCCCCGGCGAGATCTGCTCGCCCGGCCGCGTCGGTCTCGTTTCGAGGTCCGGCACGCTGACCTATCAGATCGTCCACGAGCTCTCGCAACGCGGGATCGGCCAGTCGACGTGCGTCGGCATGGGCGGCGACCCGGTGCACGGCGTCGGGTTCCTCGGATCGCTCGAACGCTTCGAGGCCGATCCGGACACCGATCTCGTCGTGATGATCGGCGAGATCGGCGGCGACGACGAGGAGCGCGCGGCTCGGTTCGTCGCCGAGCGCATGTCGAAGCCGGTCGTCGGCTACATCGCCGGGTTCACCGCGCCGGCCGGCAAGCGGATGGGCCACGCCGGCGCGATCATCACCGGCTCGAGCGGCACGGCGCAGGGCAAGGCCGAGGCGCTCGAGGCCGCCGGCGTGCGCGTCGGCCGAACGCCGACCGAGGTGGCCGAGCTCGTCCAGACCACCGTGTCATGACCGCCGCCGCGGAGCGGGACGCGTCGTTCGGTTCCGTTCTCCGCGGCGCGGCCCTCGGGCTCGGCGTCGGGGTGCTCGTGGCGCTCGTCGCGCAGGTCGCCGCGGCGATGCTGTTCCTCGCGCAGGGCGCGAACGGGCCGTACGCCCCGTACCTTCGTCTGGGCGCGGCGTACGTCGAGCTGTTCCATCACGTGCCCGTCTCACTCCGGTTGCCGCAGGCGGACGCCGGTGGCTTCGGCGGGCGGATCTCGATCGCGCTGTTGCTGATCACGTTCGGTGCGGTCGCGCTCCTCGGCGCGCTAGGGCGACGCCTCGGCGGGCGAGGATCGGCGCTCGCGGCGCTCGTCGCGGTGGTCACGCCGGCCGCGGGATACGCGGTGGTCCCGTTCGCGATGGCGTTCGCCGCGTCCGGACGCGCGAACCTTCCCGGTGACATCACGCTCGCGAGCTCTGTCGCGATCGACGTTCCGGCCGCCGCGGCGTTCGCGGTCCCGTTCGCGATCGCCGTCGGCGCCATCGCGTTCGGAGCGCTCTCCGCGCCCGCGTCGGATGCCGCGGGCGACGTGCTCGTGGCCGACGCGCTCGCCGGAGGACTGCGCGCGCTCGCGCTGCTCGTGCTGCTCGCCGCCATCGGCGTGCTGGTGGTCGCGAGCGTGGAACCCGCCGTCGCGCGCGCGTACGGCGCCGTGGTCGCCGCACCGGATAGCGTGGCAGGTCGGGCCGTGATCGCCGGGCACGTCGCGCTGCTCGCGCCGAACCAGGCCATCTGGGTCGCCGTTCCGGCGATGGGGGCGTGCGACGAGCTCGTCCTCGACGGGCACGCGAGTCCGTTCCTGTGCTACTGGCGACGGCCGACGGCGCTGCCGCTGCTGCCGGGGTCGGACGGAGCGCTGCCGGGCGACGCGGGCTTTCGACCGCCGCCCCGAACGTATCTGGCCTTCCTCGCCGTACCGCTCGTCGCGACGATCGCCGGCGGCGTGCGCTCGGCGCGTCGAGCGGCGACGAGCGCCCGCCGCGCGCTCGCGGGAGCCGTCGGCGGCGTGGTCTTCGCGGCGCTCGTCGCGGTCGCGATCGTCCTGGCTCGGATCGGGGTCTCGATCGCCGGCGGGTTCCTCGGGCGCTCGACGTTCGACGTCGCGGCCGGTCCAGAGCTCGTCCGCGGAACCGCCGTCGCGATCGCCTGGGGGGTCGTCGGGGGTGTGGTCGGTGGCGTCGCGCGCGGGTTGGGCGGCCGGTCGACGGCTCAGCCGGACGGCAGCGGGCTGGTCGAGACGTAGATCGCGAACCACACGACGCTGGCGGCGATGCCGACGACGAGCATCGCTCGGGCGCGCCCCGGGTTCTGATCGCGGATCATCAGCCAGGCGATCACGCCGCCGAGCCACCCCATCAGCACCGGCAGCAGCCACCACGCCGGGCTCGTCGGCTTCTCGGTGCCGGCGGCGCGCGTGGTCCCCGGCCCCGCGGCCGGCGGCGCGACCGCGGCATCGATCGCCGCCGTTCCGAGCCCGACCTCGGCGTGGTGCGGCTCGAGGGCGACGTACCGACGCCATGCCGAGCGCCACCCCTCGGCCGTCCTCGGGAAGCGTTCGATCGGCGCCGCGGCCGCGGACCGATCCCAGATGCCGAAGTACGCGTCGCCGTAGCCGAGGAGATACCTGCCGCCCGAGTGGGTGTACTGCTGCGCGTCGTCGGAGCGGCGGGGCGGAGGCGGTGGAAGGTTCGACGCCATGGAAGGGAGCCTAGTCCCGAACGGTGAAGGCCCGGCCGATGGCCGGGCCTTCATCCGAAGCGAACGGGTCGATCAGGTGGTCATGCCGTTGCCGTCGGCGGGTGGCAACGTCCGCATGTCCGGAGCGCTGTACATCATGTACGCGCCGTACACCCACACCAACGCGACGATGATCGCGACGATCAACCCCCAGGCCGCCCCGTATCCCGACGGGCGGACGACGAGGCCGAGCGCCGTCAGCACCAGCGCGATCGCCGCGACCGCGACGTGAACCACGCCCGGCTTGATCGACATGCTGAACTTCATGCCGAGCAGCGCCCGGACGATGATCTCCGCCAGCGCGATGATCGCGAGGATCCACGCGAACAGCGTCACGCGGGTGAGCCCGTTCAGCATGTCGTTCGTGTTGTCGGCCTTGTACCAGATCGGCAGGAATGCCCAGACGAAGTACAGGCCAGCCGCGCCGAGGACGATCTTCTCCCCGGTCGAGAGCCTGGACATGTCCATGCTTGAACCCCGCTCCATCGCGTGCTCCTTTCGAGGGGTGTCCTCGACGACGGGCGTATTGAACGCCGGCCCCGAGGGCGAGTCAACGACCGGCGCTCGTGTCGTCGCGGAGGGCTCGCGCGGCCGAGACGAGCGCGAACACCCCCGCCGCGACCGCGATCCACGGCGCGAGCGACGGTCTCGACGGGAACGGCGGCCGGAACCACTCGAGCACCGCGCCGATCACGACCGCGGACGCGAGCGCGACCTCGGCCGCGTCCCACCTCGGATCCGGATGCGCTGCGCGACGCGCGATCAGCGCGATCCCGAGGCCGAGCGCCGATGCCACGGCGGCGAGCAGCGCCCACCGTGGCGAGAGGCTCCACGCTCCGAACAGCGAGTGGCCCTCGCCGAACCGCGTCCACGGGAGCGCCGTCGCGGCGAGCGCGACCGCGAACCCCACGAGAACCGGCGAGGGCGTTCGCGCCGCCGGCGCCGGCTCCTCGAACGGGCGGCGGTCCTCGCCGAGCACCAGGTGCAGGCACTCGTTGCCGTACGCGACGCCGCGGACCGGGACCGCGCACCACAGGCACAGCGGCCGGCCGCAACCGCGGCACGTCGCGACCGCCTGGCTTCCGGGATGCAGCGAGCACCGGTCGGCCTGCGTCTCGGTGGTCGGATCCAAGGACACGAACCGCAGACTAGCGCCGGTGGATGGACGACCCGCGCCTGATAGCGTGCGCGCGTGGACGCTCGCATCGCCGTCCTCGCCTCCGGTTCCGGCACCAACCTCCAGGCACTGCTCGACGACCCCGTCGTCCGCCCGCGGATCGGACTCGTCGTCTCCGACCGTCCCGAGGCCTATGCGCTCGAACGCGCCCGCGAGGCCGGCGTGCCGACGATCGTCCATCCGGACGACGGCTCGGGCGCGGCGTTCGACCAGGCGCTCGCGGACGTCATCGCGCCGGAGCGGATCGACACGATCGTGCTCGCCGGGTTCATGCGCATCCTCGGTCCGGCGTTCGTCAAGACGTTCGAGGGGCGGATCCTCAACGTGCATCCCGCGCTGCTGCCAGCGTTTCCCGGCGCGCACGCCGTCGCGGACGCGCTCGCGTACGGCGCGAAGGTCACCGGCGTGACGGTGCACCTGGTGGACGAGGCGGTCGACTCGGGACCGATCGTGTTGCAGGACTCGGTCGAGATCCGGGACGACGACGTATGGGACACGCTCGAGGAGCGCATCCACGAGGTCGAGCATCGGCTGCTGCCTGCGGCGGTTCGCGCGCTGATCGAGGAACGTGTCCGCGTCGACGGC
>JBKPTC010000126.1:0-11092 GCA_046735355.1 bacterium
GGCCTGGCCGAGATGCGGCGGCTGCTCGGCGTGCTCGGCGGGAACGGTCCGGCCGAGCGCGCGCCGCAGCCCGGGCTCGCGCGGATGGACGAGCTGCTCGACGGCATGCGTGCGACCGGTCTGCCCGTCGACGCCGTCGTCGAGGGCACGCCGAGGCCCCTCGAGCCCGGCGTCGACCTATCCGCGTACCGGATCCTTCAGGAGGCATTGACGAACTCGCTTCGTCACGCCGGCCGCGCGAGCGCTCGGGTGACGCTCCGCTACGGGGACGACGCGCTCGAGCTCGAGGTCGCCGACGACGGCCTCGGCACCGGCGCGGACCTCGACCCGGCGGGCGGGCGAGGGCTGATCGGGATGCGCGAGCGCGCGCAGCTGGTCGGCGGTGAGCTCGATGCCGGCCCCGGCGAGCGCGGCGGGTTCGTCGTGCGCGCCCGGCTGCCGCTGCACGCGGGGACGCTCGCGTGAGCGATGCGCCGATCCGCGTGCTGATCGCCGACGACCAGGAACTGATGCGGACCGGGTTCCGGATGATCCTGGACGCGCAGGAAGGCATCGAGGTCGTCGGCGAGGCGGTCGACGGCGACGACGCGGTCCGTCGGTTCGAGCGGCTCGACCCGGACGTCGTCGTGATGGACGTGCGCATGCCGCGAACGGACGGCATCGAGGCGACGCGCCGGATCACGGAGCTCCATCCGACCGCGCGCATCCTCATCCTGACGACGTTCGACCTCGACGAGTACGTGTACGAGGCCCTCCGGGCCGGCGCGAGCGGGTTCCTGCTCAAGGACCGGCCGTCGGAGGAGCTCGTCGCGGCCGTCCGGGTCGTCGCGGCCGGGGACGCGCTGCTCGCTCCGTCGGTGACCAGGCGGCTGATCGAGGAGTTCGCGAAGCGGACGCCCGTGCGATCGGCCGCCGCGCTCGGCGAGCTGACCGATCGCGAACGCGAGGTGCTCGTCCTGATCGCGCGCGGCCTGTCGAACGCCGAGATCGCGCGCTCGCTGTTCGTCGCGGAGACGACCGTGAAGACGCACGTCGGCCGGGTGCTGCAGAAGCTCCGGCTCCGCGACCGCGCGCAGGCCGTCGTGCTCGCGTACGAATCGGGCCTCGTCACCGCGGGCGAGTAGATCGCCGTCGTCATCCCGCAGGAGGACGCTCCGATTCCGCCTGCGGGCCGACGCCGCGACCACCTCGCCTCCCTACGTTCGTGGTGTGCAGACGGACGGAGGGAGGACCGGGATGCGAACGGGAACGAGCCAGGCGGCCGCGGCTCGGCGAGCGCCGGTGGGCTCGCCCGCGGTCGAGGTGCGGACCCTGACCAAGCGGTTCGGCGCGATCACCGCCGTCGAGGAGCTGAGCTTCGACGTCCACCCGGGCGTCGTGACGGGGTTCCTGGGGCCGAACGGCGCGGGCAAGAGCACGACGCTCCGGATGGTGCTCGGGCTCGTGTGGCCGACCGAGGGCACGGCGACGGTGCTCGGCTCGCCGTATCGCGAGCTTCGCGATCCCGCGCGCACGGCCGGCGCGCTGCTCGAGACGCAGAGCTTCAACCCGCTTCGGAGCGGACGGAACCACCTCCGAACGCTCGCCTCGGCGTCGAGCATCCCGCTCGAGCGCGCCGACGAGGTCCTCGAGCTCGTCGGCCTGAGCGCCGCCGGCCGCCGGAACGCCGGAACATATTCGCTGGGGATGCGGCAGCGGCTCGGGCTCGCGGCGGCGCTCCTCGGCGATCCGCGGGTGCTCATCCTCGACGAGCCGGCGAACGGCCTCGACCCGCAGGGCATCCGGTGGCTGCGCGATCTGCTGCGCAGGTTCGCGGCCGACGGCAACGCGGTCCTCGTGTCGAGCCACGTGCTCACCGAGATCGCGCAGCTCGCCGACGAGGCGATCGTCATCAACCACGGCCGGCTCGTCCGGCAGGCGACCGTCGCCGAGCTGACGAGCGGATCGCGACGGCTGCGGGTCGTGACACCCGAGCCGGACCGGCTCGCCGCAGCGCTTCGCGCGGCGCGCCTCGACGTGGCGGACGGCGTCGACGGCGAGCTCCGCGTCGCGGGCGCCGAGGCGGCGCGCGTCGGAACCATCGCGTTCGAGACGGGCGTGCCGGTGTTCGGCCTGTCGCAGGAGGAGGAGAGCCTCGAGGACGTGTTCCTCGAGCTGACACGGGAGGAGGACGTTCGATGAACGGAGTGCGGATGAAGCGCCAGATCGCGTCGGAACTTCGCAAGCTGACGACCACGCGGAGCGTCTACGCGATGCTCGCCGCGCTGCTCGCCGTGGTTGCGTTCGGCGTCGTGGCCATCGTGGCCGAGACGAGAGCGACCTCGCTCGGAGTTGCGCTCGAGCACCAGCCGTTCCTGCACGTGTCGATGACGATCGCGCCGCTGTTCGGGCTGCTGCTCGGCCTGCGGTCGTTCACGGATGAGTTCCGATACGGATCCATCGTGCCGACGTTGCTCGCGACGCCGAACCGCGGCCGCGTGTTGGGCGCGAAGGTCGTGACGGTCGCCGCGGGTGCGGTCGCGCTGACGCTCGCCGCGATCGTGCTGTCGTTCGCGATCGGCGTTCCGATGCTCGCCGCGAAGGGCGTGGAGGTGACGTGGTCGATCGGTCCGCTCGCGGAGACCGTCGGGCGGATGCTCGCCGCGAGCGCGGCGTGGGGCGCGCTCGGCGTGGGGGTCGGGCTGGCCGTGAAGCATCAGGTCGCGGCGATCGCCGGCTCGCTGATCTGGCTGCTTGCCGCAGAGGGCATCCTGTCCGGGCTCATCCCGGACGTCGCGCGGTTCTTCCCCGGGTCGGCCGGGTTCGCGTTCGTCGGGATCAACCCCGATTCGGTTCTGACGCCGGTGCTCGGAGCGGCGGTGCTGGTCGGTTACGCCGCTGCCGCCGTCACGGCCGGAGCGGCGCTGATGCAGCGAAGGGACATCGCGTGATGAACGAGGACGCGCGGGTCGATCGGAGCGGCGTCTCGGCGGCCGCGCTCGAGCGCTGGTTGACCGCACACGCCGCCCGGAGTACATCGGGGTCCTCGAGGAAGGGGGACGCGATGGCGACGGATCTGCTGGTCGTGCTGGAGGATCAGCCGGGGGAGCTCGCCCGGGTCGGCGAGGCGCTCGGCAACGCGGGCGTGAACATCGAGGGCATGGCCGGGTTCGGGTTCGAGGGCCGCGGGATCGTGCATCTGCTGGTCGAGGATGCGTCGGCGGCGCGCTCGGCGCTCGAGTCGGTCGGCGTCGGCGTGAGCCGCGAGTCGGATCCCATGGTCATGGATCTTTCGTCCGACGCGGTCAGCCGGCCGGGCGAGCTCGGCCGGATGGCTCGGGCGATCGCCGACGCGGGCGTGAACTTCGAGGCCGTGTATCTCGCGACGGGGAACCGCGCGGTGGCCGTGACGTCGGACAACGACAAGGCGCGCACGGCGCTCGGATAGCGTCGCGTCACGCGACGACGTCCTTCCGGCCGAACCACGCGAGCGCCGCTCCGAGGAAGACGACCGTGTAGACGGCCGACACGATCACGCCCGAGCGCATCGAGCCCCAATCGACCGGAAAGCGGAACAGATCCGTGTAGCCGAGCCAGCCGTGCGTCGGCAGGTACGGGTGGATCGCGCGCAGGCTCGGGATCTGGTCGAGCACCTGGCTGACGAGCGTCACCACGACGGTCGCGACGATCGCGCCCGGTCCCGAATCGGTGAGCGTCGAGACGAACAGCCCAACGGCGATCACGCCGAACGCGGCGACGAGGATGTAGCCCGCCGCGCCGAGGATCCGAAGGACCGTCTCGGAAACCGACAACGTCGAACCGGACAGCGTCGGCAGCGGCTCGAAACCGAAGACGACACCGCCCGCGAAGAGCCCCGCGGCGACGACGGCCAGCAGCATGACGGCGATCAGCAGGAGCGCGCTCGCGTACTTCGCGCCGATCAGCCGCGGGCGTTCGACCGGTCGAACGAGCAGGGATCGCAGCGTTCCGGCCTGAGCCTCGCCCGCGATGGCATCGCCCGCGAACAACCCGACCGCGAGCGAGAGGAAGAACGGCTGCACCACGGCCAGACCGGTCAGCGGGACGAACAGACCGTTGTGCACGATCTGCACGATGAACGGCGGCGCATCCTCGGCGTCAGCGGGCGTGGGCGGAGATGCCTTCACGGCGATCGCGATCAGACACGGGATGCCGGCGAGCGCCGCCGCGAGCAGCCACGTCCTCCAGCGCCGGACCGCCTTCATCAGCTCAGCGCGGATCATCGTCGCCCTCGACGAGCTCCAGGAAGACCTCCTCGAGAGATCGGCGCTCGGGAACCAGCGCGGAAACGCGAACGCCCGCGCGCACGAGCGCCGCGTTGACGTCCGCGGGCCCGGTCGAGTCCGAGAGCGTGCAGGAGAGCCCGCCGCGACCGAGCGCCGCCGGCACGCCGGCGACATCTTCGACGGCGCGCATCGCTCGCTCGACGTCGTCGACGTCGAACCGGAACGTGCGCCCGCCGCCGCGGAGCGTCGACGGTGGACCCTCCGCGACGAGCCGTCCGCGCGAAAGGACGCCGACGCGATCGCAGACGGCCTCGACCTCGCCGAGGAGATGGCTGGAGACGAAGACCGTCGTGCCCTCGTCCACGAGCGAACGGAGGAGCTCGCGGATCTCCCGCATGCCCGACGGGTCGAGGCCGTTGGTCGGCTCGTCGAGGACCAGCATCTCCGGCCGGCCGAGCAGCGCGAGCGCGATGCCGAGACGCTGCCGCATCCCCTGGCTGTACGCCTTGACGCGCTTGCCCGCCGCATCGCCGAGACCGACGCGCCGCAACGTCTCGTCGATCCGCTCGAGGCGCGCCCGGACGTCGTCCCGGTCGCGACCGGCCCGTGCGAACACCTCGAGGTTCCGCCGCCCCGACAGGAAGCGATAGAAGGACGGCTCCTCGATCATCGCGCCGGTCCGGCGGAGCGCGTCGGAGCGCTCCGGCCCGGAGACGGAGCGGCCGAGCAGGCGCGCCTCGCCGCGCGACGGATGGATCAGCCCGAGCGCCATCCGGATCGTCGTCGTCTTGCCGGCGCCGTTCGGTCCGAGGAAGCCGTACAGTTCGCCGCGCTCGACGCGGAGGTCGAGGTCCGCCACGACGTCCGCCTCGCCGTACCGCTTCGCCAGCCCGCTCGTCTCGAGCGCGGCCTCGCTCACCGCAGCGCGGGTTCGACCGCCGCGAGTGCGTCCGGCGGCACGAGTCCCGCAACGATCCACACGTGATCGCCGCGGTCGACGACGTCCGCCGACGCCAGCGGCCCGCGGAACGGGAAGAACGGCGCGATCTCCTTCGGCATCGTTGGCACCGACACCGCGACGACGAGATCGAACCCGCGTCCGAACCACCGGACGTCGGGCAACCCGGTCGGTGCGCCGGCGGGCGCGTCGTCCTCGGACCGGTGCAATTCCCTGACTCGCGCGCCGTCGGGGGGAGTGAACCGGAGCACCGACGGATCGAACGCGTCGAACGACACCGACGTGTAGCCGATCCGCACGACCGCGCCGGCCGCGCGTCTCGCGAACACCTCCAGACGGAGCGGGATCCTCGTGGCGGCGTCGACGGTGACGTCGACCCGGTCGACGAGCGTCCTCGACGAGGCGGCGGGCGTGAGCCGGAGGAGGTACGCGGGCCGGCCGGCGACCTCGGTTGTCCCGGCGACCTGGACCGTCGCGTACCCCTTCAGTCGCGAGATCAGGTCGGCGACGACCGACCGGACGTCCGCGAGCGACGGCACGGCGTCCGAAATCGACGCACTGCCGCGGTCCGCGTGCCACGCGGTGAATCGGTTGGAATCCCAGACCCAGGCGTCGTTCGGCGTGACGAAGAGGTCGCGCTCGGCCGCGGGCAGGAGCTGCGCGATACGGATGCCGTCCGGCGAGCGCCACACCTTGAATGTCTGATCCGAAAGCAGCACGGCCGCCAGGCCGGAGGCGCCCGCGCTCGATGCGAACCCCGGAAGCTGCGGGATGCCGAGGTCGAGGTGTGTCTCGACCGTTCCCGACACCGGCCGAGACCGGTCCGCGGACGCGACGAGCGCCGAGGCGATCAGTCGATCGGCGGCGACCGGCGGCAGGTCCGGCGTCGTCGCGGCGCCGGCCGATGTGAGCGCCAACGCGGCGACGACCGCGACCGCGGCGAGCGACGCGAGAGCGACCGAGCGCGAGCGGATGAGGCGCGCCATACCGAAGTCCTAGCATCTCACCGCCCGCGCGTCGCCCGTGGGATGAAGACGTCACGCGGTTGTCACCAAACGTCCGCATCGGCGTGGCGACGTCCTCCTCGTCCGGCGCGTGCTTCCGGACGTCGCACGGGCTCGACGGGGAGCGACCCCGTCGCTGTAGGACTCGCGGCCGAGGCGGACTAGGTCGTTCACCCCCTCGTGCGGAACTGCGACCACGGCGCAGGATCATCCCGACCGCGGGTATACGGGAGCGATGATGGTCGAGGCGACGGCGCGACGGGCCGCGACGTGAACCGTCGTCGGCGGGATCGCCGCCGGCGTCGCGGGGCCGACGTGCGCGCCGACGAGTTCCGCGGGGTAGTCGCGCGCGCGAAGACGGGGGACGAATCGGCCGTCACGACGCTGTACCGGCTGTTGCAGCCGAGGCTCGTGCGGTATCTGAGCGTCCTCGCTCCCTCCGACGAGCAGCGCCTGGCCGCGGAGACGTGGGTCGAGGTCGTCGCGCAGCTCGACCGGTTCGACGGCGACGAGCACGCCTGGTACGCGCTCGGCCTGGCGACCGCACGGCGGCGCGCGGACGCCCGAGACGGCGGATCGGCGCCGATCGCACGCGAGGCCCCGCCCGAGGGCGAGGACGCTCGTGCCGAGGACGACGACGGCATGGCAGGGTTCGGCGTTCGGTCCGCGCTCGCCGCCGTGGCGCGGCTCCCGCGGGATCAGGCCGAGGTGGTTCTGCTCCGCGTGCTCGGCGAGCTCTCCGTCGAGGAGGTGGCGGATCTGCTCGATCGTCCGGCCGGCTCCGTCCGAGGCCTGCAGACGCAGGCCTTGCGCACGTTGCACTGGCTGGTGTCGCCGGAGGAGGCGGTCTCGTGAGACCGGCGGCCGCCGCGCCCGACGAGTTCGATCCCGAGGAGATCGATCGGCTGGTCGCGGTCGACGTTCATCCCGACGTCCTCCCGCCCGCACATCGCGAGGTGGCCCGAACGCTGCGTGTTCTGCGGTCGCCGGCGTCGGCCGCCGAGCTCTCGCGAGAGCGCGTCGACGTTCGCGCGGCGCTCGTCCTGCTCGAGCGGCGCATCCGGCGGGACGGCGCCGTCCGTCGCCACGGCGTTCGCCGCGCCCGGCTCGCGGCGACGCTGGCCTTCGGAACGATCGTGGCCTCCGCGGGCGGCGCCATGGCCAACGTCCTGCCCGCTCCGCTCGAGGATCCGATCGCGCGGGTGCTCGAAGACGTCGGGATCTCGGTTCGGTCACCACATGCGGAGCAAGCGGGGCGGCGATCGACGACGGTCGTCGAGCCGGGCGGAGCGACCGCGCCGACCCGACCTCCGGCGACGGCGTCGTCGCGACCGCGGCGGGGCGGTGACGTTACTGACGAGGCAAGCGGCCGTCCGCGTCGCGCCGGCCATTCGAGCCGCGGGGAAGGTCACGCAGCACGCGATCCGCAGCATGCCCCGCCGGACCAGGCCGCGGCAGCCGCAGACGCCGGCGACGCGCACCGGTCATCGCAGCCGGCGGGTTCCGTTCACGGTGTCGACGCACACGCGTCGGTGCACGCGGGCGGCGCCGTCTCGAGGGAGCCGCCCGCCCGACGCGGCGCCGCCCGGACCCCGCCGTCTCGAGCTAGCGCGCCGTAGCCGCCTATTCGCTGCGACGTCGCGTGAGCTCCGTCGACGCCTCCAGCGACGCCTGTGCGAGATCACCGAGCCAGACGACGCCTTCGGGCGGTTGCGCTCCGAACTGATCGAGGAAGTCGTCGATCGCGCTCACAACGCCGACGGGGACGGTCTCGACGAGGTACTCGAGGTCGGGCGTGCTCGCCGTCTCGATCTCGACGGTTCGGTCGACGTCGTCGCTGATCGTCCACCGTCGCACGAGGTCCGGATCCAGGGAGGCGAGCGCGGCTGGCAGCGAGTAGTCGTCGGACACGTTGCCATGCTCGCACTCTCACCGTGATCGCGGAACGGGGTCTACGCTCCCAAGCGGTCCGAGACGATCCGGGCTTGTCTCGACGTCGGTGGCCGGCGCTACGGTCGGCGCATGCCCGAGACGTTTCAGGCCCTCGCCGTCCTCGTCGTCGCGCTGCTTCCGGGCGCGCTGTACGTCTGGGCGTTCGAGCGGCAGGTCGGCGCGTGGGGCATTCGACTGTCCGACCGCGTCCTGCGCTTCGTCGGGTTCTCCGCGTTCCTTCACGCGGCCGTCGCGCCGCTGACGTACCGCCTGTGGATCGACTACGTCCGGACCGGACGCGCGGCGGATGGAGACGCTCCGCTCGCGTTCTGGCCGGCCGTCCTCCTGTTCGTGGCGTTGCCGACGGCGGTCGGCACGATCGTCGGCCGAGGCACGCGGACGGGCGCGTCGTGGGCCCGCGCGTTCACCGGACCGGATCCCGCGCCGCGCGCCTGGGACAAGCTCTTCGGCTCGCGGCCGGACGGATGGGTTCGGCTTCGGATGAAGAGCGGCATCTGGCTGGCCGGCGCGTTCGGCGAGAACGAGGACGGCGTCCGCTCGTACGCGGCCGGCTATCCGGAGGACCCCGACCTGTTCCTCGTCGACGCGGTCGAGCTCGATCCCGAGACCGGCGAGTTCCTCCTGGACGACGACGGCATGCCCGTCTCCAAGGGGTCCTCTATCCTCGTCCGGTGGGCCGAGGTCGAGTACCTCGATTTCTTCGAGGTCTGAGGAGCGCGATGCCCAAGAACGCGACGAGCGATCGCAAGGATCGAGAGACGCGCGGCGGCTATCCGGCCGGAGGCAAGCAGGTGTCCGACTTCGGGCCGCCACCGCCGGGCCCGGCGCCCGGCGGCAAGCGTCCGGACGAGGCCAATGACAGCGCGGTCGAGCCGTCTGCGGACGCGAGCGGCTAGGAACGCACGACGGGGCGGAGGGGCGCTTCGAGCGCGCCCCTCCGCCGCCGCCTGCGACCGCTACGGCGTGGGATCGGCGTACGACCCGCCGTAGATGTCCGAGTTGCCGAACGTGATCGGGCAGTTCGCCTGCACGGCCGGCGCCACGGTCTCGTCCTCCTGCGCCCGGCCCTTCTGCTCGCGAGCCTGGATGCCGCGCGGCTCCTCGGCCTCGGCGGTCCGAAGCCCGGTCGCCACAGCCTCCTCGTGGAGCTCCTGGCGGTACGCGTCGATCGCCGGGCAGTTGTCGGCGTGGCGGACGTCGTTCCAGACGGCCGCGCCGTACGACCTCGTCGCCGCGGCGTAGACGTAGTCGCCGAGGAACTCGGCAGCGAGGTTGTTCTGACTGCTTCCGCGCGCGTCACCGGATGCGCCGCGATGGACCTCCGCGAACGGGCCGACGCCGCCGCCCGTCACGTCGGCGTGCAGCACGACGCCGACGAGCAGCCGCGCGTTGCTCGCCCCCAGCGTGCGGTTCCGGAACGGCGTGGTGAACGCGTTGTACACGAGCCATACGTCCGAGCCGTTCGGCGAGATCGCCGGCGCCGAGTAGTAGCCGCGGTCGCCGGGTTGCGTCACGTTCCGCAGCCCGCTCCACGTCCGTCCACCGTCGGCAGACGTGGAGAACACGACGCGTTCGTGGTTCAGTCCCGCCGTTCCGTCGACGCTCGACAGCACGATCCGGTCGGTCGCGTCGTTGCCCGAAGGCGCGCCGTTCGCGATGTCGACCGAGGGCGACGCCGACAGGTCCGACCGCGCACCGGCGACGCCGTCCTCGACGCACCGGCCGATCGACGGCTCGTAGTACCAGCACGTGTCGCCGACGGTGAACAGGTTCCGGCCCTTTGTCCAATGGACGCCGCCGTCGTTCGACTTGAACATCACGATCTTGCCCTGCGCCGAGACGTTGATGCCCGCGGCGAACGCGTACGCGAACACGTACACGGTGCCGTTCGAGTCGGTTCGGACCGTGCAGCCCGACCGGCCGAACCCGAACGGGCTCACCGCGTTGCTCGCGGCGGGCGTGATCTGCTTCTGCTTCCACGTCGCGCCGCCGTTGGTCGACCGCACCACGAACAGCGGCTGGGTCACGCCGGGAAGGCTTCGGAACCCTGCGTAGCAGACGTACACGTTGCCGAAGAACCGGCTCGAGGCCGCGTTGTCGGCCCAGATCTGCTCCTTGTCGGAGAACAGCGCCGCGTTCTGCTTGCTCGCGATCACCGGGTCGCTCCACGCGCTCTCGTGGCCGGTGGCCGCCGCCTGAACGTCGTCCGTGTGTGAGACGGCGATCGCCTCCGCGCCGCGGAACGCGTTCTGACCGGGCACCTCGGCAGCGAGGTTCGCGTAGTACAGCCGCGATCCGTTGTTCCACGAGAACCCGTTGCGTCCGGGCACCGGCCCGAACGCCAGCGCCGCGTCGCCGTCGGACACCAGGCCGTTCTCGTAGTAGTTCGGCAGCGTTCCGATCGGGCCGACGTGCGGCTCGCAGAGCGGGTCGTCGTCGCCGGGCACCCCGTTGCAGTTCCGCGCAGTGAGACCCGTGTACGTCGGCTGCGTCCACGTCTGTCCCGAGTCGAACGAGAAGTAGATGCCCGACACCCCGACGCCGTCGGTGAACGGGCAGTCGTTGTCCGGGCCGGCGTTGCAGTTCTCCATGTCGATATTGTCGTTGGCGCCGGCCGCGAGGATGGTCGGATGGCGCTGGTCCACCGCGACGGCCGGCTCGTTCTGCTTGTTGGCGGAGAACGGCCCCGGCGGACTTCCCACGCTGACGCGGGCGTCGCCGCCGGTCTGCGCCGCAACCGGAAGCGCCGGCACGCCTACCGCGACTGTCAGCATCGCAGCGATCGAAACGAGCTTTGCCACGCGCATACGCATGCTCCTCCTCACCGATCGAGCGTTCGCTCGGAGCCCGTCTTATGCCTCGACGTTATGAAGCCTTCACGGCCTCGGTCAACCGGCCGATCGGCCGCCGGGATCGTGCGCGCGGACCCGGGG
>JBKPTC010000127.1:0-19828 GCA_046735355.1 bacterium
GATACCGGTATCGTCGGTCGGCCGGATCGAACAGCTCTCGCACGCACGCCGGACAGGTCGCCGCGTCGGGCGGCACCGACCGGACCCCGCCGGACGTCGTCGCGCTCGGCTCGACCTCGAAGCCTCGGAGCCCGGCCGGTCTGGTCGGCGACGCGGCGACGGCGTCGACGCGCGCGAGCGGCGGGGCGTCGACGCGCAGCGCGCGCACGAACTCGTCGAGCGCCGCCGCGGTGCCCTCCGCCTGGATCTCGACGACACCGCCGCGGTTGCGGACGCGCCCCGCGATGCCGCGACGGGTCGCCTCCCGCCAGACGAACGGCCGGTAGCCGACGCCCTGGACGATGCCCCGAACTTCGATCCGACGCGCGTCCGGCGCGACGGTCGGTCTGGACGGCACCTTGGTCGCCACGACGCCTCCTCGATCCGCTGCGATCATGGTGGTCGCCGGCCGGACGACCGCGCTAGGCCGGTCGGCCCTCCGCGGCCGGCGCCTTCGACCCCACCGGCGAGCGCAGCGCGCGCACCTCGGCCTCGATCATCGCGGCCATCCGCGGGATCGCCGCCGCGACCTCCGGTGACGGCTCGGCGCCGTGGGACGTGTCTGCCGCCTCGACGCCGACGAAGACGATCCGCGGCCCGCGTCCGACGGCGGCGGCCAGCGCCGCCGCCTCGGCCAGACCGAGCCCGTGCGAGGACAGCGACGCACGGACCGATGCCGGAACGCCCGACGTTCCGAGGACGACCGTTCCGGGCGGCGTCCCGGCCTCCTGCGACCGCACCGCGTCGACGAGCACCGCGGCGTCGATGCCCTCGAGCAGCTCGACGACGTCGAGCGCGGTGGCCGTCGCGCAGACGTCGACGTCCGGCAGCCCGGCGAGCGTCGGCGCGACGCGCTCGACGGCAAGGATGCCGGCCGCGTCGTCCCGGCGGTCGCGGTTGCCGCAGCCGATCACGCGGACGCGCACGGCTACCGCCGCTCGACGTCGACGCGCAGGAAGTGCGTCGCGCAGCTGATGCACGGGTCGTAGTTGCGCACGACCATCTCGGACAGCCGCCGCAGCTCGTCGTCGGGCCGGTCGAGCACGCCAGGTAGGAACGCGCGCAGATCCGCCTCCATGTGTCGGAGGTTCTGGGACGTCGGCGGCACGATCTTGGCGGCCAGGATCGTTCCGTCGTCGGCGACGTCGTACCGGTGGTACAGCGTTCCGCGCGGCGCCTCCGTCGTCCACGTCGCCCGACCGGCGCGCGGGGCGACCTCGACGAAGGGCGGGTCGGGCGGCGCGTAGGCCTCGACGATGCGCAGCGACTCCTCGAGCGCCAGCGTCGTCTCGACCACGCGGGCGGCCATCGAGGCGAACGGATCCGGCTCGGGCGATCCGAGACCGAGCCGGCCCGCGATCTCGCGCGCGACCGGCGTCAGATGCTCGGCGTTGAGGTTGATCCGCGCGAGCGGCCCGAGGAAGTACGGCGTTCCGGTGTCGGCCATCACGGAGTGGAGCGCGTTGGAGTGCTCGACCTGCAGCTCGCGCGTGACGTCCTCGTACGTCGTGGCGACCCACCTGCGTCCGGCGGTCGAGGCCATCTCGCCGTGCGTGATCGGATACTCCGTCTCGCTCACCATCGAGACGAGCTCCGCCGGCCGCGGGAACGCCGGCGCGTCGAGCGACGCGACGAAGTCGGCCACGGCGGACATCTGATCGAGCGCCCATCGGATCCGCGGGCGCAACGCGAGGAGCGTGTCGCGCGTCGGCACGGCCCAGAACCCTCCGATCCGAGGGGACACCGGGTGGATCTCGCGCCCGCCGATCGCGGCCATGAGATCGTTGCCGACGCGCTTGATCGACAACGCCGTCCGCACGAGCTCCGGATGCTCCGTCGTCATCTCGATCGCGTCGTGGAAGCCGAGGAAGTCGGGCGCCGCCAGCAGGAAGATGTGCAGGACGTGGCTCTCGATCCACTCGCCGCAGTACAGGAGCCGTCGCAGCTCGACGGTGCCGCCGGGTGGCACGACGCCGAACAGCTCCTCGAGCCCGAGGATCGCGCTCATCTGATAGGCGACCGGGCAGATGCCGCAGATGCGGGGCACGATGTCGGGCACCTCCGCGGCGTGTCGCCCCTCGAGGAACGCCTCGAAGAACCGGGGTGGCTCGTAGATCTCCAGGCGCAGATCCGTGATCTGGCCGTCGTCGACGGCGACGTGGAGCGCCCCCTCGCCCTCGACGCGCGCGATCACCGGAACCTCGACCGATCGATGCGTCACCCCGCCTCCTCCTCGCCGTCCAACGCCGCGGCGGTGTCGCGGAAGGCCGGCGCCCATCCGGTGATGAACCGGAGGCGGTCGACGACCTGCTCGCGGGTGAGCCCGTCGTCCCGGAATCGCCGGGAGAGCGCCGGGACGTTGATCGACTCGTCCGCCGGACCGAAGCAGCCGAAGCAGCCGCGGCCGAAGGCCGGGCACAGCGCGCCGCAGCCCGTCCGCGTGACCGGCCCGAGGCAGGGCTCCCCGCGCGCGACGAGCACGCAGACGTTGCCGCGACGCTTGCACTCCAGGCAGACCGGCGACGTCGAGATCCTCGGCGCGGCCCCGTGCAGCAGCGACGTCAGCGACGCGAGCAGCTGCGCGCGGTCGACCGGGCAGCCGGTCAGCTCCAGATCGACCTCGACGTAGTCGGAGACCGGATGTGAATCGGCGAGCGCGTCGATGTACGCCGGCGTCGGATACACGGTGCGCACGAATGCGTCGAGCCGGCCCGTCCCGTTGCGGAGCGCCTGGATCCCCCCGCTCGTCGCGCACGCCCCGATGGTGATCAGGACGCTCGACGCCTCGCGGATCCCACGGACCTGCTCCTCGAGCTCGGGCGTCGAGACGGACCCCTCGATCAGGGCGACGTCGTACGGTCCGGGCTCGATCCTGCTCGAGGCCTCGGCGAAGTTGACGATGTCGACCGCGCCGGCGAGCTCGACGAGCGCCTCCTCCGCGTCCAGCAGCTGCAGCTGGCAGCCGTCGCAGGACGCGAGCTTGAACACGGCGATCCGCGGACGGGTCCGCGTGTCGTTCGACGTCGAGGCCGTCATAGCGCCGGCACCTCCAACAGCGAGCGGACGCGCGCGTACGGGAACACCGGTCCGTCCCGGCACACGAACACCGGCCCGACCTGGCAGTGCCCGCAGATCCCGATCGCGCACTGCATGTTGCGCTCCATCGAGAGGTGGACGTCGTGCTCGTCGAACCCGGCCTCCACGAGCCCGCGGCACGCGGACCGCATCATCACCTCGGGCCCGCACACGAACGCGGTCGAGCGATCCGGCCGAAGACCGGCGTCGGCGAACAGCGTGGTGACGACGCCGGTCCGGTACCGCCAGCCGTCATCGGCCTCGTCGACGCTCAGGTGGATCTCGACTCCGAGGTCCTCGCTCCGCGCGACCCATCTCCGCAGCTCGTCGCCGTACGGGAACAACGCGGGCGTCCGCGCGCCGAGCAGGAGCACCACGCGCTCGAACCGGTCGCGATGGCGGAGCGCGTGCTCGACGGCCGGGCGCACCGGGCAGATCCCGAGGCCGCCGGCGACGATCACCAGGTCACGGCCGACCGCCCGGTCGAGCGGCCAGCTCGAGCCGAAGGGTCCTCTGACGCCGAGGACGTCGCCGGGGCGCAGCGTTCGGAACGTGTCGGTCACCCGCCCGACGAACCGGATCGTGTGCCCGATGTGGTCCGTATGCGACGGATCCGAGCTGATCGAGATTGGGACCTCGCCGACGCCGAACCGGTAGAGCATGTTGAACTGACCGGGCGCGAACCGGTATCCCTGCCCGTCACCGTGACGCCACCTGGTCCAGAACGTCGACGAGTCCTCGGTCTCCGGGACGATGCGGTCGATCACGGCGAGGCGGGCCGGGACGCCCTCCGGGTCGCGCGCGGATGTCTGCTGCTCGGCGGTGATCACGCCGGAACCTCCGCGTCCTCGGCGCGCAGCGCCGCGAGCTCCTCGGTCACGTCGATGCCGACCGGGCACCACGTGATGCACCTGCCGCATCCGACGCAGCCCGATGTGCCGAACTGCTCGACCCACGTCCCGAACTTGTGCGTGAGCCACTGGCGGTACCGCGACGCCCGATCCGGTCGAACGGCGCCGCCCGCGATCCAGCTGTGATCGGTGCTGAAGCAGCTCGCCCACTCCCTCGACCTCGTTGCGACGTCGCCCGAGATCGAGACGCCGTCGACGACGTCGTGGCAGAAGCACGTCGGACAGACGTCCGTGCAGTTGGAGCACGCGAGACAGCGCTCGGCGATGTCCGACCATCGAGGGCTCATCGCGGCCCGGCGCAGCACGCCGGGCAGATCGCGCGTGTCGACGCGCCGCCGGATCGCCGCGACCGCCGCCTCGCTCGAGGCCTCCGCCGCCGCGATCTCCTCGGCGCTCGCGTTCGGCGCCTCGATCCGGTCGAGCAGGTCGCTGCCGACGTCCGAACCCGGCCGCGCCACGAACCCCTCGTCGACCTCGGCGAGCGCGACGTCGAACGGCGCGGTGCATCGAGGGCCGCCGCCCATCGACGTGCAGAAGCAGGTCTCGGCCGGCTCCGCGCAGTCGAGGCCGATGAGGACGGCCGCCTCCCGGCGGCGTCGGTACGCCGGATCGACGTCGAGGAACACGCGATCGTGGACCTCGATCGCCCGGAGGTCGCACGCGTGCAGACCGAGGAACGCCACCGGGCGTTCGGCCGGATCCCCGGCCGGCGTCGCGGTGCCGTCGGGCGTGATCGTCGCGAGGAGCTCGCGAGGCGGGAACAGGAAGCGCTTGGCGCCATCGGGGCCGTGCGCCGTGCCGAACGTCGTCGGCCGCGAGCTCGTCTCGAGACGGTAGCGGCCGGCGGCCTGCGCCTCGCGCACCGGTCCGGGAAGCGCATCCAGGCCGGTGATCGGGGCGAGGACGACGGCGCCGTCGCGGACGGTCGGACCGACGACCTCGTAGCCGTCGTCGATCAGCGTTCGAACCATCCGTTCGAGATGCGCTCGGTCGAGGTACCGCATGCCGGCCTCCCGGGTCCCACTCTCGACGGTGCGGGGGAACCGTCGGGGGGTCGCGTGGTGCGGACATCGCGGGACCACCGGCCCGTGTGATCGGTCGTCGGCCGCGGCGGCCGTACCCGCGCTACGCGCGCGGCTCGACCGCCGATCCGCGCCAGTCGAACGCGCTGGTGTAGCTCGTCACGACCCGCATGTAGTTCGACCGCTCGAACGCGTCCGGATCGGGACACGACGCCTGGCTCACGCTGCCCTTCGCCTGCTCGAGCGACACGTACTCGCGCTCCTCGAGCCACGTCCGAACCCCCGCGAGCACCTCGGCGAGGCGCTCGGGTCCGTGCTCGAACAACGCGGACGCCATCATCGTGACGTCGGCGCCGGCGAGGATCAGCTTCATCGCGTCGGCGGCCGTGTGGACGCCGGTCGTCGCGGCGAGCGACGCGTCGACGCGACCCTTCAGGATCGCGATCCACCGGAGCGGCAGCCGGACCTCCTCCGGCGACGACAGGTGGAGCGTCGGATCGACCCCGAGCGTCTCGAGGTCGATGTCGGGCTGGAGGAACCGGTTGAACAGCACGAGGCCGTCGGCGCCGGCGCGAACCAGCCGATGCGCCATGTTGGCGAACGCGGTGAAGTACGGGCCGACCTTGACCGCGAGCGGGATCGACACCGACGACCGAACCTCCTGGACCAGGTCCAGGTACCGCGATTCGATGCCCTCGGCGGTGTCGGCCGGGTCGGCCGCGACGACGTACACGTTCAGCTCCAGCGCGTCGGCGCCGGCGTCCTGGATCAGCTTCGCGTGGCGGACCCATCCGCCCGACGAGGACCCGTTCAGCGATCCGATCACGGGGATCTCGAGCTCCTGCTTGGTCGCCTCGAGGTGCGCCAGGTACGCGTCCGGGCCGGTGTTGTAGTCCTCGAGCTCCGGGAAGTACGTGCTGGCCTCGGCGTTGCTGTCCGACCCGGCCTCGAGGAACCGGTGGATCTCGAGCTCCTCGTGCTCGATCTGCTCCTCGAACAGCGACTGCATCACGACCGCCGAGGCGCCGGCGTCCTGCAGGCGCTTCAGCGTGTCGATACGCGACGACAGGGTGGACGCCGAGGGGACGGCCGGCCCCGAGAGCTCCAGTCCGAGGTACCTCGTGCGCATGTCGACGGTCATGACGGAACCTCCTCGCTCGTCGCGGGCGCGTGTCCATCGACGGACGCGTCCATCTCGCCCGGGGCGATCCGCTCGACGCCGGCCAGCTGCTCGTAGAACCGCCACCGCTCGTCGACGTCGTCCTGTGCCAGCCGGAGCAGCTCGTCGGCCTCGTCCGGACGCGTCCGCTGGAGCATCGCGAACCGCGCCTCCTTGCTCTCGAACTCGCGGAGCGGGATCGTCGGCTTCTTGCTGTCGAGCTGGAACGGGTGGTCGCCGGTCTCGGCGTGGCGCGGATCGTACCGGTACAGGGGCCAGTACCCGCTGCGGACGGCCTCGAGCTGGTGCGTCATCGAGGTCGCCATGTCGATCCCGTGCTCGATGCACGTGCTGTACGCGATGACGAGCGCCGGCCCGTCGTACGACTCGGCCTCGACCAGCGACTTGATCGTCTGCATGTTGTCGGCGCCGAGCGCGATGTGCGCGACGTACACGTTGCCGTAGTCCGCCGCGATCATCCCGAGGTCCTTCTTGCCGACACGCTTGCCGGCCGAGGCGAACTTCGCGACGGCGCCGCGCGGCGTCGCCTTCGACGCCTGCCCACCGGTGTTGGAATAGACCTCCGTGTCGAGGACGAGGATCTTCACCTTCCGCCCGGACGCGAGGACGTGGTCGAGCCCGCCGAACCCGATGTCGTAGGCCCACCCGTCGCCACCGACGATCCACACGCTCCGGCGGACGAGCCCGTCGGCGATCCCGAGCAGCGCCCGCGCCTCGTCACGGTCGACCGAGCCGAGCCGGCGCTTCAGCTCCGCGACGCGGTCGCGCTGCGCGGCGATCGCCTCCTCCGTCGTCTGGTCGGCGGCGAGGATCGCGGCTGCGAGGTCCTCGCCGATCTCCGCGCGAAGCGCGTCCACGAGCTCGCGGGCGTACGCCTCCTCGTGGTCGAGCGCCAGGCGCATCCCGAGCCCGAACTCCGCGTTGTCCTCGAACAGCGAGTTCGCCCAGGCGGGGCCGCGTCCGAACCGGTCCCGGCTCCACGGCGTCGTCGGCAGGTTGCCGCCGTAGATCGACGAGCACCCGGTCGCGTTCGCGACGACCATCCGATCGCCGAACAGCTGGGTGAGGAGCTTGAGGTACGGCGTCTCGCCGCAGCCGGCGCACGCGCCCGAGAACTCGAACAGAGGCGCGATCTGCTGCGAGCCCTTGATCGTCTCGAGCTTCACGTCCCGGCGCTCGGGCGTCGGGATCGTCCCGAAGAACGCGTAGTTGCCGCGCTCCTCGTCCAGGTGGGGGAGCTTCGGCTCCATGTCGATCGACTTGTGCTTGACGACCTCTTTGGATCGGGCCGGGCACACGTCGACGCATACACCGCACCCGGTGCAGTCGTCGGGCGCGACCTGGATCGTCATCCGCAGACCGGGATGCTCGCGGTCCTTCCACTCCCGGTGCTTGAAGGTCGCGGGCGCGCCGTCGAGCGCCGATGGCTCGAACACCTTCATCCCGATCGCGGCGTGCGGGCACACGATCGCGCACTTGGCGCAGTCGATGCAGATCGACGGGTCCCAGACCGGGATCTCCTGCGCGATCGAGCGCTTCTCCCACTGCGTGGTCGCCGTCGGGAACGTTCCGTCCACGGGCAGCGCCGAGACCGGCAACAGGTCGCCGTGCCCGGCGATCATCGCGGCGGTCACGCGCTTCACGAAGTCGGGCGCCTCGTCCGGAACAGGGGGCAGGATCGCGGTCGTGCTCGTCACCGTCGCGGGCACGGTGACCTCGCGGAGTCCCTCGAGCGCCTTGTCGACGGCGGCGAAGTTCATGTCGAGCACGCTCTGGCCGCGCTTGCCGTAGCTCTTCTCGATCGCGGCCTTGATCTTGGCGATCGCCTCGTCGCGTGGCAGCACGCCGGACAGCGCGAAGAAGCACGTCTGGAGCACCGTGTTGATCCGCGCGCCGAGGCCGACCTCGTTCGCGACCTTCTGCGCGTCGACGACGTAGAAGCGCAGAGCCTTGTCGATCAGCTGACGCTGGGTCTCGACCGGCAGGTGGTTCCAGACCTCGTCGGGGCCGTACGGGCTGTTCAGCAGGAACGTCGCGCCCGGCTCGGCGACCTCGAGCACGTCGGTCCGCTCGAGGAAGCCGAACTGGTGGCAGGCGACGAAGTTCGCGCGGGAGATCAGGTACGACGACCGGATCGGCCGCGGCCCGAACCGCACGTGCGACGTCGTCATCGTGCCCGACTTCTTCGAGTCGTAGACGAAGTAGCCCTGCGCGAAGAGGTCGGTCGAGTCGCCGATGATCTTCACGCTCGACTTGTTGGCGCTCACCGTGCCGTCGGCGCCGAGCCCGTAGAACACGGCGCGCACGACGTCGTCCGGCTCGGTCGAGAACGATCGATCGACGTCGAGCGACGTGCGGGTGACGTCGTCGGCGATGCCGACCGTGAACCCGCGCTTCGGCTCGTCCCGCCGGAGCTCATCGAACACCGCCTTGGCCATCGCCGGGTCGAACTCCTTGGACGCCAGCCCGTACCGGCCGCCGATCACCCGGGGCATCGTGTCGCGGCGGCGGGCGCCGACGGCCTCCGCCAGCGACGTCACGACGTCCTGGTACAGCGGCTCGCCGGGCGCCCCCGGCTCCTTCGTCCGATCCAGCACCGCGACCGCCTTCGCGGTCGGCGGCAGCGCGTCGACGAAGCCCTGCGCCGAGAACGGCCGGAACAGGCGGACCTCGAGGACGCCGACCTTCTCGCCGGCGGCCCGAAGGGCCTCGACCGTCTCCTGGACGGCTCCCACGCCGGAGCCCATGAGCACGACGACCCGTTCGGCCTCCGGATCGCCGATGTAGTCGAAGAGGTGATACGCGCGGCCGGTCAGCTCGGCGAAGCGGTCCATCGTGAACTGAACGACCTGCGGCGCGATCTGGTGATACGGGTTCGACGCCTCGCGCGCCTGGAAGAACACATCCGGGTTCTGCGCGCTCCCGCGGAGGACGGGCCGGTCGGGGGACAGGCCGCGCTCGCGGTGCGCGCGGACGAGGTGCTCGTCGACCATCGCACGGAGCACGTCGTCGTCGAGCGCCTCGATCACGTTGACCTCGTGCGAGGTCCGGAACCCGTCGAAGAAATGGACGAACGGGACCCGTGTCTCGAGCGTCGACGCGTGCGCGACGAGCGCGAGGTCGTGGGTCGCCTGGACCGACGACGAGGCCAGCATCGCCCATCCGGTCGAGCGCGCGGCCATCACGTCGCTGTGGTCGCCGAAGATCGAGAGCGCGTGCGTCGCGATCGCGCGTGCCGCGACGTGGAAGACCGCGGGCGTGAGCTCGCCGGCGATCTTGTACATGTTCGGGATCATCAGAAGCAGGCCCTGGGACGCGGTGAACGTCGTCGCGAGCGCCCCCGCCTGCAGCGCGCCGTGGAGGGCTCCCGCGGCACCGGCCTCGCTCTGCATCTCGACGACCTGCGGAACGACACCCCACAGGTTCCGCTTGCCGGCGGCCGACCACGCGTCGGCCAGCTCGCCCATCGGCGAGGACGGCGTGATCGGATAGATCGCGATCACCTCCGATAGACGGTGGGCGACGCGCGCCGCCGCCTCGTTGCCGTCGACCGTGATCTGCGTTCGCGTTCCGATCATCGCCTCATCACCGCTTCCAGATCTGCGTTCCTCTTGCGCGAAGACGGGGGCCGCAGCCCCCGCCCTCGCCTTCACGGCGTTGCTCGAGCGAGACGTCAGGCGACCTGATGCGCCCTGTGCACGTTCCGCTCCTCGAACACCTTGCCCGGCTCCCACGGCGTGCCGAGGGCCGGCAGGACCCAGCGGTCGAGGCCGATGTAGCCCGCGTTCCGCCACGCGAGGATCAGGAGGACCTCCATCACGAAGAACGCGGGATTCACACCCGCGACACCCGCCAGCCCGAACGAGACGCTCAGGATGCCGGCAAGGAACGCGGCGATCCCGGTGAACAGACCCAGGATCAGCAGGATCCCGATCGTGAACTCGCCGATCGCGATCAGCTTCGACATGAACGGGGCGCCGTCGCCGCCGACCCACCGCAGGAACGCGGCGTACCAGCCGTAGTTGACGGCCGAGTGATCGCCCTTCCCCGCCCCCTGCAGCGCGTAGCCGATGAACCCCTTGAGCGGCGCCGTGCTGCTCAGCCAGTGCTCCTGGAAGATCTTCTCGTAGCCCGCGTGCAGCCACTCGTAGCCGAGGTACAGGCGTACGACGAGCCAGATCCAGGCGGCGTCGGTGGAGTTGAACAACCACCTGGCGACCGTCGGCTCCTGGAGCGAAACCGTCTCCCGTGCCATCTCGCACCCTCCTTCCCAGCCCACCGCTGGAACGTCCGACGCGAGCAGCATCGTTCGGGCGCCCGGCTCGGCCAGCGGTCGAGAGCCCTCTCGTGAGGTAGGACCTTCCCGGGCCGGACGGGACCTTCGGCCTTCGGGGCGAGGCGGCCCTGGCGGCCGTCCCGCGGCTCGAGGGTCGCTCGCCCTCACGCTGCTCCGGCCGGTGGCCGGACAGTGGCGTCGGGCGGCGTCGAAGCCACCGAGCGCCGCCGGAAGGAGGACCCCTGATGTCACCGCTCGACACGAGTGCGCGTCGCACGGCGGCCCCGGCCGCCGTGCCGCCCACGCCGACCCGGCGGACGAAACGATCGAAGCCCGGATACGGCCTGGCGGCCGCCGTCGCCGTCGTGGCCGTCCTCGGCGGCGTCACGTGGGCGGTGTTCGCGTTCGTCGACCTCCGCCACGACATCGACGGCTTCGCACGGACGGCCGTCCCGGGGCGGGTGACGCTGCGGCTTCCGGGCTCCACGGGGCGCGTCGTGTACTACGAGGGTCCGGGCCGGCCGACGTTGGAGATGCTCGACCTGCGCGTGACGGCGCCCGACGGCAGCCGGGTCGCCGTGCGCGAGTACGGCGGGGACGTTCGGTACGACGGACCGAGCGGCGTCGTCGGTCAAGCCGTCGGCACCTTCGACACCTCGACGCAAGGCACGTACACGATCTCGGCGGCGATGTCGGTGCGCTCGGACGACGCCATCGCGATCGGCTCGAGCATCGTGAGCGGATCGGGCGGACGGGTCGCGGCCGGTGCGGTCATCGCCGTGATCGGCACGGCGGCCGCAGCCGTGCTGGCGGTCGTCACCGCCGTGCGACGGAGCCAGAGCTGACTCGGACCCGCACGAACGGTGCGGCCGGGCCGGCGTCTGATACAGACCGGAGGTCCACATGCGAACGATGACTGATCGCTCGTCGGACGTTGGGCGGCACGAGGCGACCAGCTCGACGACGCTCGACCGACCGTCGGTCAAGCGCGCGGCGACGGCATGGGTCGCGGTGGTCGTGGGCGTGGTCGGGGTTACGGGTGTGGTCGGCGTGCGGGCCTACGCGGTGGTCACGGCGGGCCTCGGACCCGTCGACTGGATCGCCGTCCCGATCCTCCTCGCGTCCGTCGTCGTGCTCGCGGTCGGAAGCGTTCGCCTCATCCGCCCCCTTCGCCGGTGGCGCCGCCTCGCCGCGGTGCCGATCGCGCTGCTCGTCCTGTACTACCTCGTCATGCCGGTCGCGGTGGGGTTGATGCTCACGCACGTGCCGCCGATCCCGGTCGGGCGCCGGACGCCCGCCGACATCAGCCTCGTCTACCGCGACGTTTCCTTCCGGACGCCGGACGGCGTCACGCTGTCCGGGTGGTACCTGCCCTCGCGAAACGGTGCCGCCGTCGCGCTGCTGCACGGTGCCGGATCGACGCGCTCCGCGGTCCTCGACCACGCCGCGTTGCTCAACCGAGCCGGCTACGGCGCGCTGTTGTTCGACAGCCGCGGCTTCGGCGCGAGCGGCGGGGTCGGGATGACGGGCGGCTGGTGGGGCGACCTGGATATCGCCGGTGCGGTCGGGTTCCTCGTCGATCAGCCGGACGTCGACCGGCAGCGCATCGGCGTGCTCGGGCTGTCGATGGGTGGCGAGGAGGCGATCTCGGCCGCAGCGAGCGACGCTCGCATCCGGGCCGTCGTCGCGGAGGGCGCGGGTGCGATCCGAACGGTGGAGGACACCAAGTCGATCCCCGGCTGGAACCGGTATCTCGGCATCCCGCACTACTGGCTGCAGACGCGGACGATCGAGCTCTTCACGGCCGCGCCACGGCCGATCGCGCTCGAAGACGCGATGCGCGACATCGCCCCGCGACCGGTCTTGCTGATCTCCGCTGGCGCCGCCGAGCTCGCGTACACGCGCGAGTACCGCGCCGCCGCACCCGCGTCGACCGAGCTCTGGGCGCTCGACGACACGCCGCACACGGCGGCGCTGACCGTGCATCCGACGGAGTACCGCCGGCGGGTGCTCGCGTTCTTCGACACAGCGCTGCAGACGCGATAGGTGCGTCGTCCGTTGTTGCTCAGCGGATCGACGTCGGTAGCGTGTGCTCCGTTCGCGGTGCCAGGACGTTGATCCGGCGCGGATGGATGCGCGCGATGATCCGCGTCTCCTCGGTCCGTTGCTCGTCCGGGTACACGAATCCGTAGAAGGCCGGGTGCGTCGTGTACCGCCGTGTCAGCCGGTCGAGCTGCTCGACGGCCCCCTCTGTCTCGAGGTCGACATCGCCTCGGATCTCGATCCATCGGGTGGTCTCGTCGGGATCGACCACGAGGACCGTCGCTCGCGGATCGCGCAGCAGGTTCCGTCCCTTGGCGCGCTCGAGGGTCGTGTTGACCAGGACGTCGTTGCCGTCGAGCTCGAACCAGACCGGGTGCGTCTGCGCGCCGAGTGGGAGCGTCGTCGAGAGGGCCGCAAGAAGTGGTCGTTCCAGCAGCGAGCGATGTGAATGCGGGATCGATGGCTCGCCGTGACAGGGCCGGCGAGTCCGCAGCGGCTCCGCCTCGCGGCGAGGCTCGGCGGTCGCCCGAGCCGTCGACGGCCCGACGACCGCCGCCGTCGGACGGATCCGGCACAGGACGGGGTGCTCGGTCTGCGCGAACCTCGCGGGGATCACGTCGCCGAAATAGTGGTCTGCGCCCGCGTACGCGCGCGCAACCGAGTCGAGGTGCTCGATCGCGCCATCGGTCTCGAGCGTGACGGTCCCGCGCATCTCGATCCATCGCCGGGCGTCGGGCGGTTCGGTGACGAGCAGCGTCGCACGAGGTCGATCGCTGAGGTTCCGCGCCTTCTGGAACTCCCGCATCGTGTTGACGAGGACGTCGCCGCCGTCACGGCTGAACCACACGACGGTCGACTGGAGTCGGCCGTCGGGCATCTCGGTGGTGAGCACCGCGTCGAGCGGCCGCTCGAGCAGGTCCTCGTGCGAAGCCGGGACCGCCGCCCGCCGGATGCCCGAAGAGGCCTCCGACATGCTCATGCCCGACCTCGGCGATCCGCAGACGACCCCGGTGTCAGAGCCACCCGATCGCGACGTTCTTGCGATATGCATCCCACTTCGAGCCGAACCTCCCCGAGAGCTCGGCGTCCTCGTCGCGCTCGAAGATCCGCGAGGCGACGTACAGCACGACGCCGAGGAACGCGCCCAGCCACGTGTTGAGGAGGAAGCCGACCGACGGCAGCGCGAGCAGCGCCACGTCGGTGTAGAGCGGATGCCGCACGACGGCGAACGGACCCGTCGTGATCAGCTCGCCTCGCGGCACCTTGGTGAGGATGAGCACGATGGACCACGCCCAGATCGCGATGCCGACCACGAGAACCGCGATCGACACGGTGCGGAGGACGGGCGGCGGCCCCCCGACCTCGAACATGCTCGGATACCGGACGTTGAGCATGTCGCTCACCTCGACGCCAGTTCAACGCGCGGCCGGCGGGACCGGCTGAGCCGTTCGCCTCGCTGCCCGTGGGACCGTGCGAGAGGCCAGGGTCCCGGCGTACCTGATCTACATTTACGCCTCGAGCTTCGTCACGACGCCGTCGTCGATCTGCCACGTCTCGTCGACGGCGCGCAGGATCGTCGCGTCGTGGGTCGCCACGAGCACCGCGGTGCCCTCGTTCGCCGCACGCCGCAGCAGCTCGAGCACGGCGCGTGCCGACGCGCGATCCTGATGCGACGTCGGCTCGTCGACCAGGATTACGTCCGGGGACAGGACCAACGCACGGGCGAGCGCGGCGCGCTGTTGTTCGCCGATCGACGTGTTCGACGGCAGTCGCGCCTGGAGGTAAGCGAGACCGAGCTCCTCGACCAACTCCTCGATCCGTTCGCGCGCCCCGCCGAGGAGGCCGGCGAACCGGGCGGGGTGCTCGATGTTCTCGCGGATGGTGAGCTCCGCGAGGAGGCCGAGCTTCTGCGGCAGCACCGAGACCTCACGCCACGCGGGGACGGCCGGCGCCACGTCACCGCGGAGGAGGATCTCGCCGCGATCCGGCCGCTCCCAGCCCGCCGCGAGGTTCAACACGGTGGTCTTTCCCGAGCCCGAGCGGCCGATGAGGGCGCCGATCCGTCCGACACCCAGCTCGAGCGTCGCGTCTCGAACCGCGTGGATGCGCTCGTCGCCGCGCCGGAACGTCTTGTCGACGCCGCGGAGCCCCAGCGCCGGACGAACGTCCTCGAGCCACGGGAGCCGGTCCGTCGGCGCCGCCTCGAGACCGCCCCGACGGCCTGCCGGCGCAAGCGCTCCGTGGTCGAGCCGGAGAACCTCGTCTGCGCGCGCGAGGACCGTGTCGTCGTGCGACGCGAGCACGAACGTCACGCCTCGATCGCGAAGCGCGGCGATCGCGTCGAGGACGGACCGCGACGCCGCGTCGTCGAGCTGTGCCGTCGGCTCGTCGGCCACGACGATCCGCGCCCCCGCACAGAGCATCCGGGCGATGGCGGCGCGCTGCTGCTCGCCGCCCGAGAGCGCCGAGGGCAGATGATCGAGCCGGTCGCCGATGCCCAACGCGTCGGCGACCGATCGTGTCTCGGTCCGGCCGACGCGGGGGCCGCGTGCGGCCGCGAGCAACTGATCGCCGACGGTCCGCGTCGGGAACAGGTTGTCCGAGGGTCGTTGGAACACGTACCCGACGGTCGTGCGGCGCAGCCGCCGCAGCGCGCTCTGGCGCGCGCGGTGCAGCCGCAGGCCGTCGACCACCACCTGCCCCGCCGACGGGCGGTCGATGCCGGCGAGGAGCCGGAGCATCGTCGACTTGCCGCTGCCGGAGGGGCCGGCGACGACGGTGATCCGACCGTCACCGAAGTCGGCCGACACCCCGTCGAGCGCTCGGATCTCGGCGATCCCCGTGACGTATCGCTTCTCGAGCGAGCGCACGTACGCGATCGGCGGGTCACTCGGCAACGCGCATCACCTCGCCGAGCTCGACGGATCGGACGCGACGCGCCGTCAAGCGCGCGCCCGCCGCGACCGAGACCGCGACCAACGCGCCCGCGAGAGCGAACGGCACCCACGGGACAGCGAGCAGCGGCGGCGGCGACACGGTCGGGAGCGGATCGATCAACGGCGCGACGATCACGCCGCAGATCGTCGCGAGGACGGCCCCGAGGACGAACGCGGCGCCGAGCATCGTCGCGAGCTCGCGTCGGAGCGATCCCTCGTTCGTGCGTGCCGTCATCCCCATGCGAAGCGACAGGGCGTACGAGACGAGGTGCGCGCGCTGGCGCGCCTGCAGGTACATCATCGTGCCGGCGATCGCCAGCAACGCCGCCGCGGCACCGAGCACGTCGAGCACGAGGAACGTCTCGATCATCGCCGCGAGCGACGGGATGTCCTTCGCCCGGTCGGCCGTGATGATCAGGTACGGGGGATACCGCAGCCCGTGCAGCGCGGCCCGCGCCTCATCGGCGTCGCCGCGCACCCACCATCGCTCGCTCGCGCGGGCGTCCAACAGGAGCCGCCGAGCCGCCGTATTCCGGTCCATCCATCCACGGTCCACGACGATGAGCGGTACGTCGGAAGACATGGCGGGGAACGCGTCGGCCCGACCGACGACGTCGACCGGGATCGTCTCGCCCTCGATCGTCACCGCGCCGAACTCTAGGTTCCCCACGACCACGGCCGGCATGGCGGTACGGTCCGACGACCCGCTCAGCCCCTTCATCAGATCGGCGAGCGACGACGACGAGAACGACGAACGCCAGTAGGCGACGCGCTCGAACGTCGACGGATCGATCGCGAGCAGGTCGAACTGGATCGTCGTTCCCGCGATCGTGCCCGCGCTCCGGACGCGGCTCACCCGAGTGATCGGCATCGGGAACCCCGGGGGGTCCGGCGTGATCTGGTCGATCAACCCGCTCACGTCGCTTCCGACGAAGATGCCGGTCTTCGCGTCGATCGTCGCCCGCATCGACGCCACCAGCACAAGGGACTCGATCGAGATGCCGAGACACAGCGTCACCACGGCGACCAGCGCGAAGGTCGGGCCCGGGAACGCCGTCACGCGGCGCGCGGCCAGGTAGGTCTCCGGAGACGCGTTCGCGGATCGCGACCGCCACCACCGGTACGCGACCACGCAGCAGCGAGCGCCGAGGACGCCGAACCCGGCGACGAACAGGATCGAGAATCCGAGCAGCCACACGCTCGGCCGCTGGATGCCGTTCGCGTCTTCGACGAAGGCGCCGGCCGACCGCAGACGCCGCAGGGCGAACAGCGACGCGGCCGCGGGGACGACCTCCCAGGGGAGCGCCGTGATGATCCGGAGCCGAGCGCGATGATGTTCGGACTGCCGGAAGAAGGCGACGATCGCCGCGGCCACGAGGACGACGACGGCGATCGGCGCGGCGGCGACGGCTGCGCGAACCGCGTCGGAGATCGCCGACGGTTCGATCCGGCCGTCCGGCCCTGCGAGCCGCACCGCCGCCACCGATGCGAGCAGGCCCGCGGCGCACGCGACGGCGGTCGGGACCAGCGCCTCGGTTGCGAGACCCACAGCGATGCGCGTGGGCTGCGTCCCCAGCGCGTTCAACAGTCGCGCCTCGACCGGGCGAGCCGCCATCAGGAAGATCCCGGCCGTGACGAGGACGGCGAGCGCCACCAGGACGCCGGCGGCGCGAAGCAGGAGCGCCGGCGACTCGATCTGCGACACACGGACGTTCACGCTCGCGGCGATGCCCGGCATGGCGCTGTACAGCTCGGCATCCCGGATGCCGTAGTGGCAGCATTGGAACTGCGCGAACAACGCCCCTCCGCGCGAGATCCTCGACCGGAACCGCTCGAAGAGGGTCGCGAGCGACCGCGCCTCCGAGAGCGTGACGTTCCGATCGCGCAACGGCGCCTCCCACGTGAACGTTGCCAGGTCGACACCGAGGGCTTTCGACAGCGACGCCATGCGCGGCAGCGACGTCAGGACGAGCGCGGGAGGAGGCGGCGGGCAGTCGAACTTGAGGCAGCTCACCCCGTAGATCTCGTCGTTCCAGGGCTGCCAGTAGTCCGAGCGGGGTGCGCCAGACAGATCCCGGTAGATGCCGGCGACGCGAACCATCACCGTCCGGCCCCCCAGCTCGAGGCGCACCTCGTCGCCCGCGTCGGCTCGGAGTGCGCGCGCCCACACGTCGGGCAGCAGCACGCCATCGCCGCGGGACCCTTCGAGCAGCGTGATGTGGTCCATCGCTCCCTGGGCCGAGAACAAGGCCCCCGGGACGGGATGGCGTGCCGTGCCCCAGACATCCAGCGGTCGGCCGATGGCGCCGCGGTAGACGTCGTCGAGCATCGGCGCCGCCCCCATCTCGCCGCGGAACAGGGCGTCGATATCGCCGTACGCCGGATAGGCGCCTCGGCGCCCGGTTCCCTGCAGACGGACGTCCGTCGACCGGAACTCGATCCCGGCGCCGGCTCGCCCGGAGATCCGCCCGACGTCGCCGGCGACCAGCTCGCTCGCGGACGCCGAGATGAACAGCGGGAACGCGGCAAGCGTCATCGTCAGCAGGACGCAACCGAGCGCACAGCCGGCGAGCAGACCGGGGTACCGCACGAGGGCGGAGAGCCGCGCCCTCACGATGCCGTGCCGGAGAGTTCGGATCGCGTCGCCGACATCTGCATCCAGATACGCAGCGAGTCGCGCCCCAGGCTCTCGACCCGATCCCGGGGACCGATCGAGTCACCCCCGCGCGCTCCGATCCGGCGCGCCGACTCCCATTCGCACACGACGGCCGTGGTACCGACGGTTAGGGACTTCCGGACAGGATCGCCCGCAACCGTTTCGCCATCTTGGGGCCGGCGCCCTCCTCCTCGTGCTTGAAGTAGCAATACACGTCGTGGCCGCCGTCGAGCGCTGCGCCGATGAGCTCGGCCCAGCCCGAGAGCTCCTCGTCCGAGTACTCCGTCTTCCGCAGTCGCAGATAGCCGTACGGCTCCCACGACAGATCGTCCGGCTCGGGGTCGTGCTCGTCGGTTTCGGCGACGCACCATGCGACGCCCTGCTCGCGAAGGAGATGGCGCGCCTCGCGCCACGAGGGATCGCGGAACTCCATGACGGCGCGCACGTCGGGCGGCAGGTACCCGACGAACGCGGCGATCAGCGACTCGTCGTACTTCAGGCTCGGCGGGCACTGGAACAGCACCGTTCCGAGCCGGGGGCCGAGCAGCCGCGCGCGGTCGAGGAAGTCGCGGACGTCGTCGTCCGCGTCGCGCAGGCGTCTGAAGTGCGTGATCCGCTGGTTGGCCTTCAGCGTGAACCGGAACGCCTCCGGCGTCTCGTCGCGCCAGCTCGTGATCGACTTCTCCGTCGGGAACCTGCGGAACGTGTAGTTGATCTCGACCGACGGGAAGACGCTCGCGTAGTACGACAGCATCTCGCGGTTCTTCAGTCCCTCCGGATAGAAGACGCCGTGCTTCCACCCGTCGTACGAGAACCCGGAGGTCCCGAGATAGAGCGTGCCTGACATCTGCGAGGATTCTCGCATGTCCGAACGCGAGGTCAGGGCCCGCCTGAACGTCGGCAACGACGAGATCGAGACGGCGACGATCGCGCGCGACCGTCCGTTCGCCGCGATGACGATCGCCCACGGGGCGGGCGCCGGGATGGATCACCCGTTCATGGTCGGGTTCGCGGGACGGATCGCCGAGCTCGGCGTCGCGGCCGTGCGATTCGACTTCGTGTACGCGCACAAGGGCCGGAAGGCGCCGGATCCCGAGCCGAAGCTGCGCGCCGCGTGGCTCGCGGCGTTCGATGCGACGAGTGCGGCCTTCCCCGACGTGCCGGCACTCGCGTCGGGGAAGTCGCTCGGCGGTCGGATCGCCTCGATGTGCGTCGCAGACGGCATGCCCGCCGACGGTCTCGTCTTCCTCGGCTATCCCTTCCACGCGCCGGGAAAGACGGATCGCGTGCGAGACGCACACCTGTACAGGATCGAGGTGCCGATGCTGTTCCTCGAGGGCACGCGAGACCCGTTCGCCGATCGCGACGTCGTCGAGCGCGTGCTCGCGAAGCTCGGCGACCGGGCCGAGCTCATAGAAATCGACGGCGGCGACCACTCGTTCAACGTTCGAGGCGCGAGGCGCGATCCCGCCGAGGTCGGCGCGGACCTCGCGGACCGCGCGCTGCCGTTCGTCCGCCGCGTCGCCGGAGCCGGCTGATGCCTCGCAAGAACCGTCGCGCGCCCCAGACGCCGGAGACGGTTCGGATGCCGCAGAGCGCGGCGCCGGCGTGGGCGCTCGTGCCGGGATTCGATGTCCGCCGGGTCGCGAACCAGAAGGAGTACCGCTGTCCGGGGTGCGATCACCCGATC
>JBKPTC010000128.1:0-4571 GCA_046735355.1 bacterium
CGCTCCTTCTGACCCCAGTTCACCCCGCTCGTCGGGCCCGGCCCCGGGCCCGGGTCCCGCGAATCGAGGGACCGGAGCCTTGCGGGCAACCGGTGTGACGGAAGGCGGAGAAGCGCGGCCCGTCGAGCCGTGCTCGCTTTCGCAGCGTTCGCGGGGTAAGGTGCGCCCGACAAGGGAGGACAGATGCTCGCAGCAGGTGTCAGCTGGCTGTGGATCGTCATCATCATCATCATCGTGGTGGCGGTCGTGTTCTATTTCATGCGAGGGCGCGGCGGCGTCTAGGTCCGACGCACGAGCGACCGCGTTGCCGGTCTACGGGCAGCGTGCGGCGGTTCCGGCAGTGGGCGGTCGCGTCGCCTGATCGGTGATGTCCCGACGGTGACCGGCCAGATTGACGCCGGCGGACCCGCGTCCGACGATGCCGGGATGCCTGCCACGGGACTCGACGTCGCGCGTCGGTACTTCGAACGGGCCGCCGCCGGCGACATCGTCGGTATGGCACGGTGTATCCATCCGGAAGCCGTCTTGGTGCCCGTCGACAAGCCGGAGCAGGAGTTCGATCGCGAGGGGTTCGTCCGGTTCGTCGAACGGACGGGCGCCATGAAGTCCGCCTCGACGCTTCGCGACGTGGACGAACGGCGCGTCGTGGTGAGCGGCCAGGTGAGGTGGCCGCTGCCCGGAGGTGGGCACCGTCATTCCGACGCGCATTGGGCGATCGTCGTTCGCGACGGGCTGCTGTACCGGGAGTGGCCGACGGAGTCGATCGAGGCGGCGATCGACCGGCTCACCGACTGAGAAGCGCTGACGGGCTCGCTGCGACCTCTAGCGGGGCTGCCACGCCGGCTCCAGCGGATCCCGCTGCTAGATCCGTCCGTTGTGGGTACATGGCTGTCGTCATGGTTCAGCGCGACGTCAAGTGGCAGGTCATCCGGCTCGCCGGCATCGTCCGGATCGATCTGGCCGAGGTGACCGAGATCACCGAGGCCGATACCGACGCGATGATCGCCGCCGCCGAGGAGCTTCTCGCGCATGACGAAGTGAAGGTCGTTCGGTTCAACGGCCCGGCGCTCACGGCCGACGACCCACCCACCGGGCTGCGGTACGCCATCCAGCGCCTGCAGGAGCTCGCAGATCGCCGCGGGCGAGAGCTCGTGGTCGGACCGATCTAACCGCCTTCGATAGCGGCGGTGATCCGCCTACGCCGATCGCGCGGTCCGGCGCACGGCATCCAGGCGTGCGTCGAGCGCCCGCCGGCGTGGCGCCGGCGCGATCGTCCGCACGTCCTCGAGCGCGCTCTCGAGTCGCTCCATCACCTGCGGCGAGTTCGAGCCGGCCAGGAGCAACGGATCCAATGCGATCCGCACGTAGTCGTCCCACGACAGCACCGGCACGACGAGACGGACGACGCCCGCGTCGTCCTCTCGCCGACCCGTTCCGAGATCGCGCGTCACCAGCAAGCGGAGGCAGTCGTGGATCCGATCGATCGCCTGCGCCGCCGTCGTCGGGTCGTTGAACGAGTCGGTCAACGACCGCTGCGCGATGTCGACCAGCGTCTGCAGCCCGAACGCGCCGTCGCGATCCATCGTCCGTTCGGGCCCGATCGCGACCGCGGACAGCACGGCGGCGCGATCCAGCCGGTCATCGTCGCCGTCCACCCGGAACAGCGGCACGCCCCGCGCGACGAACGTTCCGATCGGATGGAGCATCTCGAGGCGGCAATCCGAGTCGCAGGCCATCCGCACGAGGGCTGATTCGTCGATGTCGAACACGAACCCGGCTCGGTCGGACGCGATCCGGTCCTCGGGCATCGGTCGCACGCCGGTATGCGTCGCCGGATACACGTTCTGGAACGTCTCGCGGGTCTCGTCTCCGACGGCGCGGATGATGGAGTCCACCTTCAAGGAGTTGCCGATGTGGTGGACGTACGCGACGAGCACCACGACGCTGATGACGATCAGCGCGAACGAAACCGCGATCGTCAGGCTCGGCACGTATCCCGTGTTTCCGAACGACCGCACCTCACGAAGCGCGAGCATCGAGTGGGCGAAGGCGCCGACGAACACGCCGATCGCGAGCTGGCTCGGCCGGTCCTGGAGGAACGGTCGAACGCTCCGCGGCGAGAACTGCCCCATCGCGAGTTGGACCACGACGCCGGTGATCGTGAGGACGAGCGCGGTCAGCGAGACCATCGACGCCGCCGCCGTGGACAGGATCGCGAGCGCCGCGTTCGGATCGCCGGTCAGCGTCGTCGGCAGGAGGTCGCCGCCCGTCGCGCGATCGATCGTGATCGTCACCACGGCGACGGCGATCCCTCCCAGCAGGCACAGGACCGGGATGAACCACAGGCTCGTCGTGATGCGGTGCCGAAGGACGAAGCGCGCTCGCGACATCGATGCGAGGTAACCGGCGCGCGACGATGCCAAACGCCGAGTTCACCCGCCCGCGGCGAACGCGATTCGCAGCGTTCGGCGCGACGCCGTTCGCGCCCGCCGGCGCCGACGAGCGGGGATCCACCAGGACCCCCGCTCGCCGAGCCGGCTTCGCGACCCCGTAGCGTGCGCGGGGATCAGTAGCCGTAGTGGTTGTTGCCGGTGTTCGTCGATCCCTGCATCCCGCCGCTTGTTCCGTCGACGGATGCGACGTGCCACGTGAAGCTCGTCCCGTCGAAGCTGTCCTGGATGCCGTTCCCGTTGGCGGTTCCGGCGCGGCTGTCCTGGTAGAACCGGTACAGCGGTGCGCCGTCGAGCGTCACCTGCTTGGTCCCGTCGGGTCGGTCGATCACACCGAGCGTGCCGCGGACGCCGGGAGCCTCGGTCGGCGAACCGGTTGCGGGAGCGTCGAGCGGGATCCAGATACTGGTGCACGAAGCGGTGCACCGGATGGCTCCGTTTGCCTCCTGCTCTGGGGTGTACAGGGCCATCCCGTTCGCGTCCGTGTACACCTTCCCGACGCCCTGCACCTGTTCGATCGAAACCGTCGTCTTCGCGGATCCACCGGCGGGGTGCGACGTCTTCGCCGCGCCGCCGCACGCGGCCGCCAGCACCGCGAAGATGATGCCGGCCGAAACGATGATGCGCTTCGGAATCATGGTCACGAACCTCCTTGGTCACCTGCCCGGTATCTGCGTGGGTGCACCGACAGATCGACACTACGGCGGAGGATCGTCTCGGCAATCGTTGATTTCCGTACCGTTAACGCGCGGGAGCACGTCCGTCTGCACGGTCGTGCCCGCGTCGAGGACCGCTTGGCGACCGAGGAGCGTCAGCCGGCCGGTGCGGCCCGGGCCGCGGGAACGGCGGACGGAAACCCGACGCGGACCTCGACGCCGTTCGAGTAGTGCACGAGCGGCTCACCCCGCACGTCGAATCCGGCCGCCGCGACGAGCTCGTCGTCGAGCGTCTCGACGCTCGCGCGGCGCAGCGGCCAGCGACGGTGCTCGACCGGAACGGTGAACGGGCCGAGCGGTCCGGTCGCGAACAGGCGGAAGCGCGCCGTGAGGAACCGGTCGAGGGCCGACTCGTCGTCCTCGACGATCGGCGCCCCGGGCCGAAGCTCGACGAGGCTCTGTGCGTCCGGCGCGCCCCACAGCCGGTCGTCGGTGTCGTACCGCACCACCCCGTCGCGCTCGTCGACGCGCATCGACGACCAGACGTACGGCAATCCGGCCGCTCGCGCCGGCGCGACGAACGCAAGACGGGCGGCATCGAGCGAGTGGAACCACAGGCCTCGGCGGCCGTCGGGCCCGATCACGTACGTCCGGACGTTGGTCTCGGGGAAGTCGGCGAGCCAGGGGACGACCGGGGCGCCGGGCGGCCGCACGCGCATGCGGAACGGCACGAGCGAGACCCACCCCGAACCGTCGAAGGTGTCGACGGTCAGCCAGCCGGGCACGAGCGCCGCGACGGCGTCGACCGGCACGCGCCAGTGCAGGAACGCGATCGAGCGCCACTCCTGAAGCGCCATGGGCGCGCCGACGCGATGCGGCGGATCCGGCGGGACGTCGTTCTGCACTGGGCCGGGCACGAGCGGACCGTACCCGCCCTCGCGTCGGCCTAGGCGGATGCGTGGTCGCCGACGCGCTCCGGTGGAGGCCCGTATTGCACGGTCATCGCCTCGAGGACGGCGGCCCGCTGCTCCGGAGCCAGCCGCTCGAGATACGGGAGATAGATGATCTCGAGCTTGGCGATGTGCACGCGGATCAGCGCGTCGTATGCGGCCGTGAGCCGTGCCACGCGGCGCGCGCGGTCGCGACGCCCGTGGTCGGTCGCGGTCTCGGCTTCCGAGGCGAGCTCCTCGCCGTCGGCGGTGTAGTCCTGGATCATGCGGACGTCGAACCGCATCGGCGCCATCACTTCGTCGTCCGCGGCAACGAGCGGTGCGACCGCCGGATAGAGGCAGGCCTCCGACGCCTCGACGAACCGGACGAACCGATCCGCGAGCGCCTCGAGCCGCCCGCTCAGCCGGAGCATGCCGTCGTCCGTCTCGGCCTCCAGGCCGGCGAGCCCGTCGTCGAGCGCGTCGAGCAGCTCTCGGTCGTACGCGCGGAAGGCCTCGTCCGCATCCGTCATCGC
>JBKPTC010000129.1:0-11392 GCA_046735355.1 bacterium
AGCGTGCGCTGCTCGACGAGCTCGCGAACCTCCGAGGCGAGGACCGTGGCAAGGGCGCGACCGGACGGCTCCGCAAGCCGTGACCGTGGCCGTGACCTGGGGACGGGGTATCATCCGACGCGCGGGGTCGTCGGCCGACGACCCCGTTCGTGACCTCCGGCGCCGTTCGACTGCAGACGCGGTGCGCGGCGAGGGAGCGACCGAACGACGACGCAGGAAGGCGGGGGAGCACCCCGGGTAGGACGTTTGGCGAGAGCTTCCACCCAAGTCAAGATCCTGGTGCCCGGCGACCAGAGCATGGTCGCCCTGCTCGGTCGGCGGGACGAGCTCCTCAAGCTGGTCGAGGAGGCCTTCGACTCGCAGATCGTCGTTCGCGGCAACGAGATCACCATCTCCGGACCCGAACCCGAGGCCGAGCGCGTCGCCGTCCTGTTCGAGGAGCTCATCTCGCTCCTCGAGCGCGGCCACGAGCTCACGGCCGCGTCCGTCGGACGGTCGATCGAGATGATCAAGGGCGACGAGGCGCGCCCGACCCAGGTCCTCACCGACGTCGTGCTCGGCGCGGGGCGGGGTCGTGGCATCGCGCCCAAGACGGTCGGCCAGAAGCGATATGTCGACGCGATGCGGCGGTCGACCGTGACGTTCTCGATCGGCCCGGCCGGCACCGGCAAGACGTACCTGGCCGTCGCGACCGCCGTGAAGGCGCTCCAGGACAAACAGGTGCAGCGGCTGATCCTCACGCGCCCCGCCGTCGAGGCGGGCGAGCGCCTCGGGTTCCTGCCGGGGACGCTCTACGAGAAGATCGATCCGTACATGAAGCCTTTGTACGACGCGCTGTTCGAGATGACCGGCGCCGAGACCCTGCCGCGGCTGATGGAGCGCGGCACCGTCGAGGTCGCGCCGCTCGCATACATGCGCGGCAGGACGATCAACGACGCGTTCATCATCCTCGACGAGGCGCAGAACACCACGCCCGAGCAGATGAAGATGTTCCTCACGCGACTCGGATTCAACTCCAAGGCCGTGGTGAACGGCGACGTGACGCAGATCGACCTTCCGAACGGCCAGCGCTCGGGTCTCGTCGAGATCCAGGAGATCCTGACGGACATCGACGGCATCGAGTTCTGCAACCTCGGCGCCCGCGACGTCGTGCGCCACCGCATCGTGCAGGAGATCGTCGAGGCGTACCGCATGCACGACGAACGACGCCCGGTGGCGCGGGAGGACGAACGCAGGTGAGCGAGGGCAACAGTAGCCCGCGCATCCTCGTCTCCGACCGACAAACCGCGCCCGTCGACCGGCAGGCCCTCGCCGCGCTCGCGCGGGCGGTGCTGACCGGTGAGGGATCTCCCGCCTCGGAGCTGTCGATCTCACTCGTGGCGCCGGACGAGATGGAGCGGCTCCACGTCGAGTACATGCACGAGGAGGGGCCGACGGACGTCCTGTCGTTCCCGCTCGACGAGGACGACCGCGACGAGGACGGGGTCCGGCTCCTCGGCGACGTCGTCATCGCGCCCGACGTCGCGGCGGCCAACAATCCTGCGGATCCCGCCGCCGAGCTGCGGCTCGTCCTCGTCCACGGCATCCTGCACCTGCTCGGTCACGATCACGAGGACGAGGACGAGCGGCGCACGATGTGGCGGATCCAGGAGCGGTACGCCGGGGTGACGGTGCCGTGAGCTCCGGCGAGTGGCTCGAGATCGTCCTGATCCTCCTGTTGATCGCGTTCGTCGGCGTGCTCGGCGCGTCGGAGGTCTCGATCACGCGCGTCAACCGCGTCCGGGCGTACCGGTTCGTCGAGGAGGAGCGCGCCGGCGCCGTCTCGCTGCTCCGGATCGCCGAGAACCCGGCCCCGTATCTGAACGTCGTCCTGTTGCTGACGCTGTTGTCGACGATCGGCGGCACGACGATCGCGACGACGCTCGCGGTGCGCAAGCTCGGCGGCTCGGGGGAGTGGGTCGCCACGATCGTGATGACCCTGCTCCTGTTCGTCTTCGCGGACGTCACGCCGAAGACGTTCGCGATCATGCAGACCGATCGCGTGGCGCTCCGGCTTGCGCCGCTGATCGTCGGGCTCCGGCGATTGATCGGCCCCGTCGCGACGTCGCTCGTGCGGTTCGCGAACCTCGTCATGCCGGGCAAGGGCTTGCCGCAGGGTCCGTTCATCACGGAGGCCGAGATCAAGCAGCTCGCCGAGGTGGCCTCGGAGGAGGAACAGATCGAGGAGGGCGAGGTCCAGCTGATCCACTCGATCTTCGAGTTCGGCGACACGATCGTTCGCGAGGTGATGGTGCCGCGTCCGGACATCGTCGCGATCGAGGCCGACCGGCCGCTCCGAGACGTGCAGGCGAGCGTGCTGCAGCACGGCTACTCGCGACTGCCGGTCTACGACGACGATCTCGACAAGGTCGTCGGCTTCATCTACGCCAAGGACGTGCTGAAGGCGATCCACCAGGGCAAGCAGGATATGCCGCTTCGCGAGGTCTGCCGTCCGGCGCACTTCGTGCCCGAGTCCAAGAAGGCGGCCGACCTGCTGCGCGAGATGCAGCGCGAGAAGTTCCACGTCGCGCTCGTCACCGACGAGTACGGATCGGTCAGCGGGCTCGTCGCGCTCGAGGACCTGCTCGAGGAGCTGGTCGGGGAGATCGAGGACGAGTACGACCGGGCCGAGCCGGAGATCGCCGAGGTCGCCGAGGGCGTCTACCGCGTCGACGGCAAGGTCGGCATCGACGAGGTGAACGAGCTGTTCGACGTCGAGCTCCCGGACGAGGGGTGGGACACCGTCGGCGGCCTGATACTCGGGCTGCTCGGCTCGATCCCCGACGAGGGCGAGGAGGTCACGTTCCAGTCGCTGGTGTTCAAGGCCGAGCGCGTCGACGGCCGCCGGATCTCGAAGGTCCTCATCACGCGCAAGGACGAGCCCGAGCCACAGCCGGAGCCACGAGAGGCGACGGCCGAGTGAAGGCCGAGGACCGAGCCGAGATCGATCGCCTCGTCGCGGCGGCGACCGACGTGCGGGCCCGAGCGTACGCGCCGTACAGCGCCTTCAAGGTCGGCGCCGCGGTCCTGGCCGGCGGACGGATCTTTCCGGGTGTCAACGTCGAGAACGCGTCGTACGGCATGACGATGTGCGCCGAGCGGAGCGCGGTCTTCGCGGCCGTCGCCGCCGGCGAGCGCACGGTCGACTGCGTGGCCGTCGTCACGGACGAGGAGCGGCCGACGCCGCCCTGCGGCACGTGCAGGCAGGTCCTGTGGGAGTTCGGCGCATCGTCCCTCGTCGTCGCGGAATCCATCGGCAGCGGCGCCCGCCTGATGTGGGCGCTCGAGGATCTGCTGCCCGATGCGTTCGGGCCAGACGACCTCACGTGAGGTCGGGGATCGTCGCCGTCGTCGGCCGCCCGAACGTCGGCAAGTCGACCCTCGTCAACGCGCTCGTCGGACAGAAGGTGTCGATCGTCTCCGACAAGCCCCAGACGACGCGGAAGGGCATCCGCGGCATCGTCACGACGGATGCGGTGCAGGTCGTCTTCGTCGACACGCCGGGGTTCCACAAGCCGAGGACGGCGCTCGGCTCGAGGATGAACGAGGTCGTCTCGGAGTCGACCGCCGGGGTCGACGCGATCGTTCAGGTCGTCGACGCGGCCGCGGGCGTCGGCCGGGGCGATGCCTTCGTGTACGCCGAGCAGGTCGGCCCGCACGGCGTTCCGGCGATCTGCGCCGTCAACAAGCTCGACGCGGTCGGCCGGCGCCGCGAGGTGCCGCAGCTGCAGGCGGCATCCGAGCTCGGCGCGTTCGACGAGATCGTGCCGGTCAGCGCGGTCACCCGCGACGGCGTTCCGCTGTTGTTCGACCTCATCGTCGAGCGCCTCCCCGAGGGACCTGCGATGTATCCGGCCGAGGACGCGACGGACGCGCCGCTCGAGGATCGGCTCGCCGAGCTCGTCCGCGAGCAGGCGCTCGCGGTCGCGCGCGAGGAGGTGCCCCATTCGATCGCGGTCGTCGTGGAGGAGCTCGAGCGCGAGGACCGCCTGACGCGCGTCCACGCGACGCTCGTCGTCGAGCGTGACTCGCAGAAGGGCATCGTGATCGGACGCGGCGGAGCGACGCTGAAGGCGATCGGCTCGGCCGCGCGCCAGGAGATGGAGCGCGTCGTCGGAACGAAGGTGTTCCTGGACCTCCGCGTCAAGGTCATCAAGGAATGGCAGCGCGATCCCAAGGCGCTCCAGCGGCTCGGGTTCGGCTAGGCGCCCTGCCCGGCGGTGACGGCTACGATGACGTGGTGACGTCCCAGCCGGCCGAGATCGAGCGCCGCCGCCGGACCAAACCGGTGCTCGACGCGCGCGAGGCCGGCCGGATCGTTCGGAGCGCCACGGCCGTGGACGCCGTGGCGCTCGAGGAGCGCGCCGCGTCGCTCGCCAAACGATCGATCAAGCGCGAATCGAAGCTCTGGGCGCTCGACCTCGCGATCCGCTCGATCGATCTCACCACGCTGGAGGGCGCCGACACGCCCGGCAAGATCGTGGCGCTCTGCGCGAAGGCCGTCCGGCCGAACCCCCTCGACGACTCGATCCCGTCCGTCGCCGCGCTGTGCATCTATCCGCAGCTCGTTCCGACGGCCGTCGGCCAGTTGCGCGGAACCGGCGTCAAGGTCGCGAGCGTCGCCGGCGGATTTCCGGCCGGGCTGACGCCGGTCGAGGCACGCCTGCTCGAGATCCGGGACGTCGTCCAGGCGGGCGCCGACGAGGTCGACATCGTGTTGAACCGCTCGCTGTTCCTGTCGGGTCAGTACGAGCTGGCGTTCGAGGAGCTCGCCGAGTCGCGCGAGGCCGCGGGACAGGCGCACCTCAAGGTGATCCTTGAGACGGGCGAGCTCGGCACCTACGACCGGATCCGGCAGGCGTCGATGCTCGCGATGGCGGCCGGCGCCGACTTCATCAAGACCTCGACCGGGAAGATCTCGGCCGGCGCGAGCCTGCCGACGGCGCTCTGCATGATGGAGGCGATCCGTGAGTTCCGGCACGAGACTGGCCGAGGCGTCGGGTTCAAGGCGGCGGGCGGCGTCCGAACGTCCAAGACCGCGATCCAGTACCTCACGATCCTGTACGAGACCCTCGGCCCCGAATGGATGACGCCGGACCGCTTCCGCATCGGCGCGTCGTCGCTCCTGAACGACGTTCTCATGCAGATCGACAAGGAGCGGACCGGCCGCTACTCGGGCGGCGACTACTTCACCCTCGACTGATGGCGACGATCGAGCGACGCGTTCCGTGGGAGTACGCGCAGGCGCGCGAGTCCACCGACGTCGTGCGGATCGACGATCGGTACGGCCTGTTCATCGGCGGCGAGTTCGTGGAGCCGAGGAGCGGGCGCTGGTTCGAGACGGTCAACCCCGCCACCGAGGAGCGGCTCGCCGAGGTCGCCGAGGCGGGCGCGGAGGACGTCGGTCTCGCGGTCGAGGCCGCTCGAACCGCGTACGAGGACGGGTGGCGCGACATGCCGGGCCGCGAGCGCGCCAAGTACCTGTTCCGGATCGCGCGGATGATCCAGGAGCGGTCGCGCGAGTTCGCGGTCCTCGAGTCGCTCGACGGCGGCAAGCCGATCAAGGAGTCGCGCGACGTGGACCTCCCGCTCGTGGCGGCGCATTTCTTCTACTACGCCGGGTGGGCGGACAAGCTCGAGTACGCGTTTCCGAACCGCCGGCCGACGCCGCTCGGCGTCGCCGGCCAGATCATCCCGTGGAACTTCCCGCTCCTCATGGCGGCGTGGAAGCTCGCGCCGGCGCTCGCGACGGGCAACACGGTCGTGCTGAAGCCGGCGGAGACAACCCCGCTCACGGCGCTGCTGCTCGCGCGGCTCATCCAGGAGGCCGGTCTTCCGCCCGGTGTCGTCAACATCGTGACCGGCGCCGGCGAGACGGGCGCCGCGCTCGTCGAGCACCCCGGCGTGGACAAGATCGCGTTCACCGGCTCGACCGAGGTCGGCAAGGCGATCCGGCGTGCGACGGCCGGGACGGGGAAGCGGCTCACGCTCGAGCTCGGGGGCAAGGCGGCGAACATCGTGCTCGAGGACGCGCCGCTCGACCAGGCGGTCGAGGGCATCGTCAACGGGATCTTCTTCAACCAGGGCCACGTGTGTTGCGCGGGCTCGCGGCTTCTTGTGGAGGAGTCGGTGTTCCCCGACCTGTTCGACCGGTTGAAGACCCGGCTCGGGACGCTCCGCGTCGGCGATCCGCTCGACAAGAACACCGACGTCGGCGCGATCAACTCGCGGCAGCAGCTGTCGAAGATCGAGGAGCTCGTCGCCTCCGGCGTCAGCGAGGGCGCCGAGATGTATCAGCCGGAGTGCCACCTGCCCGAGCGCGGGTTCTGGTTCCGGCCGACGTTGTTCACGAACGTCTCGCAGTCGCACCGGATCGCGCGCGAGGAGATCTTCGGACCCGTCCTGTCGATCCTCACGTTCCGAACGCCTGCCGAGGCGATCGAGAAGGCGAACAACACGCCGTACGGCTTGTCCGCGGGCGTCTGGACCGAGAAGGGATCGAGGATCCTGTGGATGGCCGAGCGCCTCCGCGCCGGCGTCGTCTGGGCCAACACGTTCAACAAGTTCGACCCGTCGTCGCCGTTCGGCGGCTACAAGGAGAGCGGGTTCGGGCGCGAGGGCGGCCGCCAGGGGCTCGAGCCGTACGTCGACTTCGACGGGGGAGCGCCGTGAGCGATCGCGTCGACGTCCGCCGAACGGCGAAGCTCTTCATCGGCGGACAGTTCCCGCGCAGCGAGTCCGGGCGAGCGTACGAGATCCGCTCGCACGACGGGCGTTCGCTCGGATGGGCGTCGCAGTCCTCGCGCAAGGATCTTCGCGACGCGGTGGTCGCGGCGCGTGCCGCGTTCCCCGGCTGGGCGAACAAGACGGCCTACAACCGCGGCCAGATCCTGTACCGCGTCGCCGAGCTGATGGAGGGACGGCGCGCGCAGTTCGAGCACGAGCTCGCCGACGCGGGCGCGAGCGATCCCGCGCGCGGGGTCAGCGCCGCGATCGACCGGTGGGTCTGGTACGCGGGCTGGGCGGACAAGGTCGCGCAGGTGCTCGGTGGTACGAATCCCGTCGCCGGTCCGTACTTCGACTTCACCGTCCTCGAGCCGACCGGCGTCGTCGGGATCGTGGCCCCGACAGGGGGTACGGGGGGCTCCGGCCCCCCGTCTAGAGATGGCGAGTCGTTGCTCGGGCTCGTGTCGCGGCTCGCTCCCGCCGTCGTCTCGGGCAACGCCGTCGTGGTCGTGGCGAGCGAGCGCTCGCCCCTGCCTGCCGTCTCGCTCGGCGAGGTGCTCGCGACGTCCGACGTGCCGTCCGGCGTCGTCAACGTCCTCACGGGCGTCGGGACGGAGCTCGCGCCGTGGCTGGCCGCGCACATGGACGTCAACGCGATCGACGTCACCGGCGTGCCGGACGACCTGCTCGCCGACGTCGAGCGGGCGTCGGCCGACAACCTCAAGCGCGTCGTCCGCGGTCCGGAGGTGGATCCGTTCGACGACGCGGCGGGGAGCCCGTACGAGATCGCGGCGCTGACCGAGTTCAAGACCGTCTGGCACCCGATCGGAGCGTGATCCGGACCGATTCCGTGACGGATGTCACGGAATCGCCAAACGGCCTCCCCGGCCGCGCGACGGGCCCCGGGTACGATGCGCCCGATGCCCCTCTACAAGGAACAAGGCGTCGTCCTGCGCTCGGCCAAGCTCGGCGAGGCCGACAAGATCGTCACGGTGATGACCCAGGGCGCGGGCAAGGTCCGTGCGGTCGCGAAGGGCATCCGAAAGACGACCAGCCGGTTCGGCGCCCGGCTCGAGCCGTTCACCCACGTCTCGCTGATGCTCTATCGCGGTCGCGGATCGCTCGACACGGTCAGCCAGGCCGAGATCGTGAGCCCGTTCCTCGGCGTCCGATCGGATTTCGAGCGGATCGCCGCAGGCGAGACGATGCTCGAGGCCGTCGACAAGGTGGCCGAGGAGCACGAGCGCAACCTCCGGCTGTTCCTGCTGCTGCTGTCCGGCATGCGCGCGCTCGACACATCGCCCGCGGACCCGGCCGCGGTCACCGAGTCCTTCCTCCTCAAGCTCCTGTCGCTGTCGGGCTTCCATCCGAGCCTGACCGCGTGCGCGGTATGCGGCCGGCGCGATCCGTCGCTGTTCGCCAGCGGCCAGGGCGGCGCCGTGTGCTCGACGTGCGCCGAGCCCGACGCCGGCCCCGTCTCGGCGCCGGCGCTCGCGCTGCTCTCCGGCCTGGCCAACGCCGACCTCGTGCAGGCGGGCTTCATCCCGACGGACGCCGTCGTGCGGCGCGAGTCGCGGGCGCTGCTGTTCGGCTTCGCCGAGTACCACCTGGAGCGCCGCATCCGGTCGCTCCCGATCCTGGTCCGGAGCGCGACGTGAGCACCTATCTCCACGACCTCGACGTCGGCGCGATGCCGTCCCACGTCGGCATCGTCATGGACGGGAACGGCCGGTGGGCCAAGCAGCGCGGGCTGCAGCGGACCGAGGGGCACGCGGCCGGCGAGGCGGCGATGTTCGACACGGTGGAGGGCGCCGTCGACGCGGGGCTGCAGTGGCTCACGCTCTACGCGTTCTCGACGGAGAACTGGAACCGTCCGCGGTCCGAGGTGACGTATCTGATGGGGTTCAACCGCAGCCTGCTCCGCCGGCGCCGCGACGAGCTGCACGACATGAACGTTCGCGTGCGGTTCCTCGGGCGGCGGGACTGGCGCGTGCCCCGTTCGGTCCTGCGCGAGATGGATGCCAGCGAGGAGCTGACGCGCGAGAACACGGGCATGACGCTCACGATGGCCTTCAACTACGGGGGGCGGGTCGAGATCGCCGACGCCGTCCGGCGGATCCTTGCCGAGCACGACGCCGGGAAACTCCGTGGCGAGAAGATCACGCCGGAGAGCATCTCCCGGCGTCTGTACCACCCGGACATGCCGGACCCGGACCTCATCATCCGGACGAGCGGCGAGGAGCGGCTCTCGAACTTCCTGCTGTGGCAGGCCGCCTACGCGGAGCTGTACTTCACGCCGGTGCTATGGCCGGACTTCAACCGCGAGCAGCTCTTCGAGGCGCTCCGCGACTATCAGAAGCGCTCGCGGCGGTTCGGCGCCGTCCCCGACGGCGACGACGCCTGAACGCGCTCACAGCTCGTTCCACCACGCGATCGCCGAGCCGACGGCGGCGATCACGATCACCGCGACGATCGCGTACCGTCCGCCCGCCCTGGCCTGCGACCATGCGAATGCGAGCGCGACCGCCGCCAGAACGGCGACGACGACTACGCTCAACCGCGCGTCGATCGATCGGCCGAGCGCGCCGGCGTGCGCGTTTAGCCTCGAGCGCACGGAGCGCGACGGCGCGACCCGGCCAGCGTCGACGACGACCGCCTCCGGCTTCCACACGTGACGGAGCACGACCGCCGCGAGCGCGCCCTCACCGAGCAGGTACGCGAGCGTGACGGCGTCCATCGGATCCCCGAACGTCATCTGCGAGACGGCCGTCCACGGGAACCACGCGAGCACGGCGAGCGTGAGGACGATCCTTCCGACCGGACGGAACGACGTCGGCCCGCCGCGCCACCGCGAGTAGGTCGTGACGTGATGGTCCCCGCGGAGCGGGGAGCGTGCGACCGACGGCGGCGGCTCCTCGACGCGCTCGAGCGGCGGGAGCGGCTTCGGACGCGGCGTCAGCTCGACGACCGGCGCGAAGCACTGGAGACACCACCGCACCTCACCCGGCAGCGGCGCGCCGCACGAGCGGCACGCCCTCGGCGCGGTCATGCGATCCTCGAGGGCTTCCAGATCCGCGACAGCAGATAGAGCGCGACGAGACCGGCGACGACCGCGTACGCGACGAGGAACGGCGTTCCCGGCACGTCGAACCCGATCCAGGCGAGGATCTCGCCGCGCGACATCGAATAGCCGGCGACGGTTCCGAACAGGACGAGGATCGTGAGGCCGAGCCGGCCGGCTGCGCCGAACGACGTCGGGCCCGCCTTCCAGCTCGAGTACACGGGCTCGGGCGCCGGCGGTCGGACCGGCATCCGGGCGGCGAGCGCGCCGGACGAGCGCGGCTCCGAGTGCGCGACCGGGGCGTAGCACCGGGGGCACCACTCGAGGTCCGCGGACAGCGGACCGCCGCACCGCGCGCAGGGGTCCATCGTCCTAGAAGCATCGGCCTGCGCGGCAGCATCGTTGAGCAGCGGAGATGCCGTGGCCGACCGGTAGACTGGCCGCCACGCCAGCGGCCGTTCCCAGCGGCCGGGAAGGAGCACCCAGTGCCCGATCTGATGGACGCCGTCACCTCCCTCGCCAAGCGGCGGGGCATCGCCTTCCAGTCGAGCGAGATCTACGGCGGGCTGCGCTCGTCGTGGGACTACGGACCGCTCGGCGTGGAGATGCGCCGGAACGTCCGGAACGCCTGGTGGCGCTCGATGGTCCAGCTGCGTGACGACGTCGTCGGGCTCGAGGCGGCTGTCATCATGTCGGCGCGCGTGTGGGAAACGAGCGGCCACGTCGAGGGGTTCAGCGACCCCCTCGTCGAGTGCCTGAACTGCCACCAGCGGTTCCGCGCGGACCATCTCGCGGACGGGAGCTGTCCGAACTGCGGGCACAAGGACTTCACCGAGGCGCGCCGGTTCAACCTGATGTTCAGGACGCACCTCGGCCCCATCGAGGACGACGAGAACGTGGCGTACCTGCGTCCCGAGACGGCACAGGGGATGTTCGTCGACTTCCCCACCGTCCAGACGAGCAGCCGCAAGAAGCTGCCGTTCGGCGTCGCGCAGATCGGCAAGTCGTTCCGAAACGAGATCACGCCGGGCAACTTCATCTTCCGCACGCGCGAGTTCGAGCAGATGGAGATGGAGTACTTCGTCAAGCCGGGCACCGACGACGAGTGGTTCGAGTACTGGAAGGCCGAGCGGATGCAGTGGTACGTCGACCTCGGCGTCTCCAAGGACCGGCTCCGGTTCCGCGGCCACGAGCAGGACGAGCTCGCGCACTACGCCAAGGCCGCCACCGACGTCGAGTACGAGTTCCCCTTCGGCTGGGGCGAGGTCGAGGGGATCGCCAACCGCACGGACTTCGACCTCCGTCGCCACGCCGAGGCCTCGGGCGAGGACCTCCGGTACTTCGATCCCGAGACCGAGGAGCGGTACTTCCCGTACGTGATCGAGCCGGCGGCGGGAGTCGACCGGACGATGCTCGTCCTGCTGCTCGACGCGTACCGCGAGGAGGAGGCGCCGACGGCCAAGGGGGGCACCGAGAAGCGGACGTACCTCGCGCTCAGCAAGGACATCGCGCCGATCAAGGTGGCGGTGCTCCCGCTGTCGCGGAACGCGCAGCTCGCGCCGGAGG
>JBKPTC010000130.1:0-6198 GCA_046735355.1 bacterium
GCGACCGAGCGCGTCCAGGCGGAGCTCGCGGCGGCGCGGCGCGCGCTGGAGGACCTCGCGGTCCGCGACCGCGAGCGCCGCGACCGCGAGCGCGAATCGGCCGAGGTCGTTCGGCGGCTGACGGCGGTGCTCTCGGGCGCCGGCCGGTCCGGACGGGCGGGCGAGCACGTGCTGCGCGACCAGCTCGCGCAGCTTCCGCCGTCGATGCTCGTCTCGGATCTTCGCGTCAACGGCAAGGTCGTCGAGTTCGCGCTCGTCCTGCCCGACGGCAGGCGCCTGCCCATCGACTCCAAGTGGCCCGCCGCCGCCGAGCTCCAGGCGCTCGAGGCTGCCGCCGATCCCGGTGAGCGAGACGCCCGTGCTCGGGACGTCGAACGGATCGTCGCACTTCGCGCGCGAGAGGTCGCGCAGTACCTCGACCCGGCGATCACGGCGCCGGTCGCGGTCGCGGCGGTGCCGGACGCCGCGTACGCCGTCCTTCGCCGCGCGCACGCCGACGCGTTCGCCCGCGGCGTGATCGTGGTTCCGTACTCGACGGCGCTGCCGGTCGTGCTGTTCTTGTCGGCGCTGGTCGCCAGGTACGGGGACGCGGGCGACGCGCGCGCGTGCCTCGCCGAGGTCGCCTCGCTGCTCGACGCGATGGAGGGCGTACTCGAGAACAAGGTGGCGCGCGCCGCCACGATGCTGTCCAACGGCGCCGACGAGTTCCGCTCGCACCTCGGCAAGGCGCGGGGATCGCTCGCCCGCGCGTCGTCGGCGGACGCGCTCGGGCGCTCGTCGGGTGACGACCTCGAGGCCTCGCTCCGGCTCGTGCCATGATGGCCACCACCCGGAGCGAAGGGAGCGCGGCGTGATCGCACGTCTCTGGCGCGGCTGGACCGCCGCCGATCGGACCGACGCCTACATCGACTACGTCGACCGCACCGGCGTCGCGGAGCTGCGCTCGACGCCGGGGAACCTCGGGGTATACGTGCTGCACCGGCCGGCCGAGGACGACCGCGCGGAGTTCGTCGTGCTGTCGCTGTGGGAGTCGCGCGAGGCGATCGTCGCGTTCGCGGGCGAGGACATCGACGTCGCCCGCTTCTATCCCGAGGACGACGACTTCCTCGTGCAGCGCGAGTGGACGTGCGCGCACTACGAGGTCGACGCGGGACCGTAGCTCGCGCGATGGCGTTCGAGGACGACCTCGCGGCGCTCGGGTTCCGTCCGGAGACGGCCGGTGCGCCGCGCGGCGCGCGGATGTTCGTCGCCAACCCCAACCCGTACCTGACGTACACCGTGCAGCTGTTCGACGACGGAACCGCGCTGTTCTCGTGGGAGTTCGCGATCGGTGAGTACTTGTCGACGCGAGGCCTGCAGCTCGGGTCCGACGAGACGCTCAACCAGTTCCTGTTCCCGCGCGCCGACGACCGCGGTCCGCAGGACGCCGCGTGGCTCGCGGGCGCGATCGAGCGCGCCGAGCTGGTCCTCCGGGAGGTGCGGCTCGACCGGCCCGACGTATGAGCGCGGCCGCGCGGCCGACGACACGCTCGAGATCCGACGGGTCGACGCCGAGGTCGTTCGGCCGCTGCGACGCCGGGTGCTGCGCGCCGGGATCCCGAACGCCGACGTGCGGTTCGACGGCGACGACGCGCCGGACACGCTCCACGTCGGCGCGTTCCTCGACGAGCGGGTCGTCGCCGTCGCCTCGATCATCCGCCGGCCGCCGCCCGGTGCGGACATCGAGTCGGCGTGGCAGGTCCGCGGGATGGCGACCGAGCCCGAGCGTCGCGGACGCGGCCTCGGCGGCCGGCTGCTCGAGACGCTCGTCGAGCACGCGCGCGCCAACGGCGGGTCGCTCGTCTGGTGCAACGCGCGCGTCGGCGCCGCCCGCCTGTACGAACGCCGGGGCTTTGAGCGAGAGGGCGACGCGTTCGTCGTCGAGGGCCTCGGCCCGCACGTCCGGATGCGGCTTCGGCTGTAGTTGAGAAGCGCCGCCGCCGATACGTTCCGCGTGACCCGCCGGCCGTTCGCTCGTGCGCGCCCGGCCGTCGCCACCGCGCTGCTCGGTGCGTCGCTGGTCGGCCTGGAGGCCGCGACGGCGACCGCGCCCTGCCCGATCCGGTTGCGTGTGACGGTTGCTGGACCGCGGCGCCCGGCACGTCGTGGCAGTGGCAGCTCCAGGGCCGGATCGACACCAGCGTCAACTTGGCGATGTACGACGTCGACGGGTTCGAGACCCCCCGCTCGGTCATCCGCACGCTGCACCGCGACGGGCGGGCGGTCGTGTGCTACGTCAGCGCGGGATCGTGGGAGGACTTCCGGCCGGATGCCGGCGACTTCCCGGACTCGGTGATCGGTCGATCGAACGGCTGGCCGGGGGAGCGCTGGCTCGACATCAGGCGTCTGCGCGTGCTGAAGCCGATCATGCGTGCGCGGATCCGGATGTGCGCGGACAAGCGGTTCGAGGGCGTCGAATTCACAACGTCGACGGCTACCAGAACGGCACCGGCTTCCCGCTGACCGGGCGCGACCAGCTCCGCTACAACGCGTGGCTCGCGAACGCCGCCCACCGCGCCGGTCTGTCCGCGGCGCTGAAGAACGACGTCGGGCAGGTCCGGACCTTCGAGCCCTACTTCGACTACGCGCTCGACGAGGAGTGCTTCACGTACGACGAGTGCAACAAGCTCACGCCGTTCGTCGACGACGGCAAGGCGGTCTTCGGCGTCGAGTACGCGCTCGCGCGATCGGAGTTCTGCCCCGACGCGAAGGCGCTCGGCTTCGACTTCATGAAGAAGAAGCTCAGCCTTCGCGCCTGGCGCGCCGTCCCTGCCGGTAACGCTCGAGGACCGCGAACGCCGGTACGCTCGTCGCGCCCCCGATCCGAGGAGCATCGATGAGCGAGGGATTCGATCCGACCATCCGCGCGATCCAGGCCGACGACCCGCTCGAGTGGGAGGTCATCCCCACCGAGCCCGGCGATCCCAACGAGCCCGGCGAGGAGACGGTCCTGTTCCGGAGCGCCGACTCGCGGTTCAGCTTCGGCCTGTGGCGGCGCGCACCCGAGGAGGGCCCGATGGAGCCGCCGTACCACGAGATTGCGGTGATCATCGAGGGAGAGGTCGAGATCACCGAGCCAGACGGGACGGTCCATCGAGTCGGTCCTGGCGACGTCCTCATCACGCCGAACGGCTCGAAGGCGACCTGGAAGGCGCTCTCGCCCGTCAAGAAGTTCTGGGCGGTGTACAAGGAGTAGGTGGCTTCCGACCGGCGTCCTCCCGGCCCGCGCCTCGGCGCCGTCGCCACGATCCGGGCGCTCCAGCGCGACCCGATCGGTCTCCTCGAGCGCGCGGCCACGTTCGGCGACGTCGTGCGGCTCCGCACGCCGCTGTTTCGCACGTTCGTCCTGAACGATCCCGAGCTCGTGTGGGACGTGCTCGTCACCGACCACCGCGCGTTCCACAAGGGACCGACGATCGAGGCCGCCCGGCGCGTCCTCGGCGACGGCCTCCTCACGAGCGAGGGCGAGCAGCACCGCCGCCACCGCAGGCTGATCCAGCCGATGTTCCAGCCGGCGCGTCTCGACGCGTACCTTCCGGCGATCGTCGATTGCGCCGACCGAGCGATGGCCGGATGGCGCCAGGGACGGATGCTGAACGTGCACGCGGCGATGTCGAGGCTGACGCTCTCGATCGTCGTCGCGACGCTGTTCGGGTCGGACCTCTCCGACGACGACGCCCGGAGCGTGTCCGCCGCGCTGACCGAGGTCCTCGCGCAGTATCCGAGGTCGTTCTCGCCGCTGCTGCGCCTCACGGAGCGTCTCCCGCTGCCGGCGAACCGGCGATTCGAGCGCGCGACCGCCGTGCTGGACCGGACGATCTACGGCCTGATCGAACGCCGGCGGGCCGAGAGCGCGGCCGGCGACCACCTGTTGTCCCGTCTCGTGCGGGCGCAGGACGACGACGGCTCGATGACTGCCGAGCAGCTGCGCGACGAGGCGATCACGCTGTTCCTCGCCGGCCACGAGACGACGTCCAACGCGTTGTCGTGGGCGTGGCTGCTCCTCGCGCGCGACCCGGCGTCGTTCGAGCGGCTGCGCGCCGAGTCGGAGCACGTCGACATCGATGCGACGACGACGGCGATCCTCGACGAGCTGCCGTTCGCGACCGCCGTGCTGAACGAGTCGATGCGCCGGTACCCGCCGGCGTGGGCGATGGCCCGCCGAACGGTCGAGCCGCACGTCGCCGACGGATACGAGATCCCGTCCGGCGCGGTGACGATCGTCTCCCCGTGGCTGCTCCATCACGATCCCAGGTGGTGGAAGGATCCCGACGCGTTCGAGCCCGAGCGGTGGCTCGATCCCGATCCCGGCCGCCCGCGCGCGGCGTACCTGCCGTTCGGCGCGGGTCCGCGGATGTGCGTGGGCGAGCCGTTCGCGCGGTTGGAGGCGGTGCTGCTGCTCGCGCTCATCGCGAGGCGGTGGCGGTTCGAGGCCGATCCGTCACTCGACGTCGGGCTCCAGCCGGCGATCACGCTCCGCCCGCGCGGCGGCGTCCCGATGCGTGCGGTCGCGGCCTAGCGACGGACGAGCGTCACGGCGCCGCGGATCGCGAGCAGGGCGAGCACGCCGAGGATCACGCCGGCGACGCCCGTGGCGACCGCGAGCACCCAGGTGGAGCTCGACAGCTCGAACGTCCTGTCCGTCGCGAGCTCGAGCGCGCGGACGGCCCACAGCACCAGCCGCGCCGGCAACAACACGAGCGTCCCGCCGACCGACTCGAAGAACCGTCGATCGACCTCGAACGGCGTTCCGTTCCACAGGATCGAATAGCAGAGCGCGCCCCACAGCAGGCCCGCACCGGCGGCGATCGTCGCGGGTCGCATCCGCGGCGGCCGCGCGACCGTGATCGGCTCCCGGCGCTCGTCCATGCGTCCACAGTGTCCCGCGATGTCGAGGGTGTTCGATAGGCTGGCTCGCATGCGGTTCTCAAGTGCGTTGGTGCTGTTCGCGCATCCCGACGACGCCGAGTTCGGGTGCGGCGGAACCGTCGCCGCGTGGGTGAGCGAGGGCACCGAGGTCCACTACGTCGTCATCACCGACGGCTCGGCCGGCAACAACGAGCCGGGCTGGACCAGGCCCGAGATATCAAAGGTCCGCAAGCAGGAGCAGCGGGCGGCCGCCGAGGTCCTCGGCGTGCGCTCCGTCACGTTCCTGGACTTCCCGGACGGGCTGCTGGAGGTGAACCCCGACACCCGCCGGGCCGTCGCGCGGGAGGTCCGGCGCCTGCGCGCCGACGTCATCGTTGCGCCCGATCCGTCACGGCTGTGGTCGGCTAACCGGTACATCAACCACGCCGATCACAAGGCGGCGGGGGAGCTCGCGCTCTGTGCCGTGATGCCCGATGCGCCGTCGCGCCCGCAGTTCCCCGAGCTGCTCGACGAGGGGTTCGAGCCGTTCGAGGTCCCCAACCTTTGGCTCATGGCCGAGGAGGCCGATACGTACGTCGACATCACCAAGACGATCGACACCAAGATCCGGTCCCTGGCCGCGCACGTGTCGCAGCACACCGAGGCGGCCTCGCCCTGGGTTCGGGAGCGCGCCCGCGAGGTCGGCGAGCGGGCCGGATGCGAATACGCGGAGGGGTTCCGGACGTTCGCGTTGAAGGACGAAGAGGAAGAGGAAGCGTAGATGGACGACCCGACCGACGAGCCCGTCGAGGGCTCGGGCGAGGAGCCGCGGGAGCCGCAGGAGCCTGCGTACACGCTCGACACGCAGGAGGAGGAGAACGTCCGAGCGGACCTCGAGGACCTGAACGACATGCGGGACATGTTCGGCCCGCAGGGCGTGAAGGGAGTCGTCATCGCGTGCCCCGACTGCGGCGAGAACCACTTCTACGAGTGGGATCTCCTCAAGGAGAACCTCGAGCACATGCTCCAGACGGGCGAGCCGCGGATGCACGAGCCCGCGTTCGAGGTGCGCGAGGAGGAGTACATCCAGTGGGACTACGGCAAGGGCTACATCGACGCCCTCGCCGATACCGGCCTCGAGCCCGACCGCAAGCTCGTCGTCACGCGGTGCCCGTGGTGCGACACGCCGACCGACGAGCTGTTCCGGTTCTGCCCGACGTGCGGCCGTTCGCTCGCCGCGGTCCGGATCTATCAGGAGCTCGTCGATCGCGGGCTCGAGGAGCGCGAGGTTCGAGCGCTCCTGGTGCGCGC
>JBKPTC010000131.1:0-13159 GCA_046735355.1 bacterium
GAGCACCAGCACGACCGCACCGGTCAGCGTGAAGAAGCCGCGCTTGACCTCGGTCCACAGCGGCGTCGGCCACAGCAGCACCGTCGCTCCGGCGCACAGCTCGGCGAGCACGATCGCGGACACACCGGCGGGCCCGGTCACGTCGACGGCTCCATGCCGACAGCGTACCGACGGCGCGGCCAACGCCCGAGACGGCGGTCGCGCTGCTGGTCACCGCGCTCGAACCGGAACGCGCTCGATACCCTGAGGGATGTGGAGGACTGGCGCAGCTACGACGACGTCGCGGAGACGTACGAGCGCATCCACGCGCCTCGCGTCGCGGAGGTCTCGCGCGACCTCGTCGCGATGACGGAGCCGCCGGCGGGCGGGGTGCTGCTCGACGTCGGAACCGGGACGGGCGTCGCGGCCGCCGCCGCGGCCGAGGTCGTCGGCGAGGCCGGGACGGCGGTCGGCGTCGACGTCTCGATCGGGATGCTGCGGACGGCGCGCCGCGTGCGCCCGGAGCTGCGGCTGGTCGCCGCCTCGGCGATCGACCTCCCCTTCCGGGACCGAACGTTCGACGCCGTCGTGGCGAACTTCGTGGTGTCGCACTTCACGAAGTTCGAGACGGGTCTGTTCGACATGATCCGCGTGCTAAAGCAGGGCGGGCGGCTCGCGATGTCGAGCTGGGCCGACAAGCCCGACGACCTACAGAAGACATGGACCGAGCTCGTCGAGTCGGCCGTCGGACAGGGGCTGCTCGCCGACGTCCGCAACCGGGCCGTTCCGTGGGCCGACCGGTTCGCGGACCGGAGCGCGATCGAGGAGACGCTGATCGACGCGGGCCTTCGCCACGTCCGGACGGAGCGGCGCGAATACCGGTTCGTCTATCCGCTCGAGGAGTACGTCGAGGGACTCGGCACGTGGTCGACCGGACGGTTCGTCCGCTCGATGCTCGGCGAGGACGGATGGAAGCGGTTCTCCGAGCGTGCGCATGCGACGTTCGCGGAGCGATTCGCGGATCCGGTCAACGACTTCCGCGAGGTCTGGCTCGCCGTCGGGACCCGACCCGAGTACTGATCTGTGCACGTGGCCCGCGCCCCTCAGCGCAGGTCGAGCACCCTGAACGCCTCGGCGTGCTCGACGCCGATCTTCGTTCCGGCCTCCTCGGCCTCCCTCGGCAGCCACTCCCGGAAGAACCGGATGCCGTCGCCCGAGACCTGGCTGGCGTGCGCGAGGAGCGCCCGCACCTTCGCGTCGACGAATCCGGTCACGTCCTCGTAGTGGTTGGGCTCGTTCGTCCAACCTAGCCACACGTCGTACACGTCCCACGGTTCGACGCCCTCGGCGAGGTGCTCGGCGAAGTAGTGCGGGTTGCCGGACCCCGGATAGACGCTGTCGAGCGCGATCTCGCCGGCGGTCCGATGGTCCGAGTGGTTGTAGAAGCCGGCCGCGCCCGCGTTCAGCCGCGCCTCGCGGTTCTCGAAGAACCACGCCGTGGGATCGCACGACACGACGGTCGTCGGACGGACCTCGCGGATCACGCGGACGACGCGCGCTCGGATCGCCGCCGTGTTCTCGAGCTCGCCGTCGTGCACGTCGAGGATCGTCACGCCGGCCGCGCCCATGATGCGTCCGGCCTCCTCGCTCTCGCGCGCTCGGACCGCGGCGAGCTCGGCGCGGTCGAGCCCTCGATCCTGGGAGCCGCGGTCGCCGTTGGTCAGGATCAACAGATGGACGCCGCGGCCGCCCGCGGCGAACTTCGCGAGCGTGCCACCCACGGCGATCTCGGCATCGTCGGGATGCCCGAAGATCCCGAGGACGGGACCGTTTGCCCGCGGCTCGTCGGTCACCGCTTCTGCGTGGTCGAGCGGCGGCGTGGGGCCGATCCGCCGTCGGCCTGCGACAACACGTAGCGGACGAGCGTCCGGACCGGAACCCCCGTGCCCCCCTTGGGCCAGTAGTCGCCGGCCTTGTCGGCGAACGCCGGCCCGGCGATGTCGAGGTGCGCCCACGGCACGCCGTCGACGAACTCGGACAAGAACAGCCCGGCGGTGATGGCTCCGCCGTACCGCTTGCCGATGTTCTTGATGTCCGCGACCTCCGAGTCGATCAGCCGCCGGTAGCCGGGCCAGAGCGGAAGCTCCCACCCCTGCTCGCCCACCTGCTCGCTCGCCGCGATGATGTCGCGGATCAGCGCCTGGTCGGTGCCCATCACCGCGAAGATCTCCTCGCCGAGAGCGATCATCGCCGCGCCGGTGAGCGTCGCCGTGTCGATGATCACGCGCGGCTTCGGCTTCTGCTCGGAGAGGTACGACAGCGCGTCGGCCAGGATCAGCCGGCCCTCCGCGTCGGTGTTGAGCACCTCCGACGTCTTGCCGTTCCGGTGCCGGAGCACGTCGCCCGGGCGGATCGCCGAACCGCTCGGCATGTTCTCGGCCGACGGGATCGCGGCCACGATGTTGATCCTCGGACGCAGCAGCGCGACCGCGCGCATCGTCGCGAGGATCGAGGCGGCGCCGCCCATGTCCGACTTCATCCACTCCATCGACTCGGCGGGCTTGATCGACAGGCCGCCCGAATCGAACGAGATCCCCTTGCCGGTGAGGCCGATCGGCACGTCGTTCGCGCCCGCGCCGCGGTACCGGAGCTCGATCATCCGCGGCGGGTTCGTGCTGCCCGAGCCGACGCCGATGATGCCGCCGAACCCGCCCTTCCGCAGCTCCGCCTCGGTCCATACGCGGCACTCGAGGCCGTGCTCCTTGGCCATCGCCTGCGCCTGCTTGGCGAGGAACGCCGGCGTGCAGTCGATCGGCGGCATGTTGACGAGGTCGCGCGCCCACGTGGCGGCCTCGGCGACGACCTGCCCGCGTTGGATGGCGGCCTTCGACAGCTTCGCGTCGGCGCGCGCCGATCCGAGAACCGTCACGCGCTTCAGCGCCGGCTTCTGCGGCGCGTCCTTCGTCTTCCCGGACTTGTACTGCGTGAAGCGGTACGACCCGAGGATCAGGCCCTCGACGACGGCCTGAATGACGTCGTCGCCGGCGCTCTCCGCCGCCTGGGGAAGCGTCGTCGCGACCGAGCCGCGCCTGACCAGCTGCGGTGCGACGCGGCCGATGGACCGGCGGAGCGCGTCGGCGCTCACCTCGTCCCGCGGGCCGACCCCGAGGAGCATCACGGACTTCGCCGCGACGCCGTCGAATCCGAGGTTGGGCAGCAACAGGGACTCGCCGCGCTTGCCCTTCAACATCGCGTCGGTGTACGCGGCGGCGAGGTCGACACCGCCGAGCTCGCCGACGCCGGGACCCGGCGCGGGGCCCTCGAACATCGGGAGCACGAGGACGTCTGCGGCGACCCGCCCCGGGGCGTCGGTCGAGAACGTGAACGTGGCCAACCTGGTCTCCCTTCGCGACATGACGTGCGTCGATCCGCGCCCGCTGCCCGTCGAACCGGGCCAGTGTATCGACGCCTCGATACGCTCCAGGCGTGGACACGAAGAACCTCCGCGAGCTCGTCGGGTTCGACGAGGACGGCCCCACACATTCGGCCCTGTTCGAGTCCGAGCACCTGTGGTCCGAGCTCGTCTGTCTGCAGGGACCACAGTCGATCGGGCCGATCGCCGATCGGGACTCCGACGCGCTCGCGACGGTCGTGGCCGGGCGCGTCGTCGTCCAGGTGAACCGCGAGCGCAAGCGGCTCGATCAGTGGGGCACGGCGCTCGTTCCGGCCGGGTCCGAGCTGACGATCACGAACGCGTCGGAGGACCCGGCCGTCGTCCTGCTGGTCGCGGCTCCTCCGCCGACGCCGCATCGCTGGATCGAATAGCGGGTCGCCGCAGAACGGCGAGCGTCAGGACGAACGCCAGGACGAAGCTCGGGATGCTCGCACCGAACCGTCCGTCGAACAGCGGATACGGCAGCCGCAGCCACGATCCGAACACCGCGCTGACGGCGTCGGTCCATCCGGCGGGCATCGTCCCGGGCGCGACGCACCACTGATACAGGACGAAGCCCGCGACCCACGGCACGAACGCACGCCACCGGACGCCGGTTCGTTCGAAGAGCGCCCGTTCGCCGAAGCGGCCTCGACGCAGGACGAAGTAGTCGGCGGCGAACACGCCGAACAGCGGGACGAACACGGACCCGATCAGGAACAGGAAGACCTCGTACCGCTCCACCGACAGCGCGAGCGCCAGCACGAACCCGATCGCGCCGATCGCGACGACGAGCGACCGCTGCCGCGCCCGCGTCGCGACGTTCTGCACCGAGACGGCCGACGAGTAGATGTTGGCGAACGCGTTGTCGCTCTCGCCGACGAGCAACGCGACCAGCACGAGCGACCCGCCGGCGACGGCGGCGATCGCGGCACCGATCCCTCGCACGTCGGCGGCAACGCCGAGCGCGAGCACGATCAGCGCGCCCAGCGAGTAGAACCACATGTTGCCGATCACGTAGCCGAGGTACGTTCCGAGCGCGGCGCGCGATGCCGGACGCGCGAACCGGTCGTAGTCCGCGACCAGCGGAAGCCACGAGATCGGCATCGCAACCACGAGATCCACGCCCAGCCAGAACGGCAGCCCGCCGGTTCCGGGCGAGCGCCACAGCGTTCCGACGTCGCCCGCGCCGAGGACCCGGACCGTGATCCACGCCGACGTGGCGACGAGCACCCAGATGCCGAAGCGCTCGAGCCACCGCCGGACCACGAGCACGGGCCCGCCGATCGCGAACGCGGTGCACACGAGGGCGACGGCCGCGAGCCAGGCGTGATAGCCGTCGAAGCCGAGCAGGCGGATCGACACGACGTTGGCCACCGCGGCCATCGCCCAGAACTCGACGGCCGTCCACCCGACGAGCTGCACCACGTTCAGGGCGGACGGGACGAACGACCCTCTGAGACCGAGCACCGGGCGGAACAGCACCATCCCGGGCACGCCCTCGCGCTGTCCGGCCAGCCCGACGAGGGCGAGCGGCACGCATCCGATCACCGATCCGGTGACGATCGCGAGGAGCGCGCGGGGCAGCCCCATCGCGGGAACGAGGAATGCGCCGGTGACGATGACGAGCAGCCCGACCGAGAGGTCGCCCCACAGCACGCCGAGGTCGACACCGGACAGCCGCCGCTCGGTCGGCGGAACGGGCGCGACGCCGGCCGCCGGCGAGGCGTGCTCGAGCACCCGCTCGAGGCGCTCGCCGATCGTCGTGGCCATCGCTCCCTCCGCCGGTGCGAACCGGATCAGGTTCGAAGGGTCGCCGGCGGTGTCGGCCGGCCTCTCAGCCCGCTCCTCGGGCTCCCCCGCTTCGCATCCACGCTAGCGCGGCGCGGCTGCAACGCGCAACGCACATCGAGCGGCTCACCCGCCGCGGCCGAGCTCGCGCGCGAGTCCGTCGATCGCCCGCCGCATGAGCCGGCGCATGACCAACGCGTAGACGCGGAGCGCGACCTCCCCGAGCACCGGCACCGGCAGCCGGAGGCTCTCGGTCCACGTGAAGCGGGTCCGACCGTCATCGATCGCGTCGAGGCGCCACTCGCCGACGCCGTCGACGAATCGCGTGTGCGCGATCTGCAACAGCCGCGGCGGCTCCCACCGGACCACCTCGAGGATCTCGGTGAACGTCGGGACGTCGAGCACACGCGTCCGGACGGCGATGCGGACGCCGACGCCCTGCCGCTGCGGTCCGATCACGCGGACCTCGTCCGCGTCCGCCATCCACGCGGCCTGGCGTTCCCACCGGACGAGATACGCCCACGCCGTCTCGCGGCCGACCGGAAGCGCGCCGTCGACGCTCACCCGCATGCGTGCGCGCTCACGTCTCCGCCGCGTCGCCGCCGGCCGGGATCCGGCGAAGCGTCTCGGGAACGCTCACGATCAGGGCGAGGGCCACCGCGGCGGGAAGCGCGCTGATCGCGAACGCGGTCGCGAACCCGTACGTGTCGGCCGCCCACCCCGCGACGAGCGGACCGAGCACGAACCCGACGTCGCCGACGAATCGGAACGCCGCGACCGCGGGCGCGTTCATCCCCTCGGGCGTGACGTCGGACAGCATCGGCGCCGGCGGGACGCCGGCGTACCCGCTGCCGACGCCGAGCGCCGCGAGCGCGGCGACGAGCGGCACCGGCGTGTCGGCGAACCCGAGGAGCGCCGTGACGAGCGCGTACCCCGCGAGCGCCGGCAGCAGAACGGCGCGCCGCCCGAACCGGTCGGTCGCCTTTCCCGCCGGGAACAGGACCGCGAACTCGGTCGCGGTCGCGACCGCCAGCCCGAGGCCGACGCCGCCGATCGACAGCCCCACGCCCTCCCGCGCGAACAGCGGCAGCAGCGTTCCGAACACGGCGCCGGTGATCCACAGGTACGCGCCGTTCGCCGCGAGCACCGCCACGAAGGGACGCGCCCACGGCAGCCGGCGGAACGACGCGTGCTCGACCGAGGCGCGCTCGGACGCCGGCGCGTCCGTGATCGTCCGGTGGAACACCCACGCCGACACGAAGCACGACGCGGCGTAGATCCACAACGGCGATGCGAGCCCGAACACGCGAGCGAGCAGTCCGCCGAACGGCTGACCCGCGATGATCCCGATGTTGAACGAGGTGTAGTACACGCCCATCACGCGTCCGATGCGATCGGACGGGATCGTACGGAGCAGGAACGACAGCAGCGCTGCGAAGAACACCGCCGAACCCGCGCCACCGATCCCGCGGAAGATGACGAGCAACGGATACGTCGGCGCCACGGCCGCGAGGATCGTCGACACGCCGACGCCCGCGGCGCCGAGCGTCGTCATCCGGCGCTCGCCGTACCGCGCGATCAACCGTCCGACGATGGGGTCGAAGACCAGCCGCGTCAGCGAGAACGCGGCGACGAGCACCCCGACGGCGTCGTAGCCCACGCCGAACGACCGCGCGTAGTTCGGTAGGACGGGCGACAGGATCCCGTAGCCGAGCATGATGACGAAGGTTCCGAGCATCGCCGCGCGGATCTCGGGGATCGCGAGGATGTCGCGGAAACGCGGTTCGGTCGTCGCGGGCGCGGACATCCGCGCAGTCTACGGACCGACTCCCGGTCGCCGGTCCGGCGTGTGTTCAGTCCGTGTCGGTCAGCCGGCCCGGAAACCAGAGCTCGATCGAGCCGTCGCGGCCGGTGCGGACCCAGCCTCCGGCCACCGCGGCCCGCTCGCGCAGCGACCGGACGGCGTCGTCGTGCCCAGCGGCCGTCCGAAGACCGGCGCCGTCGGAGCCGACGCGAACGACGAAGCCGTCGTCGCTGCCCTCGACGTGGACGACGAGCCCCGCTTCCTCCACGCGCTCGAACGCATGCATCAGCGCGTCCTGCGCGACGCGGTACGCGAGCGCGCGGACCTCCGGATCGGGCTCGGCGGCGAGATTGTTCCGAACGGTCACGGACAGTCCCGGCGGCGCGGCCGTCCGCGCGTACCTCTCGAGCGCCGCGGCGAGCCCCTGCGACTCGAGCTCACGCGGGCGGAGCTCCACCATGAGGTGCCGCAGACGGTCGAGCGCCTGTTGCACCGTCTCGCTCAGCCGATCGATCGCTCCGCGCTGATCCGGGTCCTCGAGGTTCCGCCGCAGGGTCTCGAGCCGCAGCCCGACCGCGGCGAAGTCCTGGATCGAGCGATCCTCGATGCCCTCAGCGAGGCGGCCCCGCTCGGCCGTCTCGATCGCGACGAGGTGACGCAGCAGCTCGCGTCGCTCGGCGTCGGTCCGTTGCAGCACCTCGAGCGAGCGGCGCACCTCGGCCTCGCTCTCGCGGAGCACGTCCTCCGCCTGCTTCCGGTCGGTGATGTCGAACAGCACGCCCTGCACGACGGGGTTCTCGCCGCCCGTCACGGCCGAGCGCTCCCACACCCATTTGACGGTGCCGTCCTCGTGCACGACGCGGTACTCCGCCTCGAACGGCCGCCCGGCGGCGAGCGCCTCGTCCCATGTCGCCCACACGCGCGCGTCGTCGTCGGGATGGATGCGGCGGCGGAACAGCTCGTGATCCGCCATGGCTGCCTCGGCGTCGACGCCGATGAGGTCGCGGATCTGGGGGCTCACGTACAGGTGCTCGTGCGCCGGCGTGTCGTCGGTGAACGTCACCGCCGGGATCTGCTCGACCAGGACCCGGTATCGCTCCTCGGCGGCGCGCAACGCGAGCTCGGCCTCCTTCGTCGCGGTGATGTCGTGCATCACGCCCTGCCAATACAGCGCGCCGCCCTCACGAAGCGGCGCCGACTGCTCGCGCACCCACACGACGTGACCGTCGGCCGCTACCAACCGGTACTCGGTCTCGACGGGTCGCTCGCCGCGAACGGCCTCAACGGTCAACGCGACGACGCGGTCGCGGTCGTCCGGATGCAGACAGTCGGCCCAGTGGACGTCCCTGCCCCACCGGTCGACCGGATAGCCCAGCATCGACTCGATCTGCCGGCTCACGTACAACTTCTCGTACCGGACGCGCTCGTCCACCGCCTCGATACGGTCGAGGTACGTGATCGCGGGCAACCCCTCGACGAGCGTCCGGTATCGGCGCTCCGCGTCGGCCAATCGACGCTGCGCCTCGCGCGTCTCGGTGACGTCCGCGAGCACGGCGATCAGCCCGATGACCCTGCCGAACCGATCATGCAGCGGCCCGGTCGACAGCGCGACGTCGATCGGAACGCCGTCCTTGCGCCATCGCACGATCGTCTGATGGATGACACCGCCGCTCGAAAGGACGCGGTCGCGCAGACGCTCGAACTCCGGGCGACGGTCGATCCCGACCTGCGGGACGAACCGTCCGACGGCCTCGTCCGCGGTCCAGCCGAACACCCGCTCCGCGGCGGGGTTCCAGGTCTTCACGACGCCCTGCAGGTCCATCGTGACGATCGCGAGCGGAGACCCGTCGACGATCGCGTTCAGCCGCTCGCTCGTCTCGGCGAGCGACTCCTCGACGAGCTTTCGATCCGTGACATCCATCATCACGCCCTGGAAGCGCCACGGCCGGCCGTCTGGCGTGCGGTCGATCATCACGGCCGAGTCGCGGACCCACACGACGCTCCCGTCCTTCGCGAGGTAGCGGTACTCCAGCTCGAACGGCACGCCGTCGCGCTCGGACGCCGCGGTGTGGGCGAGCACCGCCTCGCGATCGTCGGGATGCAGCCGCTGCGCCCACACCATCGGGTCGGCCTCCCACTCTTCGGCCGTGTAGCCCAGCAGCGACCGGATCTGCGGGCTCGTGTACGTGACCTGTGACGGGACGACGTCGTTGTTCACGGTGCTCTCCCACACGTACGTCACCGCCGGGATCGTCTCGACGACCGCGCGGTAGCGCTCCTCCGCGGCGTCGCGCGCCTCCTCGGCCTCCTTGCGGCCGGTGACGTCCTCGACCAGGCCGAGCGCGAGCCCCGGGCCGTCGTCCGGATCGGGGATCACGGAGCCGGTGAGCCGTCCCCAGACGACGCCGCCGTCCTTGCGCAGGTATCGCTTCTCGAGCTGATACGTGGTCCGCTCGCCGCGGAACAGCTCGCCGGCGAGCGCGACGTCGTTCTCCAGATCGTCCGGATGCGTGATCGAGGCGTACGACCGCCCGCGGAGCTCGTCGACGTCGTATCCGAGCATCGTCGCGAACGCGTCGTTCACCTCGAGCATCGTTCCGTCCGCGGCGACGAGCGCCATGCCGATCGCCGACGATGCGAAGGCCGTCGCGAACCGGGCCTCGGCGCGGTGCCGGTCCGTGACGTCGCGGGCGTTGACGACGATCGCAGCGACGTACGGGTCGTCGAGCAGGTTGTTGCCGATCGCCTCGACCAGCCGGTACTGGCCGTCGGCCGTTCGAACACGGGCGAGGAACGGCGGGAACGACCGCTGCCCGTCACGCATCGCGCCGCCCGCGCCGTCCAGCTCCGCCGCCTGGTCCGGATGGAGGAACTCGAGCGCGGACCGCCCGAGGAGCATCGCGGCCGGAAAGCCGAAGTCCCGCTCGACCGATGGGCTGACGTACGACAGGAGGCCGTCGGCGTCGATGGCGACGATGTAGTCGGAGGCGTGCTCGATCAGGCGGTAGAGGTCCTGGGTCGATCGCCCGGGAGGGCCGTCTGCGCGCCACGGACGTTCGACGTGCACGACTCGATCCTTTCGATGCGGAGGGGCGCGGTGCCCGGTCCGTGCTCCGACGTTGCCGACCGCGGCGGCCGGGCCGCTGCCGTCGCCTTCACCCTGGTTGTCGGGGCGCTCGCGGAAACGGTTGAGCGTGCGTGCGGGTGGTTGGTGGCCGCCCCGTCGGCCGCGCTCGCACGGCCGATCGGGTGGTTGCCCTCGGCCGTTCGGTCATCTTGCATACCTTCCGCCATGTCCGCATCTCCGGTCTCGACCGCCGAGGGCGCCGTCTCCGGCGCGCTCCTCGTCACGCCGACGGGCACGGAGCCCGCTCGCGGCGGCCGGCTCGGCTCGCCCCGCGTCGTCCCGGGCGGTGCGGTGGCGTGGCGCGACGGCGTCATCACGTACGCGGGCCCCGCGGACGGCCTCCCCGGCGATGCCCCCGAGCCGGTCGTGTTCGAGTGGTCGACGATCGTGCCGGGATTCGTCGACGCGCACACGCACCTTCCGTTCTTCGGATGGCGGGCGGACGAGTTCGAGGCGCGGCTGTCCGGGACGACGTACCGCGACCTGCAGGGCGGCGGCGGCGGCATCCCTCGGAGCGCTCGGATGCTCGCCGATGCCGGCGACGAGGACGTCCTCGCGTTCTGCGGTCTCCTCGCTCGCGAGATGACGGCGCTCGGCACAACCGCCTTCGAGACGAAGACGGGCTACGGATTGTCGGTCGAGCGGGAGCTCCGGCAGGCCCGCCTCGCGAGACGCCTCGGCGCCGAGGCCGACGCGACGACGACGCTGACGCTCCTCGTCGCCCACGCCGTCCCCGACGGCGTGTCGCGTGAGGCGTGGATCCGGCTCGCGTGCGAGGAACTCATCCCCGCGGCGACGGCCGAGGGGCTGGCGGACGTGGTCGACGTCTACGTCGAGGATATCGCGTTCACCGTCGGAGACCTCGAGGCCGTCGCCGAGGTCGCCGCCCGGTTCGCGCTTCCCCTGCGGGTCCACGCGGATCAGCTCGGCGGCTCGGGGGCCGCCGAGGCCGCGGCGCGTCTCGGCGCCCGGAGCGCCGACCATCTCAACCACGTCAGCGACCCGGGGATCGACGCGCTCGCCGGTTCGGCGACGATCGCCGTCCTGCTTCCGTCCTCCACCTTCTCGATGGCAGCCCGGCCGGCGCCCGCCCGCCGGCTGATCGAGGCCGGTGCGGCGGTCGCGATCGCGACCGACTTCAACCCCGGCACGTCGGCGGTGCTGTCGATGCCCGAGACGATCGCGATCGGGTGCGCGCTCTACCAGCTCACGCCCACGGAGGCGCTTTCCGCCGCCACGTTGAACGCCGCCGCGGTGCTGGGCATCGCGGATCGAGCGGGTAGCCTTGAGCCCGGCAAGCGGGCGGACCTCGTCGTGCTCGACGGCGACGGCGTCGCGAACGTGCCGTACCGGCCGGGTCACGATCCGGTCGTCGCCGTGTTCGTCGGGGGCCACGAGCGCCGGGGTCAGCGGGAGGGCAGATGACGAGGTTCGCGTTCGCCGTTCGGTGTGCCGCGATCGCGGTGACGGCGGTGCTCGCGATGGCGATCTGGCCGGGTCTGGCCTTCGCGCAGTCGAGCTCCGTCACGTTGGACGCGTCGCCAACGACCGTCACCATCGGTGACGACGTCACGCTGACCGGACAGATCGATCCGCCCTCGGGGGGCGAGTCGGTGGCGATCGTCGACGGCAACGGGACGCCGGTCGCGTCGGCGACGACCGGCAACCAGGGCCGGTTCTCGGCGACCATCTCGCCGCAGCGGAACGTCACGCTCCACGCGGACTGGGGCGGAGTCCTGAGCGCGAACGTCCAGATCGCCGTCCGGGCGAGGGTGAACGTCTCGATCGGCCGCGTTCGGCTGTTCGACACGGTCGTCGTCGCGGGCGCCGTGCGGCCGATCGTGCCGGGCGCGCGCGTCGACGTCGTCCTCGTCCTCGGCGGCAAGGTCGTCGCCGAACGACGTCCGACGATGGGCGCGGCGGGCGGCTTCCGAACACGCTTCCCGGTGGCCGAGCCGGGTTCGTATCGCGCGCGGGCCCGATACGCGGACGCGACGCACCGCGCCGGGACCGACGTCGCCGGCCCACGCACCACGCCGCTTCCGACCCTCGCCGAGGGCTCGCACTCGGTCTACGTGGGGCTGCTCGAGAAGCGCCTCGTCGCGCTCCGCTACCACCTCGTCGGCGTGAACGAGTCGTTCGACTTCCGGACCGCCGATGCCGTCATGGCGTTCCGGAAGGTGCAGCGGATGCAGCGCACTCACGTCGTCGACGCGCGCGTGTGGCGCGCGCTCGCCGATCCGATCCGGCTGCACCCGCACGCGCGCACCGACGGGCTCCACATCGAGGTGAACCAGACGCGGCAGGTGCTGTTCACGGTCAAGGACGGGAAGGTCGCCGCGATCATCCACGTCTCGACGGGCAAGCCGAGCACCCCGACGTACGACGGATCGTTTTTCGTGACTCGGAAGATCGCGGGCTACAGCGGGCACCAGCTCTACTATCCGAGCTACTTCGACGGGAACCGGGCGATCCACGGCTGGCCCGACGTCCCGAGCTACGCCGCCAGCCACGGATGCGTTCGTGTGCCGTACTGGACGGCGAAGTGGATCTTTGGGCTCGCGGACCTCGGAACGCGCGTCCTGGTGTACCACTAGTCCACGTTGGACTAGTGCGGGCCGCCGCCGTTCACGCCAGCGGTCCGATCTCGCGCTCGGCGGCGCCCACGAGCGAGCCGTCGCTAACCATCGCCGTCACGGCCTCGATGTCCGGCGCCAGCTCCCGGTCGCGGTCGAGGAACGGCACCGCGGCCCTGATCGCGCCGAGAGCCGATGCGGTCGCGACGGCGGGCTCGAGCGGCGCGCGGAGATCGAGCGCCTGCGCTGCCGCGAGCGCCTCGATCGCGACGACCAGCTCGGCCGCCTCGACCACGTCGCGCGCGTGGCGTGCGGCCGTCATCCCCATGCTGACGTGGTCCTCCTGGCCTGCCGACGACGGGATCGAGTCGACCGAGGCCGGATGGGCGATCGACTTGCACTCGGACACGAGCGACGCGGCCGTGTATTGCGCGAGCATGAATCCGGAG
>JBKPTC010000132.1:0-3887 GCA_046735355.1 bacterium
GTCGAAGCTTGATCAGCGCCGTTCGGAGCCGCGTCTTCACCGTCCCGAGCGGGATGTGATCGGCCTCGGCGATCTCGCGCGCGGTCAGCCCGCCGAAATACGTCCGCGCGAGGAGCCGCTGCTCGGCCTGCGAGAGCGTCGCGAGCGCTCGCACCGCGGCGTCGCGCTCGGCGAGCGGATCCTCATCCCCCGAGACGGCGATCTCGGGCACGTCCTCGACGAGGACGAGCGTCGGCCTGGTGACGCCGGTATCGCGACGGAGGCGGTCGACGGCGAGGTTGTGGGCGATCGTCATCAGCCACGTCGACAGGCGCCCGCGCGAGGCGTCGAAGCGGGCTGCCTTCCGCCACGCCATCAGGAAGACGTCCTGCGTCAGCTCCTCGGCCGCCTCGGCGCTGCCGAGCAGGCGGAGCCCGAGCGTGAAGATCGGCCGCGCGAACCGCGCGTAGATCGCGCGGACGGCGTCCTCGTTCCCGGCAAGCAGTCCCTCGACCAGCTGTTGCTCCTCTCGCGGCAGCAGCGGCCCGTCTGGCCGCGCACCGGATCCCCTCGGGCCGGCGGCCGGCGCACCCGCTCCCGCGTCGCGATCCGTCGTCATCGGATCTCGGCCTCGGGGCGGGCAGCCCCCGGTCGGATATACGGAGGCCGGTCGGAGCGGAGCTTTGCGAGCACGATGCTCCAATTGTGACACCCATCACCGATTCGCCGACCACGGCGCCGACGGCGACCTCCGAACGACCGCCGAACGGACGACGCGGCCGCTGCGGGCGAGTGGGATGATGCCCTCATGCGCACCCTGGCCCGCGCGGCCCGGCTGGCGATCGCGGCGATCGCGATCGTGGCGTCGGTTCCGGTCGCGGCGCGTGCGGACGCCAGTCCGGACATCCTCGAGCTCCGGCTGACCGGCGTCGTCGACCCGGTGATCGCCGACTACATCCGCGGCGGCATCGAGCGGGCGAACGACGACGCGGACGCCGCCGTGCTGCTCACGATCGACACGCCGGGTGGGCTCGATTCCTCGATGCGGGAGATCGTGCAGGCGATCCTGGGCTCGGACGTTCCGGTCGTCTGCTACGTGTCGCCGAGCGGCGCACGAGCGGCCTCCGCGGGCACGTTCATCATGATGGCGTGCCCGGTCGCGGCGATGGCGCCCGGAACCAACATCGGCGCGGCCCACCCCGTCGGCGTGGCCGGCGCGATCGAGCAGACGAAGGTCACCAACGACGCCGCCGCGTACATCGCCGGGCTCGCCGAGCGCAACGGCCGGAACGTCGAGTGGGCGCGCTCGGCCGTCGTCGACGCGGTCAGCATCCCGGCCGACGAGGCGGTCCGCCGAAACGTCGTCGATCTCGTCGCTGCGAGCACCGACGCGCTCCTCGTGCGGATCGACGGGCAGACCGTTCCGGTCGCGGACGGCGGGACGGCCACGCTCGAGACGGCGGATGCGACCGTCGAGTCCGCGTCCCCCGGGCTCGGGGCGCGGATCCTTCACGCGCTCCTGACGCCCGACTTCGCGTTCGTCTTCTTCTGGCTCGGGATCGGGCTGATCGTGGTCGAGCTGCTCCACCCCGGCCTGTCGATCCCCGGCGTGCTCGGCGTCGTGTTCCTCGTCGCGGCGTTCGTGACGTTCGGCCTGCTGCCGGTGCAGCTGATCGGCGTGGTACTCCTCCTCGCCTCTGCGCTGTCGTTCCTGCTCGAGCTCAAACATCCGGGGCTCGGCGTCGCGAGCGTGGTGGGCGTCGTCACGCTCGTCCTCGGCGGGCTGACGCTGTTCAACCCGGACGTCCCCAACGCGCGGGTCTCGCCGTGGGTGATCCTGCCTGTCGCGGGGTTGCTGGTGCTGTTCTTCGCGACGGTCGTCACCGCGGCCATGCGCGCGCGTCGGATGCCGCACGCCGACGATCGCGCGCGCGTGCTGGGCAAGACCGGCGTCGTCCAGCGCGCTCTCGACCCCGAGGGGGTCGTCCTCGTCGCGTCCGAGGAGTGGACGGCGCGAACGGCCGGCGCCCCGATCGCCAGGGGCGTGCCGGTGCGCGTGGTCGACGTGACCGGTCTCCGGCTCCTCGTCGACCCGGTCGCACCCGTCGAGCACGGCGCCGCGATGCGTACACCGTCTCCGGCGGTGCCGGGGACGTCGGCCACCGACCAAGGAGGCACCGCATGACCCCGCTGCTCATCGGCCTCGGCGTCATCCTGCTCGTCCTGATCCTCGTCCTGCCGACCTCGATCCGCGTCGTGCGCGAGTACCAGCGGCTGATGGTCTTCCGCCTGGGGCGCTCGATCGGCACGAAGGGACCCGGGCTGGTGTTCCTGATCCCGGTGATCGATCGCGGCGTGTGGGTCGACCTTCGCGAGCTGTATCTCGAGATCCCGCACCAGACGGCGATCACCGAGGACAACGCGTCGATCTCGATCGACTTCATCGTCTTCTACCGAGTGGTCGACGCCGTCGCCTCCGTCATCGAGGTCGGGAACTTCGCAGGCGCGGCGCAGAACATCGCGGCGACGACGCTCAGGTCGGTCGTCGGCGACATGGCGCTCGACGACGTGCTCGCCAAGCGCGAGCAGATGAACGAGATCCTGCGCGTGAAGCTCGACGAGGTGACCGAGCGCTGGGGCGTCAAGGTCACGAACGTCGAGATCCGCGAGATCATCCCGCCGCCGGCCGTCCAGGAGGCGATGACGCGGCAGATGTCGGCGGAGCGGACCCGGCGCGCAGTCGTCACCGAGGCCGAGGGGTCCAAGCAGGCGGCCATCACCGTCGCGGAGGGGAACAAGCAGTCGGCGATCCTGAACGCGGAGGGGAACAAGCAGTCGGCGATCCTGAACGCGGAGGGAAACCGCGAGGCCGCCCGGCTGAACGCCGAGGGCTTCGCGCTCGCGCTCGCCAGGATCTACGAGATCGCGCAGACGCTCGACGCCAACACGATGAGCCTGCAGTACCTCGACGCGCTCAAGCAGATCGGAGCCTCGCCCTCGACGAAGTTCGTCCTTCCGATGGAGCTGTCGAATCTGCTCGCGACGGTCACGGGTCAGGCCGACCGCGCGTTCGGCAACGGCAAGGCCGCCGCGGGCGGGTCGGCCGGCTCCTCGGCCTGAATCGGCCCGTCGTCACCGCGGCGGAACCGTCCGGCCGTCGCCGGTGTAGTTCCGCGTGACCGACGCGGTGGAGGGCCGTCCACTGGAGGACGCCGAGCTCATCCGGCTCGCCCGGCGGGGCGACGTCCGTGCGTACGAGACACTCGTCGAGCGGTATCGGGACGTCGCGTTCCGCACCGCGTACGTCGTCGCGCGTAGCTCCGCCGACGCGGAGGACGCGACCCAGGAGGCGTTCGTGAAGGCGTACTACGCGCTCGACCGGTTCCGCGAGGACGGCGAGTTCCGGCCGTGGCTCCTGCGGATCGTCACCAACGAGGCGCGGAACCGCACGCGGTCCGGGCGGCGACGGGAGGCGCTTGCGCTTCGCGTCGCCGGCGACCGTCCCTCCGGCGCCTCGGCCCAGGCGCCGGAGGAGGCGGCCGTCTCGGCCGAGACGACCCGGATGCTGGTGGCCGCGGTCGCCTCGCTCCCGGAGCGCGACCGCCTCGTCGTCTCGTACCGATACCTGCTCGAGCTCTCGGAGGCCGAAACCGCCGCGGCGCTCGGCCTTCGCCGCGGCACCGTGAAGTCCCGGCTATCGCGCGCGCTCGACAAACTGCGGGCGCGGCTGCCCGCCGACCTCGATCCCGCTTTGAGGGAGGTCGCCGATGCCTGACCGCGACGCGGTCGAGACGGCACTCCGCGCCGTGGGGCGCGAGCTCGAGTTCCCGCCGACGCCGTCGATCGCCCCCACCGTGGGCGCACGGCTCCGCGCCGACGCGGCACGCGCGCACCGGCCGCCGTTCCCC
>JBKPTC010000133.1:0-13892 GCA_046735355.1 bacterium
GTTCCCGGGCTCGCCGAGTCCTTCCGCGAGGGATTCGACGTCATCGAGCACGACTCGGGAGCTCGCGCCGTCTACGCGCCCGGCGGCGAGCCGCTGTCCGCGGGTGCGACGCTGGTGAACGCGGCGCTCGGCCGGTCGCTCAGCGCGATCGCCGAGGAAGGGCCTCGCGCGCTGTACGGCGGCGACGTGGGGCTGGCCTACACGTCCGGCCTCGCCGACGCCGGCTCGACCATGACGATCGAGGACCTCGCCGCACACCGCGGAGATGTGCTCGAGCCGCTCGTGCTCCCGTATCGCGGCCTCGAGATCCGCACCGCCCCGCCGACGTCGCAGGGGTTCTGCATGCTCCAGGCGCTCGCGATCGTCGAGCGCCTCGGGCTCGATCCGGATCCGGTCGGCTCCGACGCCGACGCGATCGCGCTGGCGTTCGTGGCGGCGGCGAACGACCGCAACGCCTACCTCGCCGAGCCGAGCTCGATGACGATCGACGTCGGCGAGCTGCTGTCCGACGCCCACCTGGACGGGCTCGCGGCCGGCGTTCGCGACCGCGTCCAACGCCTGCGCGCCGGAACCGCGCCGCTCGGCGGCACCGCCGGCCTCGTCACGGCGGACGCAGAGGGGTACGCGGTGTCGCTGATCCAGAGCCTGTCGTGGGGATTCGGCGCGGGGATCCTCGAACCGACGACCGGGATCCTGGCGCAGAACCGCGGATCCGGCTTCGTGCTCGACGAGGCGCATCCGAACGCGCTCGCGGCCGGCAAGCGGCCGGCGCACACGCTCATGCCGGTGATGGCACACCGCGACGGGCGGCTCGCCGCGGTCTCGGGCACGATGGGCGGGCCCGCGCATCCGCAGATCAACGCGATGTCGCTGATCCGCTCGCTGCAGCTCGGCATGACGGCCGGCGACGCGGTCGCCGCGCCGCGCTGGATCGCCGAGGGGATCGACGCGATCGCCGGGACCGCGACGGCGGAGGCCGACGTCCCGGCCGCGACCGTCGACGCGCTCGAGCGCGCGGGGCTCGCCGTCACGCGGCTCGTACGCCACGATTCCTCGACGGGACACGCGCACCTCATCGTTCGAGGTGACGACGGCGCGTTCGACGTCGGCACCGATCCGCGGGCCGACGGAAGCGCCGCGGCGTCCTGACGTCTACAGTGCCCGCATGCATCGACGTGCGATGCAGCGGAGGGCGATGTGACGCGCGCAAGACGCGAGCGCGATCACGCGCGGGAGCTGATCGACGACCTCGAGGCGGTCGTGTGGGAGGCCGACGCGACCGGTCGGTTCACGTTCGTGAGCGAGGGCGCCCGGCGCCTCCTCGACATCCCGCCGGAGGCGTGGCGGTCGCCCGACTTCCTTCGCGAGCGCATCGAGCCCGATGACCGGCGGGCCGCCCTCGGCGCGATCCGGTCGTCGACCGCGGAGGGCCGGCCGTTCGACCTGCAGTTCCGGCTGCGGCGCGACGACGGTTCGACGGTCTGGGTGCGGGCGCTCGGACGGCCGGCATCGCGCGGCGGAGGAACCCGCGGGCTCATCTTCGACGTCGGCCGTCAGATGCTCGAGGAGGAACGACGGTCGGAGCTCGAGCTGCGGTACCAGCGGCTGATCGAGCACCTCCCGGCGATCGTCTACGCCGAGTCGGTGACCGACGACGAGGCGGGCGTCATCTACGTCAGTCCGCAGATCCGGACGATCCTCGGCATCGACCCGGAGGAATGGATCGGAACGACCGCGGGATGGCTCGCGCACGTGCATCGGGACGATCGAGCGCGCGTCGAGGCGGCCAACGCGCGATCGGACTCGACGGGCGAGCCGTTCGCCGCCGAGTACCGCGTGATGGCGGCGGACGGCCGCGAGGTGTGGTTCCACGACGAGTCTGCTCTCGTGCGCGACGAGGACGGACGACCGCGCTTCTGGCAGGGCGTGATGCTCGACGTGACCGAGCAGCGCCGCGCGACCGAGCTCGAGGCGGCGCTCGTCAGCGAGCGCGCGGCCACCGACGCGCTCCGCGAGCTCGACGAGTTGAAGAACACGTTCCTGCAGGCCGTCTCGCACGATCTCCGGACGCCGCTCGCGGCGATCGTCGGGCTGGCGGTGACGCTCGAACGCGACGACATCGAACTGTCGCCGGCGGAGGGCCGCGACTTCGCGGCGAGGATCGCCTCGAATGCGCGCAAGCTCGACCGCATCGTGACCGACCTGCTCGACCTCGACCGCTTCGGGCGCGGGGACGTCCAGCCGCACCTTCGCGACACCGATGTCGCCGCGTTCGTCGCCCGCGTCGTGGCCGACTCCGAGGTCGTGGCAGACCGCGAGGTGTCGGTGGACGCGACGCCGGCGACGGCCGAGGTCGATCCCCCGAAGCTCGAGCGCATCGTCGAGAACCTGCTCGCGAACACCGCTCGGCATACCCCGCCCGGAACGCGCGTCTGGGTGCGCGTCCGCGCCCAGGGCGAGGGCGTGGAGATCGACGTCGAGGACGACGGCCCCGGGATCCCGCCCGCCCTTCGCGAGGCCGTGTTCGAGCCGTTCAACCGGGGCGACGCCACGCTCGACCGCGGAGCCGGCGTCGGCATCGGGCTCGCGCTGGTGCAGCGGTTCGCGCAGCTGCACGGCGGCCGCGCGTGGGTCGAGGATCGCGACGGCGGCGGCGCGTCCTTCCGGGTGTGGCTGCCCGCGCGCCACGGGTCGTCGACGGCGGCGCCCGCCGGCGTCGTTCCCGCGGTCTGACGCGGTCTACCGGGCGGCGCCGGTGCGTCGCAGCTCGGCGGTGAGATGGCGCGTCGGCTCCTCGCCGCGCATCGCCATCCACAGCTCGTATCGCAGGACCTCGCCCTCGACCTCGATGCGCCGTCGAAGCGCGGTCACCTCGGCCCCCGTCGCCGTCCTCGGGATCGCGGTGGCGGCGACGTCGATCGTCGTCGCCTCCCGACGGCCCTCCGAGACCTCGGCGAGCCCGAGGGGATGCGCGAGCGTCAGCTCGACGCGGCCGTCGGCGCCGGCCCGAACGAATCCGCGCTCGAGGTGCAAGGGCGATCCGTCGTCCAGCGACCAGCTGCGCTCCGCGTAGAGCAGAAACGCGTCGCCGACGTGCTCGAACGCCATCTCCTCGCCGTACCGGAACGGCTCGCCCGGCGGCCAGACCCCCTCGCCTCGGCCCGTCCAACGACCCAGCAGGAACGCGAGGTCGGCGACGTCGTCGTGCAGCCGCGGTTCCACGGCCGGACCGTAGCACCGGTCCGGGCGTGGAGCGGCGAGCGCTACGGACCGACGAACAGCGCGTTGACGCCCGAGCCGAACGACGCGCCGGCGATCGGCGAACCGCTGCCCGGCGAGCCGTTGTTCCACGCGGCCTTGTACAGCTGGCCCGTGGCATCCGTCCAGTACAGGGTTCCGTTCGCGAGCGTCACGCCGCGCGCGGTCGCCCATTGCGCGGCCGTGTCGGCGACGAATCCCTCGATGCCGCAGTACGCGGGGGTCGCCGTCTGATACGTCGGGCACGCGCCGAAGATCTCGCTCTCCTGCGAGAAGTACCGCCAGCGGAGCTGCGACTCGCCGGTGACGGTCGCGTACACGTCGCCGCCGTCGTAGAACATGCCGCTCTGCGTGGCGAGGTGCCACTGGGTGTTCGTGAGGCCGTACAGGTTGATCGCGCTCGGCGATCCGAACGAGCCGTTCGCGAACGTCCGGACGTCGACGCCGCCGGCGCTATTGCCCGTGTACAGCCGGTTCCCGAGCATGAAGCCGCCGCGGACGTTCGACGCGGAGCCGCCGAAGGCGACGGTGCTCGTGGCGCCGAGGTTCGAGCCGTCGAAGCTCGCGCGGACGACGGAGCCGTTTCCGAGCACGGCGTAGAGATTGCCCGGCAGGGTTCGCGGCTGGACGTTCGGAACGGTGGTGCCGCCGGTGAGCGGGAAGAATCCGAGCCGGCGGTGCACCTCGCCACCGAGCGCCTCGGTATCGCTGCCGACCCACAGCCCGGCCGCCGTCGGAACGAGCGCGAACGCGCCCACGCCGCGCGTCCGGCCGGGGTTCCACGACAGCGGAACGCCGTTGATCGGATCGAGCCCCGCGATGCCTGACCGCGGAACGGCGCCCGGCCCCGGCGAGTCGCCGAGGTACGGGTTGTTCTCCCAGCGCTGGTGCCCACCCGTGTAGATGGCCGTGCCGGTCACCGCGACGCTCCACTGCGTGTCGCCGCCGGAGTAGTCGATCCATTCGGGCAACACGTCGCTGCCACGCGCCGAGGTGTCCCACCGCGTCGTCGTGTCGCACAGCTGCCCGCGCCGGTAGGCGCCGGTCGTCACGACCGCGAAATACGAGCTGTTCGGCGCGAAGTCCACGTCGCGCATGTACGTGTCGAACGCGAAGCTGCAGTTGGCGGCCGCGAACTTGGTGGTCCGCCAGTTGGCGAGCGTGGCCGGGTTGGAGGTGAGGTCGAACAACGCGATCTGCTGTCGGTCTTGACCATTCACCTGGGTGAAGTTGCCGATCGCGACGAGCGCGGATCCGTTGGGCGCGACGGCGATGTTCTCGATCGACGTCGCGGTACCCGAGCGCGGAACGTCGAACGTGAAGCTCACGTTCGACAGCGGCGCGCCCGTCGAGGGGTTCAGCGCCGCCAGTCGGTTGCGCACGATGCCGTTGATCTTCGAGAACGCGCCCGACGCGTACAGCGTGCCGTTCACGAGCTCCAGGTCGGTGACCTTGCTCGAAGCGTTCGCACGGAAGCCCGAGACGAGGCTGCCCGAGAGGTCGACCTTCGCGATCTTCTTCGCCGTCGACCCGTTGACCGTGGTGAACGCGCCGCCGACGAACACGTTCGTTCCGTCGGTCGCGAGCGCGTTCACGACGCCGTCGAGCGCCGGATGGAAGTTCGGGTCGATCACGCCGGTCGTCGCGTTGAACGAGAAGAGATAGTTGCGCGTGATCGTCGGCGAGCTCGTGCCGGCCTGCTGGACGGTCGTGAACATGCCGCCGACGACCATGGTGTTGCCGACCTGCACGATGGCGTAGACGCGGCCGTCGTCCACCCACGGGGTCCATCCGACGGGATCGTCCGAGACGACGTTCGGCTGCGCGACCGGCCCCGCCGAGGCGGCCGGCGGCGCGAGCGTCAGCGCGACGAGCGCGAGCAGCGACAACGGGGCGGCCACCCGGGCCAGCGGACGGGCGAGGCGGTGGGTCGTGCGGTCGTCGGGTCGTACGGAGCGCATGGAGTCCTCCCGGGCGTCGTCGGGCAGCCTGGAGTCTCCCGGCCCCCTGGTGCTGGTTCCCCGAGGAGGCTACGGCAAACGCGGGGCCGAGCATAGGGACCATCCGTCTGCTGGTAGCGTCGTTCCCATGCCGTCGGTCGCCCGATTGAACGTCACGCCGGTCAAGTCGACTGCGCTGCACCATCCCGACGCCGTCCGGCTCGAGCCGTTCGGTGCGGCCGGAAATCGCGACTTTTTCTTCGTCGACGACGACGGCAGGCTGCAGGGCGGCTCGAAGTTCGGGCCCTACGTCCAGATCCGGTCCGAGCACGATCCCGACCGCGAGCGGCTGGTCCTGCGGTTTCCGGACGGCGCCGTCGTCGAAGGCGATGCGACCGCTGTCGGCCAGGCGATCGTCACGAATTTCTACGGCCGCCCGGTGCCCGCGCGCGTGCTCGACGGCCCGTGGTCCGCGGCGGTGTCGGCGTTCGTCGGCCGGCCGATCCGGCTCGCCCGGGTCGACACGCCCGGGGACGGCTCGGACATCCGTCCGCTCACGCTCGTGTCCCTCGCGTCGGTCGACGAGCTCAGCCGGCACGGAGGCGCGCCCGACCGCGTCGATCCGGGCCGGTTCCGCATGCTCATCGAGCTGGACGGGTGCGGTCCGCACGAGGAGGACACGTGGAACGGCCGCCTGCTGTCGATCGGCGCCGCCGTGATCCGCGTCGGCGAGCCGGTTCCCCGGTGCGTCGTGACGACGCAGGACCCGGCGACCGGGATCCGGGACTTCCCCACTCTGTCCGTCATCACGCGGTACCGGGGGGTCCGCGACGGCGAGCTGCCGTTCGGCGTGTACGGCGAGGTCGACACGCCGGGTGTCGTCCGCGTCGGCGACGACGTCCGCGTGCTCGAGCCCGTCTGACGGTGCCGGAGCCGCGGCCGACGCGCGAGGAGCTCGCGGCCGCCGACGGCCGGTCGATCCCGGACGTGCTGGCGCCCGGCCTTCGGGTCGTGTTCGTCGGCATCAACCCGGGCCTGTACTCGGCCGCGACCGGCCACCACTTCGCCAGACCGGGCAATCGGTTCTGGCCGGCGCTGTTCGGCGCCGGGTTCACCGATCGCCTCCTGCATCCGAGCCAGGACGTCGAGCTCCCGTCGTTCGGCCTCGGCGTGACGAACGTCGTCGCGCGCGCGACCGCGTCCGCCGACGAGCTGCGCCCGGACGAGCTGCGGACCGGCGCCGCGGAGCTCGAGCGCAAGATCGAGCGGTTCGCCCCGGCGTGCGTGGCCCTGCTCGGGCTCGGCGCGTACCGAACCGCGTTCCGTCGGCCCCGCGCCGTCGAGGGCCCGCAGCCCGAGCGTCTCGGCCCGGCCCGCCTGTGGCTGCTGCCGAACCCGAGCGGCCTGAACGCGCACCACCAGCTGCCGGCGCTGATCGAGCGGTTCGCGGCGCTGCGCGCGGCGACGGAGACGGTGTGACCGTTTCCGTGCGAGGGCGCTCGGGTAGACGCGGCGCGTGGAGCCCGTCACCGACCGCCGCGTCTACCGGCTGATGCTGCCCGAGCTCGACGACGGCGAACGCGACGGCGTCCGCGGCAGCCTCGTCGACCTTCCCGGCGTCGAGGACGTGCGGTTCGCGCTCGAGGGCCACGAGGTGGTCGTGACGGCGGATCCGAACGTCGTCTCCGACGACGAGCTCCTCGCCGCCGTCGGCGAGACCGGCGTCGAGGCGCATCCGGCCTGAGCCGGCGCGGCCCCGCGAGTAGTGGAGACGGCATCGTCCTGCGCTCGAGCGCGATCGGCTCGTCGTCCAGTTCGCCTCCGTGGGACACCGCATGCTGTCGCGGGCGCTCGTCGACGAGGCGTTGCTCGAGCCGGCCTGACCGGCCGACGGGGCTTCCGGCCGGGTATCAGAGGCGGATGCCGACGCGGGTGCTCGTGACCTCCGACACGCACGTTCCGGACTTCGCGCGATCCCTGCCGACACCGCTGCTCCGCGCCGCCGCGCGTGCGGACCTCATCCTGCATGCGGGCGACGTGACGGCCGCCGAGACCGTCCGCGTGCTCTGCGACGCCGCCCCGCTCCGGGTCGCACTCGGCAACAACGACCGCGCAGACGTCGTCGCGGCCGGCGCGGAGCCGGAAGTTCGACTCGCGATCGAAGGCGTCCGCGTCGCGATGGTGCACGACGCGGGACCGCGGGCCGCGCGCGAGCGACGGCTGATCCGCCGCTTCCCCGACGCCGAGCTGCTCGTGTTCGGCCACTCGCACATCCCGCTCGTCACCGAGGTCGACGGCCGGACGTTCGTGAATCCCGGAAGCCCCACCTGGAAGCGCCGGCAACCGCTCCCCACGTACGCCCTGCTCACGGTGGACGGCGATCGCGTGCGCACCCGGATCGTCGACCTCCGGTAGGCGGTGCGGCGCAGTCGAAACGGGTATCACGGGCGGGTGGCCCCCGTTCGGGGGCCGGGAGAGGAGCCGGCATGGCGACCGTTCGACGCACGGTTCCCGAGCAGGATCCGCCCTCGCAGCGGGCCGCACGGGAGGAGACGGCCGAGCGCATGGAGCGGATGACGAGGATCACGCTCCGACCGATGGCGAGCCCGCTGGCGATCGGGTTCGGTGGCCTCGTCGCCGCGACGTTCGTGGTGGCGGGCCTGAACCTCGGCTGGGTTCCGGTCACCGAGGGAACGAAGGTGGCCCTCGTGCTCATCGCCTTCGTGTTCCCGCTGCAGCTGCTGGCCTCGATCCTCGGCTTCCTCGAGCGCGACGGCGTGGCCGGAACCGGGATGGCGGTCCTGGCGGGGACGTGGCTCACGGTCGGCCTGGTGCTCTTCACGTCCAAGCCGGGATCGACGAGCGATGCCCTCGGGCTGTTCCTCCTCGTGAGCGGCGCCTTGATGTTGATCCCCGCGATCGCCGCGCTCGCCACGAAGCTCGTTCCCGCGCTGGTGCTGATCGGCGCCTCGACGCGCTTCTTCGTGACCGGCGTCTACCAGCTGACCGGCTCGAGCCGGTGGGAGACGGTCGCCGGCGTCGTCGGGCTCGTGCTCGCCGCCGTCGCGCTGTACGCGGCCTACGCCTCGGGGCTCGAGGACACGATGAAGCGCACCGTCCTGCCAATGGGCCGTCGCGGCCGCGGCGAGAAGGCCGTCGAGGGCTCGCTCTTCGAGCAGCTCGAGACGATCCGCAAGGAGCCCGGCGTCCGCCAGCAGCTGTAGCGCGAAAGCCGCGTCCGACGGAACGCGGGGATCGACGATCGATGCGGCGGCTCAGCCCGACGTCAGCGCCTGCGCGGATGTCGTCTTGAGCATCGTCGTGAGCCACTTCACGACGCGCTCGGCCTCGTGGTAGCCGAGGTCCGTGAGCGCGCGCAGGTCCTTGTCCCGACGCGCCTTCGCCGCCTGCCCGACGATCGTCCAGCCGATCAGGTCCTCCTGCGCCTCGAGATACAGGTGGCGCAGATCCCAGATCAGCAGCAGTCCGCTCTTCGGGCTCTTGCCGGCGACGTCCGCCATCCGTCGTCGCACGCGGGCGACCGCATCGCTCCACGCGCCCCCCTCGCTCGGGCCCTGGACGTCGCGCCCGTAGCGCTCCGCGTTCGAGGCCAGTGCGACGCCGAGCGGGATCAGACGCTCGGCGAGCGCGTGCGTCATGTGGAAGACGTCGGCGTCCGGACGGTGGCGGTCGCCGACCGCGCGCAGGTCCTCGATCAGCTCGCCGTGGACCTCGGCCAGGTGCTCGAGCGCCCTCGGAAGCTCCATCTCAGCCCACCTCCGCCGAACGGACCTTGGTGACGCTGACGGCCGCGTTCTTGAACTCGGGTTGCTTGGACACCGGGTCCCAGATCGTCATGGTGAGCTCGTTGGCGGCGCGCAGATCGCCGTCGGGGATCGCGTCGTCGTCGACGTCCCAGTAGCCGTAATGGAACGGCGCGAACACGACGCCCGGCCGTCCGTCGGTCAGGCGGACGGGCGCGGTGATCGCGCCCCGCTCGGACTCGACCCGGACGACGTCGCCGTCGGCGAGGCCGAGACCCTCGGCGTCGGACTTCGAGACCTCGACCCACATCGTCGGCTCGGCGTCGTGGAGCTCGCGGGCCCGCGCCGTCTTGGTCCGCGTGTGGAAGTGGTAAACGTTCCGCCCGGTCGTGTACTGAAACGGCCGCTTGTCGCTCGGCATCTCGCGCGCCGGCAGGAACTCCGCCCCCTTCAGGAACGCGCGCCCGGCCGGGTTCATCGCCTTGTACTCGACGTCGGTCTTGGTGGCGCCGGTCAGCAGGTCGTGACCGTACTCCTCGCAGTAGTCCGGGTCGGTCGGGAACACGAGGTCGGTGTAGAGCCGTTCGGTCCCCTCGGGGTGGTCGTCGTCGCACGGCCACTGGATGCCGTTGCGCTCGCGCAGCTTGGCGTACGACAGACCCGAGTAATCGCACGGCCTCCCCTTCGAGACCCGCTTCCACGCCTTGAACGCGCCCTCCGGGTCGGCGAACGGGATGAGCGGGTTCCCGTCCTTGTCGCGGAAGTCCATCCGCTTCGCGAAGTCGAGGAAGATGTCGAGATCCGGCCTCGCCTGTCCGGGCGGCTCGATCGCCTTCTCCGACAGATGCACCGTCCGATCCGTGTTGGTGAACGTTCCGGTCTTCTCGCCCCAGATCGCGCCCGGCAGGACGACGTCGGCCAGCGCCGCCGTCTCCGTGTAGAAGGCGTCCTGGACGACCACGAACACGCGCTGCTGCGACAGGATCCGCCGGATCCTTCCGAGGTCGGGCAGCGAGACGGCCGGGTTGGTGCCGATGATCCACAGGAACTTGATCGAGCCCTCCTCGGCGTACCGGAAGATCTGCATCGCGTGCGTCGACGGCTGCCAGTGCGGGATCTGGTCCGGGTCGACGTTCCACATCCGCGCGAGGTCCTCGACGTGCGCCTCGTTCTCCCAGTTCCGGAAGCCCGTCAGGTCGCCGTCGCAACCGGTCTCGCGCGTGTTCTGCGACGTCGGCTGTCCGTTCATCTGCAGGATCCCGGCGCCCCGACGGCCGATCATGCCGCGGAGCAGGTTGATGTTGTTGACCTGGATCGCGGCGGCGGTCGCCTGGTGCGACTGATAGACGCCCTGCAGCGCCGTGGACAGCAGCGCCCGCGCCTGCCCCAGGACGCGGGCCGCGGCGCGGATGTCCTCGGCGTCGATGCCGCAGATGCCGGCGGCGTGCTCGGGCGTGTACGGCTTGACCGTCGCCTCGAGCTCCTCGAACCCGACGGTGTTGGCGCCGACGAACGCGCGATCGACCGCGTCGGTCGTGATGAGCTCGCGGATGATCGCGTTCAGCAGCGCGACGTTCGTGCCGGTCTTCGGCGCGAGGTGAACGTCGGCACGGGCGGCCGGAACCGTCTTGCGCGGATCGATCACGACGAGCTTGGGAGGGTTCGGCCCCTCGAGGCGGTCGAGCATCCGCGCCCACAACACGGTCTGCGTCTCGGCGACGTTGTGACCGATCAGGAGGAGCGTGTCGCAGTGGTCGACGTCCTCGTACGAGCCCGGCTGCCCGTCGCAGCCGAACGACTCCTTGAGCGCGAAGTCCGCCGTCGCGGTGCACAGCCGCGTGTTGCCGTCGCAGTGCGGCGTGCCGATCCCCGCCTTCACGATCATCGCGAGGGCGTAGTAGTCCTCGAGGAACAACTGCCCGGTGTTGTAGAAACCGATCGAGCCGGGTCCGCCCTCCGCGAGCAGCTGACGGACGCGCTCGACCACGGTGGTCATCGCGCGGTCCCAGTCCGTCTCCTTGAGCTCGCCGTCCTCGCGGATCAGCGGCCGGGTTAGCCGGTCGCGGACGTTGTTGGCCTGCCAGCCGTACAGGCCCTTCGGCCCGAGCCGGCCGTGGTTCGTGCGGTCCTCGGCTCGGCCGCGGACGCCCACGATCTCGTTGCCCTTGACGGCGACGTCCATGCCGCAGCCGTTCGAACACAGCACGCAGGCCGAGGCGACCCATCGGTCCACCTCGGCCTCGGGAACGTGGAGCTCGACGTCGACGCGCTCGGGCCACGTTTGCCCCGCGCCGAACGGCGTGCCCGCACCCCACGGATCCTGGATCCGGGGTCCGCCCGTCTTCGGGATCCGCACGATGCGCCTCCTATGCCGCCTGCTGCAGCTCCTTCTTCCGGGCTTCCATCTGCTCGCCCAGCCGCTCGAGGGTCTCCTTGTCGAAGACGTCGCGCGCCTGCTTGAACATCTCGCCCTCTTCCTCCTCGATGTGGTGCTCGAGGTTCTCCTTCATCACGCTGAACTTGGCCTTCCAGGTCTCGGCGTCGAACGGTGTCACGTCGAGCTCGCTCATCACCATGTCGACGACGTTGTGCTCTTCGTAGGCCTCGAGCACGATCTCCTTGGCCTCGGCGTGCTGCTTCAGCGCCGGATAGAAGATCTCCTCCTCGATCGCCTCGTGAACGACCAGGTCGGCCTTGAGCTTGCCGTAGACGTCCTGCCGGGTCTTGACCGCGCGCTCGGTGGTGCCGTCGAGCTCCTCGAGCATCTTCTTGGCCTTGTCGTGGTCGTCCTTGAGCAGTTTGATCGCGTCCACGATGCACTCTCCCCTGTCGGTAGGTCTGTCGTGAGGCTGCGGCGCATCGGTTCCCGGAGCGCGCGCGCGGTAAACGAGGGTGCGCGACGGGTTCGAAAGAAGGAGCAGGCGGGTGGTGAGGACGAGGCCTCGAGCCACCCGCCTGCGATGCCAGGTTGCCCGTTCTTCCGACGGGAAGGGAGGGCATGCAGAGCATGGACCGCGCTCGGCGCGGCGCGGCAGTCGGACGTCGGTCCTACATCACGGTCTGCGCATCACGCGCGTTCGACGAGGAGGTTGTCCCACCGCGAACCTCCGTCGTCCTCGTCATCGAAGATCTTGATCCGCAGCCCCTGCGCCGTCCCGTCGCCGTAGGCCTCGATCTGCTCGGGCGTCAGCGGCGTCTCGATCATTGTCGGGTCGATGTCGCCGCCGGACACGCGGCACACGACGGGGTCGTCGAACGACGACGGAACCGTGAGCTCGACGTGATACGTCCGGCCGTTCTCGAGCCCCATGTCTTCGGCCGACGCCAGGAGCGACGTCGTACGGTCGGCGAGCTCGTCCCCGAGCGCGACGAGGCCGTCGGGATGGCCCCGCGAGACCTCGATCTTGCAGTCGAGGAAGTTCTCGGCGTCGACGAACAGCGCGACGAGGCCGACGTTCGCGCGCTGCGGTGTCGGCGACGTCGTGATGTCGGCCGAGACGCGGACCCCCGAGGACATGCCGGTGTCGAGCGTCGCCACGAAGATCTGGAGGTTCGGGTTCGCCGGCACGAGCGCGGCCCGGCCCTCGTCGCTGCGCAAGTCGGGCCCGTCGCACGCCAGGCAGTTGATCGTCCAGGTGTCCCAGTCCTGGCCGGAGGCAGCCGCGTCGACGTCGCCCGCCGGGCCGTCGAAGTCGTCCCACGCGACGCAGTCGCGCTGGCCGGCCGGGCAGTCCGCAGCGTCAGCCGCGGACGAGCCGCTCCGGCAGCCGCCCGCGAGGAGCGCGAGGGCAAGGACGAACGCGGCGACGCGTGAGGCTCGAGCGGGCATGGAACCGATTGTGGCACCAGCCCGCCGTGCTCCGGTGTCGCCTCAGCCGGTCGAAGCCCGTCCACCCTCAGGCACGAACCCTCCGGACCACGCTCCGCATCACAGGGGTTCCCGTTGACGTGCGAGCAGAAGCGGCGGAAAGTGAGGGGTCCAGGACCATTCCTCGGCGCGGCCCTGATGCGTAGCGGCTCCCAGCCCTGCTCTCGCAGTGTCCCCGACGAAAGGGAACCCGATGAGCATCCGCGAGCCGGATCGACGACGGTCGCACGACGACGTCGAGCTTCCTGTCACCGGCGATGGGATCTCCATCGCAAGCGTGATGTCTCGAGCAGAGGCCGAGCCGCGCGGACGAACCGCACGACGACGGCCGGAACGCCGAGGCCCTCGACGCACCGGGCGACTCGCGATGAACGGTTTGTTTGTGGCCACCGCGGCGCGGGAAGTCCGTAGCGATGACCCGGGTATGTGGGAGGCGGCCCTGGAGACGCACGAGTTCCACCTGCCGCATTCAGTAACGGCATCAGCGACCGCCCGCCGAATCGTCGAGGAACAGTTGTCTCCGCTGCTGCCTGAGCGTCGCGCCGACGACCTGGTTCTGCTGGTGTCGGAGCTCGTAGCGAACGCCGTGCGTCACAGCGAGCCGCTGCCCGACGGAACGATCGGGCTCCAGTTCGAGCGAACGAGCGACAGCATCCGCGTCGCCGTGACCGATGGCGGCAACCACCTGGTTCCGGAGGGGCTTGCGTTCCATTCGCGATCGGACGGACATTACGGGCTCTACCTCGTGGACAAGTACGCCGACCGGTGGGGCTTCTCACTCGACGGCGTCAAGGGCGTGTGGTTCGTCATGGATCTGGCTCATGGCTGATCAGTTCGAGATCCTGCAGCTCGGGCCGAACATGTACTTCCTCGGCGGCGAGCTCGACATGGGAACGGCCACGCGTCTCGAGGAGGCGACGGAGGCGTCCGTGCGGGCGGGCGGTCCGCAGCTGTTCGACCTGTCGGCGGTGTCGTTCCTCGACTCGAGCGGCATCCGGGCGTTCGTGTCGATCGCTCACCGGCTCGGTGAGAATGGATGCATCCTGTTGCACGCCCCGCAGG
>JBKPTC010000134.1:0-14401 GCA_046735355.1 bacterium
CCCCCCCCCCCCCCCCCCCCCCCCCCCCCCCCCCCCCCCCCCCCCTTTTCAAGCAGAAGACGGCATACGCGATATTCATTGCAGTCTCGTGGGCTCGGAGATGTGTATAAGAGACAGACCGAGCGTCTCCGGGCCCCCGTCCGCGCCCTCGCCTGCTCCTGGGCCGGCCGGGGGACCGGAGCGACCCGTTCGGCAGCCCCAGTCCGACCCCACGCCGTCGGGCGTGGGCCCGGCCGAGGACGAGGGCGAGGTCGACCCCGTCCTGCTCGCGCAGGAGTTCTCGCGTCTCCTTCAGGAGACCGGAGAGGGTGACGAAATATGAACCGACCTCTCGGCCGAAGGGCGTAACGCGTGGTGGCTGCCAAGCGAAAGCCGAAGCAGCTCGGGCAGATCCTGCTCGAGGAAGGGCTCCTGACGCAGGAGCAATTGGACCGCGCGCTCGAACAGCATCGCAATACGCCCAAGTCGCTCGGGCGGGTCCTCATCGACCTCGGGTTCATCCGCGAACGCGATCTCGTCAAGGCGCTCGCGCAGCAGGTCGGCCTCGACTTCGTCGACCTGAGCGAGTACCCGATCGAGGCCGCCGCGACGACGCTCCTGCCCGAGCAGCTCGCGCGGCGCTACCGCGCGCTCCCGATCGCCGACCAGGACGGCAAGCTCCTCGTGGCGATGTCCGACCCGGCCAACGTCTTCGCCCTCGACGACATCCGGACCGTGACCGGCCGCGACGTGCAGCCGCTCGTCGCGACCGCGCAGGACGTCGAGCAGGCGATCAACAAGTACAGCCAGCTCGGCGACGAGGTCGAGGCGCTCGCATCCGAGGCGTCCGAGCAGCTCGACGACGGCTCGAACGCGGACATCGACGCGGCGGTCGAGGACGCACCGATCGTGCGGCTCGTCAACGCGATCATGACGCAGGCGGTGCAGGATCGCGCCTCGGACGTCCACATCGAACCGATGGAGAAGGACGTCCGCGTCCGGTTCCGCGTCGACGGCGTGCTGCACGAGGTCATGCACTCGCCCAAGAACATCCAGAACGGGCTCATCAGCCGCCTGAAGGTCATGGCGGAGCTGAACATCGCGGAGAAGCGGGTTCCGCAGGACGGCCGCATCGGCATGAAGGTCGCCAACCGGCAGCTCGACCTGCGGCTCGCGACGCTCCCGACCGTCTACGGCGAGAAGATCGTCATCAGGATCCTCGACAAGTCGCAGGCGCTGCTGCAGCTGTCGGATCTCGGGTTCCACCAGCGGGCGTTCGAGCGGTTCAAGGAATCGTTCACCAAGCCCTACGGCGCGATCCTCGTCACGGGCCCGACGGGCTCGGGGAAGTCGACCACGCTGTACGCGACGCTCAACATCCTGAACAACGACGACCGCAACCTCATCACCGTCGAGGATCCGGTCGAGTATCGTCTCGCCGGCGTCAACCAGGTGCAGGTCAACAGCAAGGCCGGGCTGACCTTCGCCTCGGCGCTTCGGTCGATCCTCCGCGCCGACCCCGACATCGTGCTGATCGGCGAGATCCGCGACCGGGAGACCGCGATGATCTCGATCGAGGCGGCCCTCACCGGCCACCTCGTCCTGTCGACGCTTCACACCAACGATGCCCCCTCTGCGATCACCCGTCTCACCGAGATGGAGGTCGAGACGTTCCTCGTCGCCTCCGCCGTGGACTGCGTGGTCGCGCAGCGGCTCGCCCGAAAGCTCTGCGACCGCTGCCGGCAGGCATACAAGCCGGAGGCTGGCGAACTGATCGAGGCCGGCCTGCCGGAATCGATCGTCGATCAGGTCGGGGACCTGTTCCGCCCGATCGGCTGCCCGGCGTGTGCCAACACGGGCTACAGGGGGCGCATGGGTCTGTACGAAGTAATGGGCATGTCGGAAGAGATCGAGCGGCTCACCGTGGAGCGCGCCTCGTCGGACGCGATCAGGGCCGTTGCGATCAAGCAAGGGATGCTGACGCTCCGCGACGACGGACTGGACAAGGCGATCCGCGGGCTGACGTCGATCGAGGAGATCGCGAGGGTGGTGAAGTAGATGAACACGGTCCAAGCACCAGACGAGCAGGACATCCAGATCCCCGTCGCAGAGCTCCTCGACATCGTTCTCGAACGAGGGGCGTCCGACCTGCATCTCACGGTGGGCGCTCCGCCCACCATCCGGCTGTACGGCGATCTGGAGCGGCTGAGCGAGTATCCGATCATGACCCCGCGTGCGCTGCAGGGGATGATCTACGCGATCCTGCCGCAGAAGATGCGCGAGCGCCTGGAGCAGGAGCTCGAGCTCGACATGTCGTACGCCCTTCCGGGGCGGGCGCGCTTCCGCGTGAACGTGTACTTCCAGCGGGACTCGCTGGGCGCGGCGTTCCGGCTGATCCCGTACGAGATCAAGACGATCGACGATCTCCAGCTGCCGAGCGTGGTCGGCGATCTCGCCCGGTTCCCGCGCGGGTTCGTCGTCGTCACCGGCCCGACCGGTTCGGGCAAGTCCACCACGCTTGCCGGCATGGTGGACATCGTGAACAAGGAGCGCGCCGCGCACATCATGACGGTCGAGGACCCGATCGAGTTCCTCCACAAGCACGAGCGGTGCATCGTGAACCAGCGCGAGGTCGGAGCTGATACGCACAGCTTCAGCCAGGCGCTCAAGCACGTCCTGCGCCAGGACCCCGACGTCATCCTGGTCGGCGAGATGCGCGACCTCGAGACGATCGGCACGGCGATCACGGCGGCCGAGACCGGCCACCTGGTGTTCGCGACGCTGCACACGCAGGACGCGCCGCAGACGATCGACCGCATCATCGACGTGTTCCCTCCGCACCAGCAGCAGCAGGTCCGCGTCCAGCTGGCCACGACGCTCCAGGGCGTCGTGACGCAGCAGCTGCTCCAGACGGCCGACGGGTGCAGCCGCGTCGTCGCCGTGGAGGTGCTCATCTGCACACCGGCGGTCCGGAACCTGATCCGCGAGGGGAAGGTCCACCAGATCTACTCGATCATGCAGGCGGGCGGGCGGTTCGGCATGCAGACGATGGACCAGTCGCTCGCCAACCTCGTGAAGTCGGGCGACATCACCCAGCAGCTCGCGTACGAACGGTGCCACGACGCCGAGGAGCTCAACCGGCTGATCGGCGGCGCCGGCGCCTCGTACGGCGGCGGCGTGGGCGCGGCCGCGTCCGCCGGCATCTCGATGGACGGCGGCTGGACCAACGGGAGCTTCTAGCGATGGCGACCACCTACGCGTACAAGGTCCGCGACGGCCAGGGCAACCTGGTCTCGGGGGAGCTCGTCGGCGACAGCGAAGACCTCGTGATGGTCCGCCTGCGGCAGATGGGCCTGACGCCCGTCGAGGTCAAGAAGGCCGCCGCCGGGATGAAGATGGAGATCAACCTCCGGCCCGGCCACGTCAAGCTGAAGCACCTGTCGATCTTCGCGCGGCAGTTCGCGACGATGATCAACTCGGGCCTGCCGATCCTGCGAGCGCTCGCGATCCTGTCCGAGCAGAGCCAGAGCAAGGAGCTCGCCAAGGTCCTGTTCCAGGTTCGGACCGACGTCGAGCAGGGCGCGTCGCTCTCGGGCGCGATGTCGAAGCACCCGAAGGCGTTCAACGACCTGTTCATCGCGATGGTCAAGTCCGGTGAGACCGGCGGCGTGTTGGACAGCGTTCTGCTCCGCGTCGCCGACATGATCGAGACGGAGGTCGAGCTCCGCCGCAAGATCAAGTCGGCGATGACGTATCCGATCGCCGTCGTGGCCCTCGTCGTGCTGATCATGTCCGCGATGCTGTTCTTCGTGGTGCCGCAGTTCGAATCGATCTACGCACAGCTCGGCGGAACACTTCCGCTTCCGACCCGCGTCCTGCTCAATATCTCGAAGGGTGCGAGGACGTATTGGTACATGGTCGTGTTGTTCACCATCGGCTTCACGGTCGCCCTTCGTCGATTCAAGAAGACGCCTCAAGGCCGCGAAGCGATCGACGCGTTCAAGTTGAAGGTTCCGATCTTCGGCGCGCTGTTCCACAAGACCGCCATCGCCCGGTTCTCGAGCACCCTGGGGATGCTGCTCCGGTCCGGCGTGCCGATCCTGCAGTCGCTCGAGATCGTCGGCGAGACCGTCAACAACAAGGTCATCTCGAAGGCGATCGAAGACGTGCAGAACAGCGTGCGTGAGGGCGAGACGATCGCCCGGCCGCTCTCGAAACACGCGGTCTTCCCGTCCATGGTCGTGCAGATGCTGGCCGTCGGCGAGGAGACCGGGCAGATCGACACGATGCTGGACAAGGTCGCGGCCTTCTACAACAGCGAGGTCTCGGCGGCCGTGGACGCGCTCACGTCCCTGATCGAACCGCTCCTCATCGCGATCATCGGCGGATGCGTCGGCGCGGCGGTCATCGCCCTCTACATGCCGATGTTCAACATCATCAAGCTCATCAAGTAGCCGCTCGACCGACTACCCGAGCTTCGGTAGTCCGCTTTGACCAACTTGGCCGATGTTCCGGTCGAGCCTTCAGTTCGCGAGGCCGTCGGCCGAAACCCATCGCTGAGAGCGCATCGCGGGATGCGCGCACACAAGGAAAGGGAGGTGACTCCATGCTTCAGCGCTTCTGGGAGCGTAGGCGGGACGAGGAGGGCTTCACCCTCATCGAACTGATGGTGGTCGTTCTGATCATCGGCATCCTGATCGCCATCGCCCTGCCGACGTTCCTGGGTGCCCGTTCGCGGGCGCAGGACAAGGCGGCGCAGTCGAGCGTCCGGAACGCCCTCGCAGCCGCGAAGGTGATCTTCACGGACACGGATGACTACTCGACCGTCGACGCGACCACACTGGCGGACGCCGAGCCGTCGCTGACGTACCCGGCGACGTCGGACCAGCCGACGGAGGTCTCGTTCTTGGTGCAGGACACCGCGTCCGGCATCGCGGACGGCGCGATCGCACTGGTGGCGTTCTCGAAGGCGGGGAACTGCTTCGGCCTGCTCGACGAGACCGACACAGGGACCGCGTTCTCGAAGGACACCGGCGTCGCGAGCTGCGACGCAGCGGACGTTCCGTACGCCAGCTCTGGCTGGTAAGCCACACCGACCGGACACGAGGGCGGCCTTCGGGCCGCCCTCGTGCTGTCCTGCCGATAACCGGGTATTCCCGGCGTCGGCCGTTCAGGCAAGCGCCGGCGGGACCGAAACGAAGACATGAACCTTCCGCAACGGCGTTCCGGCCGACCGCTTGTCGAGGAGCAACGCGGCTACTCGCTCGTCGAGCTCATGGTCGTCGTCTTGATCATCGGGATCCTGATCGCCGTCGGCCTGCCGCTGATGCTTGGAGCGCGCAGTCGGGCCGCTGACAGGGCCGTGCAGACGGACATGCGGAGCGGTCTCGCGGCGGCGCAGGCGTTCTACGCCGAGGCCGCAGACTGGGACGGATTCGATGCGGCCCAGGCCACGGCCGAGGAGCCGAGGATCCCCTGGGTCGACGGTCCGTCAGCCCCCGGATCGGGGTCGATCTCGATCCATGTTCACGCCGGCCAGGAGCTGCTCCTGGTCGGCCGATCGAGCAGCGGCACCTTCTTCTGTCTGGCACAGGTCGCGACGATTCCACTCACCGTCCGCGGTTCCGGGAGCTCGTTCGCAGACGTCGATGGCATCTCGGACTGCGACGGCGGTTGGTGAGTTCAAGAAGCGATGGTCGGTGGCCGATGAGTCAGAGAGACCGATGACTCTGGTCCTTCGCGCGCTTCGGGTGAGGCTGCGCGCTCGTCTGCATTCGGACGAGCGCGGTTTCACGCTGATCGAGATGATCGTCGCGATCGGCATCATCGCCACGGCGATGACGGCGTTGGCGTACACCGCAACGATCGGCTTCACCTACGGATCGCTCGCGCGCCAGAAGCAGACCGCGACCGGCATCGCCGACCAGATCATGGAACAGGCGCGTGGCCTCGCATGGGACCGGATCACCGCCGGCCATGTCGGCACCGATCTCAATGCCGCAACCGACAGCAACCTCAGGACGGGGTGTGCCGGCGACAGCGTCGGCGTCTACCGCTTCCTCTCGTGTACGGCGAACGGAACGCCCGGGTCGGGGGAGAAGGTGGTGGCTTCGGCGACGGCTTGCCCGGTGGCGACGCCCGACTGCGTCTATCCGCTCGTGCGGCACACCGGAACCATCACGCAGAACAACATCATGTACACGTGGCGGACGTACGACACCAACAACTGCCCGACGTCGACGACGACGGGATGCACGGCTGCCACGCCGTATCGCGTCAGCGTCGTCGTCACGTGGACGGGGGGTCGATCGGCGCCCAACAAGATCGTCCGCGTTCAGAGCCTGTTCTGGTCGCCGGGAGGGTGCCGGAGCACGGCGACCCACCCGTTCGCCGCGCCGTGCCAGCCGTTCTTCTACGGGGTCTCGAAGGTCCCGCAGACCAACGTGCACATCGAGGGCTCGATCGACGGGATCGACGAGAACTTCACCGAGGGCGACCTGTACGGCTCGGGCGTCGAGTCGACGCTCCAGCAGGAGCAGCTCTCACAGGTGCAGGGCAGCTTCAGTCAGTCCGGCGTCCGGATCGTCAGCGACGGCGTGACCGATACGGCCGGTGGCGATACCGCCGACACATCGGCGGCGGACACCGACCCCGGAACGACGGCTACGACGAACTCGAAGGTGACGTGCGGCAGTCCGGTCGCGTGCTCCGGTGGCAGCGTGTCCGCCAACGGCGGTGGCTCGACGATCACGTTCACCGCGCCATCCGGCGAGTCCGCCGAGAGTGATTCGACGACGCAGGCGGGCGGGAGCAACGTGTGCCCGCCGCCGTCGGACACGGCGCAGACGGATCAGAAGGCGTGCGGGGGGTCCCGCATCCAACAGGGCGGGACGGTGTCCGTCTCGACGTCGCTCAACCCGTCGGTGTCGCTGGGCTCGGCGACGCTCGGCCGGATCCTGCAGGCGGCCGGCAGCCCGAACAAGACGTTCGTCGATCGCGTGCAGTACGCGACGAGTGGCGTCGGATTCCCGACGACGGGATGCTCGCCGGTGAACAACGCGGACGGGTGCGTGGAGGCCCGGACGACGCGAACCGTCGGTACGGTGAACGTCGGCGGTCTGCCGTCCGGCCTCGTGGCGCCGACCGGCTGGAGCGGTGCGAGCGCGTGGAACGGCTACTACTACTCGGTCGTCGGATACCAGGACTCCGCGACGGCATCCGTCGGAACGAACCTCACGTCCGGGACGTGCGCGTCGACCAGCTGCATCCCGGCGCCGACGACGAGCGTCGCCGGCACGGTCTACTGCTACAACGGCTCCACCGGGTACGCCAGCATCTCGGCGTCGTCGGCGACCTCGGTGACGTGCGGAACACTTGACTACACCCAGAACGTGTCGGGGCACTCGATCAGGGTCAAGATCACCGGGCAGACGACCCCCGCGACGATCACCAAGTCGCCGACCACGTCCGCGACGACGCAGACGGACGCCAACGCCCAGATCATCCCGCCGACGGCGACGATCCAGTACCAGATCGACGTGGACGGGCTGACCGCGGTCCTGCTCACGATCAACGTGAACCTCAACACGCTCGAGGCGCGTGGCGTCTACTCCGCCGCGCCGAGCGCGGGGAGCTGAATCGACCGTGGTGTCGATGAGGGGCCGGCGCGGTGTCCGGGGCGAGTCTGGCATGACCCTCCCCGAGCTCATGATCACGATGACGATCCTCGGGATCGTCATGCTGATCGTGACGTCCGTCCTCGCGTCCATCCAGCGGTCGGTCACGGCCGAGGAGTCCCTGACGCGAACGCTCGACTCGGCCCGTCTGGCGATCCAAGAGCTCGACCGCGAGCTCCGGTCCGGCAACGTCCTCTACGACCCCGCGCTCGAGAACGCAGCGATCGGAACGCCGGGTCGCATCGCGTCGTGCACCGGCTGCCTGCCCGGATACACCCTGCGCGTCTACACGCAGACGAACGCGGACACGCGCGGCACGTACCGGTGTGTCCTCTGGAAGATCGACACCCAACAGCAGCTGATGATGCGGTGGTGGCCGCCGTCGAATCCCAACAGCGCGAGCGACTGGTCGATCGTCACGACGGGCGTAGTGAATCGAGCCCTGAGCACGACGGCGTACAGCCTCGATACCGATCCTCTGAAGGGCGGGAGGACGCTGAACGTCGTGTACTCGGTGAACTCCGATCTCACGCACCATTCCACGCAGACGCAGAAGATCCAGACCTCGCTGACCGGACGGAACACCTCGTACGGGTATCCGGCGAACGTCTGCCAGACGACCCCGGTGGGCTAGGAGGACGACGATGGTGACGAGGCTTCGGCGCGACGAGGACGGCGTGGCGTTGGTGACCGCGATGCTGATCGTCTTCGTCATCACGATCCTCGCCACGGTCGTCGTCGATCAGTCGATCCACAACAGCTTCCAGAGCGCGAACAACCGCAAGCGGCTTCAGTCGGTCGATGCGTCGGAGGCCGGTCTCAACTACTTCTACAACTACATGGAGCGGACGAACGCGCTGTCACTCACGTCGAGCTTCCCCACGCAAACGATCGCCAGCTCGCCGGGAACGTCGCGGTTCAGCATCACGCCGACCTGGTACGGATGCCAGGGAGGAACGTCGACGCAGACGTGCTCGCCTCCGTTCTCGGACACGTACTACCCGGCTTCGGTGAAGATCCTCTCGACCGGAACGACGAACGGCGCGACGACCAGGAAGATGGAGACGTACATCGTCATCAATCCGACGTTCGGAGGCTTCGAGGGCGCTGTGCTGTCGGGAACGTCGACGACGCTGGTCAACAGCTTCTCGATCTCCGGGAACAACGGGAACGACGGCGACATCACCGTCAACTGCGACACCACGTGCAACATGTCCGCAACCTCCGGAAACCAGACGATCAAGGGCAACCTGTACGTCCCGAAGGGCAACCTCGTCATCGGAACGCAGGTCCACGTCTACGGCAACGTCTGGGCCAACGGCTCGGTGACCGTCAGCCATCCGAGCGCGGTGATCGACGGGGACGTCATCTCGTCGACGTCCTCGATCGCCGTGACGAACGGGTCGGTCGGCGGCAAGGGCGTCTACTGCACGACGATCAGCGGTACGGCCAACATCCACAGCGGCACCGTGAAGCAGTGCCAGGGCGCGCCTCCGGCCCAGACGTTCCCGCACGTGACCTACGACGACACCGCCGCGCCGAACGTGGATTCCAAGTGGCGCACCGGGTGCAGCAACAGCCCCGTCACCAACTGCTACCAGCTCGTGCAGTTCTCGGGGGCGAGCGCCTGCACGAGCGCTAAGAACTACGTCGAGGGAACGACGTCCGGAACGTTCAACGGCGGGTCCGGGGTGCCGGGTACGTACACGGGCGTCGTGGTGCGGATCCTCGCGACCTGCACGTTCGACGTGTCGAACAACGCGAACATCTCGGTCGGCAAGGACCTCGCGATCATCTCGAACGGACCGATCACGCTCTCACAGCGATCGACGTGGACGGCGACCGGCGGCAGCCACAAGATGCACCTCATCGTTCCCTGGCCGCAGACGTGTTCGAGCGGGAACCCCGGCGTCACGGTCGGCAACAACACCAACTTCAGCTCGACGATGTCGGTCGGCATCTACACGCCGTGCACTGCCACGATGAGCAACCAGAACGCGTTCTACGGGCAGGTCGTCGGCGGAAACGTCTCGATCTCGAACAACTGGACGATGATCTACCGCCCGATCGTCATCCCCGGGGCGCACGTCAGCGGGTTCACCGAGGACATCGCGTACATCCGCGAGGTCGTGTAGGCGAGCGCGAGCGCTCGGGTAAGGTGTTCGCTCCTCGATGACGTCGGTTCGCGTGCTCGTCGCCCTGACCTTCGGGCTCGTCATCGGCAGCTTCCTGACCGTCGTCGTGTCGCGGATACCGGCGGGGGAGTCGATCGTGTCTCCGCGATCGCGCTGCCCGAGCTGTGGAGCGCAGATCCGGCCACGAGACAACGTCCCCGTCGTCTCGTGGCTGCTGCTCCGCGGCCGATGCCGGTCGTGCGGCGTCAGGATCCCGGGGCGCTATCCGCTGATCGAGCTCGGCACCGCGATGCTCTTCGCCGCGGCTGCGGTCCGGTACGAGGACGTCTGGCTGCTGGTTCCGGTGTCGATCTTCCTGGGACTCCTCCTGGCGCTCAGCGTGATCGACCTCGAGCACAAGATCCTGCCCAACCGGATCGTCTATCCGTCGCTCATCGGCTTCCCGCTCTACTTCGTCGTGGCGTGGTTCGCCGGTGCGCCCGTGGATCTCGGACACGCGGCCATCGGGTTCGCGGCGTACGGGAGCTTCATGCTGATCGTCGCGATCATCTCGCCCAGAGGGATGGGGATGGGCGACGTGAAGCTGTCGGCGCTCATCGGTCTCGTCGTAGGCGCCCTATATCTGCCCGGCGTGGCGGTCGCCGCCGGCCTCGCGATCCTGCTCGGCGGCGTCGGTGCGGTCGTGGCGCTCGCGATGGGGAAGGGCAGGAAGACGGCGGTGCCGTTCGGGCCGTTCCTGGCCGCCGGTGCGGCGCTGGCCCTGTTCTGGGGGCCCGCCATCGCCCAGGCGTATCTCCGGTCCATCACGTGACCCGCGCGTCGCGCTGACGCCGATCCGGCTGAGGCACACCACCCGCCCGGGGCGTTCCGGGGACCATGTGACTCCTGAGAAAAAGGGCGAATTACAGCTATGTAATTCAGCCTACCGTGCCGAAACTACTGCAACGAGGCGATTGACCGGATGAGAGGCTCCTGTTACTTTCCGCGATCCTCGAGAAAAGGGAGGCACGAGGGGCAAGCGGGGCACCTGTGGTGATTGTTCCAGGTGTGATTTCTGAGGCAGGAGTGAAAGGCGCAGGTCACATGGGCAAGAAGCGACCGCTCGTCGGAGATCGGCTTCTCACCGTCGGTGAGGTGGCCGCCACGATGCGCGTCTCGAACATGACGGTGTATCGGCTCATCAAGAGCGGCCAGCTCGCCGCGATCCGCGTCGGCAAGAACTTCCGGATCCGGGAGTCCGAGGTGGATCGATACCTCTCCGAGCGTTCAGTTCGGACCGAGGAGTGACGATGTCCAGTACGGGTGCCCGCGGATTCGGCAACGACCGGCTGCTTACGGTCGCCGAGGTTGCCGCCGTCATGCGGGTGTCCAACATGACGGTGTACCGGCTCATCAAGGGAAGGGAGCTTCCCGCGATCCGGGTCGGCAAGAACTATCGGGTTCGCGAATCGGACGTCGACGCGTATCTGTCGGCGAGGTCGGTCTAGCAGGGCTAGGGGACGGAAGCAGTGGCGAAGACGCGGATCGGTGTCGATATCGGCTCGACGGCCGTTCGGGCCGCCGAGGTCGTCGTCGGCGACAAGCCGGTGCTCGTTCGGGCGGCGCAGGTGCCGCTGCCGGGTGGCGCGGTCGAGAACGCCGAGGTCCGCCAGCCCGACGTCGTCGCCGACGCGCTCCGGGAGCTCTGGAGCCGCGGCAAGTTCAAGACCAAGCAGGTGTATCTGGGCGTCGGCAATCAGCGCGTGATCGTTCGCGAGATCGCCCTGCCGTGGCTGCCGGAGAAGGAGCTCCGGAACTCCCTCGCCTTCCAGGTCCAGGAGTTCATCCCGATGTCGGTCGAGGACGCCGTCCTGGACTACGACCCCGTCGGCGAGCTGGAGCAGGACGGTCGCCGGCTGCTTCGGATCCTCCTCGTCGCCGCGCAGCGCCAGATGGTGTCGGCGCTCGTCGCAGCGGCGACGGCCGCCAAGCTCGAGCCGGTCGGCATCGATCTCATGCCGTTCGCCCTCGTCCGGGCCGTCGGGATGTCCGAGGGACTCGATCTGGACGTCCAGGGCGACGAGGCGGTCGTCGACGTGGGCGCGCACGTCACGAACATCTGCGTCCACGACCACGGGCTGACGAGATTCGTCCGCATCCTGCCGTCGGGCGGCCGCGACGTGACGCTCGCGATCGCGCGCGGCCTCGGCGTCGGCGACGACGTCGCGGAGCGGCTCAAGCGCGGCGAGGCCGTGCAGGACGGACCCTCGCTCGAGGACGCCGAGCGTCTCGCGCTGCAGCGGGCCGGCGCGTTCGTCGACGAGATCCGGTCCTCGCTCGAGTTCTATACCGCGCAGGTTCCGGGCGCGAAGATCGGACGCGTCGTCGTGACCGGCGGTGGTTCCAAGCTCCGCGGCTTCCTCGACGTGCTCCAGGAGCGCATCCCGGTCGGGGTCGACCGCGGACGTCTGTTCGAGCGCGTCCGCAGCAAGCTCGGCATGTCGCTCGACGAGCAGACCGAGGCGGAGCCCCTGCTTCCTGTCGCCGTCGGACTCGCCATCGGGAGGCGGCCGTGAGTCAGGTCAACCTTCTTCCTCCCGAGCTTCGGCAGCGTCAGGCGACCCGCCGTGCCACGCTGCTCGCATTCGCCGCCGGCGGCGCCGCGCTCCTCGCCGTGCTGGCGTTCGGCTTCCTGAAGTCGTCGGAGCTGGCCACCAAGCAGCAGGAACTGACCGCGCAGAACGCCGTCAACGCGCATGTCCAGAGCCAGATCGCCGAGCTCCAGAAGTACGGACAGCTCCAGGCCGAGCTCCAGGCGAAGCGGGAGCTGGTCACCAGCGTGTTCGCCAACGAGGTGTCGTGGTCCGGCATCCTGCTCGACGTCGCGCGGGTGATCCCGCCCGACGCGTACCTGTCGAGCCTGAGCGGGACGGTCACCCCGCCGACGACCGATGCGTCAGGCAACTCGACGGGTCTCGTCGGCAGCCTGACGTTCAGCGGCTCCGTGAAGGGCGCCGACACCCTGGCCGCCTGGCTGACCCGTCTCGAGCAGGTCAAGGGCTGGGTCAACGCGTGGACGAACAGCGCGAGCGAGTCGGGACCGTTCAGCAGGGTCTACCAGTTCAGTAGCGGCGTGGACCTGTCGCAGGATGTCGTGACGCGCCGTGGTCGGGGAGCGCAGCCATGATGCGGCGCGCGCCCGTGCTCGTCGGGGCCGGAGCGGCGGTGCTCGTCGTGCTCGTGTACCTCCTGTTCGTCATGCCGAAGTCGGCCGAGATCGCGAAGACGTCGGAGGACCTCACCGCCGCGCACGACCAGGAGCAGACGCTCCGCGTTCAGCTGCGAACCCTTCAAGAGGCTCAGCAGGAGGCACCGCAGACCAAGCGCGAGATCCAGAAGGTCGAGATGCAGGTCCCCTCGACGGCGGACCTTCCCGCGCTGATCCGGATGCTGCGCGACTCGGCCGACCGGTCCGCGGTCGACCTGTTCCAGTTCTCGCCGGGAACGCCAACGCTCGACCCGACGGGTCAGTTCTCGATCATCTCGACGTCGGTCAACGTGACGGGGAGCTACTTCGCGTTGGACGAGTTCCTCTTCCGACTCGAATCGCTGCCTCGCGCCGGAAAGGTCACGGGCGTGTCGATCTCGCCCGGCAGTAGCGGAACCACCACCGACGGGACGACCACGTCCACGACGACCACCACCACGACCACCACGACGACGAGCGGTTCGCTCAGCCTGCAGCTGACCGTCGAGTTCTACACATCGGACACCTCTTCCGGGCCGGGATCTGTGCCCGGTCCGACGACCACGACGGGGGGCTGAGGATGGCGCTTACGGATCGCGACAGGCGTGCGGTGACGATCCTCGGCGCGCTCGTCGGGGTCCTCGTCGTCGGATTCCTGCTCATGAAGGTGCTGGGAGGGGGTGGCGGCGAGGACGCGGCCACGCCGTCGGTCCCGAGCGGACCGGTGACGCAGCCGTCGCCGACGGCCACCCCGAAGACGCCCCGCGAGACCCTGCCGCCCGTGGTTCTGGCCGGCGCGCGAGACCCGTTCTCGCAACCGCCGATCTTCGCCAGCCCGACCTCGAGCGGCGGGGTCGGCCCCTCGTCCACCTCGACGAGCACGTCGACCAGCACGTCCACCTCGACGCCGAGCGCATCGTCGACGCCGACATCGCCGGGTGGAGGCGCCAGCGCGACGCTGTCGGGCAAGACCGTCGTGCTCGTTGACATCTACGACAGCGGCGCGAAAGCGCAGATCGAGGTCGACGGAACGGTCTACGACGTTCGCGAGGGTCACGACTTCGACGGCAACCTCACGCTGTCCTCGATCAGCGGCAGCTGCGCGACGGTGTCGAGCGGCAGCGAGAGCGAGACGGTCTGCCTGAATCCCCAGAAGTGACGCGCGTGTGAGCGCCGGCCGGCCGCCGACGGGGGGAGCGGTCGCCGGATCCAGAGGGCGGTCCCGATCGCGGGGCCGCCCTCGTCAATTTCGCTTTCTTTTCTTTTCCGGGGGGACTATCGCTCGCGCGTTCGCGCTCGCTACTTGAGTCCCCCCGAACCCCCCGGTTCTCGGGGGGACTATCGCTCGCGCGTTCGCGCTCGCTACTTGAGTCCCCCCGAACCCC
>JBKPTC010000135.1:0-16632 GCA_046735355.1 bacterium
AGATCCATATACCGGTCCGCCCATGGATCGTCCGACGGAAAGCCCGCCGACATCGTGAGGAGCGCCCGCACCGTGATGGGCGCAGCGTCGGCAGTCGGCCCTCGAAGGCCGGCGAGCTGCGGAACGTACGTCCCGATCGGCGCGTCGAGCTCGAGGGCGTCCTCGTCGCGCAGCATCAGCGCCCCCGCGCCCACGAACGACTTCGTCATCGAACAGATCCGCGATGCGAGGTCGACGGAGGCCTCCCGACGGTCGCCGATCCGCGCCGTACCGATCGCGCGCGAGTGCACGAGATCGCCGTCGACGACGAGCGCGTAGGAGATCGCCGGCGCGACATGCGTTCGGACGAGCCCCTCGAAGAGCTCGTCCACCGCGCGCGCGACCGCCGCTCGATCCATCTCGCGCACTAGTCGGGGATGTCCTCGAGGACGCCGCGGTCGCGGAGGAGCTCGACGACGCGCTCCCGCGGCAGCGCCGGCGTGCGGTGGCCGTCGACGCCGACCATCTCGTCGTTGGCGACGAGGGCGTTGAGGACGGCCTCCTCGGTCGCCTGCGCGACGCCGGCGTAGAACGGGTCGAGGTAACCCCACGGGACGAACCGCATGTCGTCGTACCGTCCCATCCCGTCGTCGAACAGCGTGCTCGCGCCGGCCGTGAACGCGCCGGGGTTCGCGGTGGAGACGGCGAGGAACAGGTCACCGGAGAAGTGCGACCCGGACGTCCCGGTGCGACCGATCCCGAGCGTGGCTCGCCGCGCGAATGCCGCGCACTGCCCGGGGAGCAGCGGCGCGTCGGTCGCGATCACGACGATGACCGACCCGACCTCGCGCGACGCGAAGTGCTCCGACATCGGATCGTCGTCCGCGAGCGACCGGCCCACCGGAACGCCGGCGATCACAAGCTCCGACCGCGATCCGAAGTTCGCCTGCACGAACGCGCCAACCGTGAACATGTCGTCGCCGTAGGGCACACGCCTCGACGCCGTCCCGGAGCCACCCTTGAAGCCGTAGGCGTTCATCCCGGTGCCGCCGCCGACCGACCCCTCCTCGAGCGCGCCTCCCGTGGCGGTCTCCAGGGCGCCGATCGCGAGCTCGGTGGTGACGCTCGAGGCGTTGATGTCGTTGAGGTACCCGTCCCACGTCTCGGCGACGACGGGCAGCAGCCACGCGTCCGCGAGCGCCGGGTGGTGCTCGACCGTCCACCGGATCACCGCGTCGTGCACGACACCGATCGCGTGCGTGTTGGTGAGGCAGACGGGACCCGCCATCGTCCCCGACTCCGCGATCCACGCCGTGCCCGTCATCTCGCCGTTTCCGTTGAACGAGTGCACGCCCGCTGCGCATGGGTCCCCCGGCGACGATCTGCCGCGCGGATGGATCGCCGTCACGCCGCTCCGGAACCGGTCTCCCTCGATCCGCGTGCCGTACCCGACCTCAACGCCGGGAACGTCCGTCACCGCGTTGTACGGCCCCGGCTGACCCTCGAACGGGACTCCGATGCCGCGCGCGCGTTTCCGGCCGCCCGGCGTACGGGCGTGCGGGCCCGTCATCGAGCGTTCGCCTCCTGCGGCGCCGCCGTCCACGCGAAATGGCACGCGGCCGCATGCTGCGGGCGGCCGGGCCCGGACTCGAGCACGGGATCGACCTCGCTGCAGACGGGCTGCGCGAGCGGACACCTGGGATGGAACCGACAGCCCGACGGGATGCGCATCGCGCTCGGTAGGTCGCCGACGACGGCGACGGTGTCCGACCGCCGACCGGGCACGAGGCGCGGCACCGCTCGGAGCAACGCTTGCGTGTACGGATGCCGCGGATCGGTGAACACGTCGTCGGTCGGCGCGGTCTCGACGATCCGCCCGAGGTACATCACGGCGATGCGCTCGCACACGTGCCGGACGACCGCCATGTCGTGCGTGATGAGGATCAGCGTGAGATCGAGCTCGCGCCGCAGGTCGGCGAGCAGGTTCAGAATCGTCGCCTGGACCGAGACGTCGAGGGCCGAGACGGGCTCGTCGGCGACGAGCACCTCGGGCTCCAGCGCGAGCGCGCGAGCGATCGACACACGCTGCCGCTGACCGCCCGAGAGCCGCCGTGGGTACGCGTCGAGCGTCGTCGCCGGCAACCGGACGAGATCGAGCAGCTCCCGGCACCGCGCCTCGATGCGCTCGCCCGGAACGATCCGGTGCACGCGAAGAAGCTCCGTGAGCGTCTGCCGGACGGTCATACGGGGGTTCAACGACGAGTACGGATCCTGGAAGACCATCTGGATCCGGCGCCGCTCCGCGGCCGGGCGGTCGGTCGTGATCTCCCGTCCGTCGAACCGGATCTCGCCCTCCGTGGGTCGATGAAGTCCGACGAGACATCTCGCGAGCGTCGACTTGCCGCATCCCGACTCGCCGACGAGGCCGACCGCCTCTCCTCGCCTGATGCCGAGGTCGACGCCGTCGAGGGCGTGGACAACCTCGCGCTCGGAACGCCGTAGCCGCGCGAGGAGCGACTGGCGAACGTCGAACTCCATCCGCAGCCCTCGAACCTCGAGCGTCGGCTCCGCCGGTTCACGCATCGACGACCACCGGCTCACGACGGACGTCCGCGGCGCATGCGTCCGGATGGATGCACGCGGTCCCACGGCCGCGACCGATCGGTAGAACAGGGAAGGCGCCGGTCATGCAGTCGGCCTGAACGAACGGACATCGCGGGTGGAAGGGACAGCCGTCCGGTTTGCGCGAGAGGTCGGGCGGAAGGCCCGGGATCGTCGACAGACGGTCGCTCGCTCGGTCGAAGCTCGGCACCGAGCGAAGCAGCCCGAGCGTATACGGGTGCCTCGGGTCGGCGAAGACGTCCCGGACGGCTCCCGTCTCGACGACCTGACCGGCGTACATCACGACGACCTCATCGCAGAGCTGAGCGACGACCGCGAGGTCGTGCGAAACGTAGAGAAGCGAGAGCTCCTCCTCGAGCTGCAGCGATCCGAGCAGCTTGAGGATCTGATCCTGGATGGTGACGTCGAGCGCGGTCGTCGGCTCGTCGCAGAGCAACAGCTTCGGACGCGACGAGAGCGCCATCGCGATCATGACGCGCTGTCGCATGCCGCCGGACAGCTCGTGCGGATAGGCGCGCGCCCGGCGATCGGGGTCCGAGATGCCGACCGTCCGCATCAGCTCGACGGCGCATGCGTCCGCCACATCGCTGGACGCTGCGGTGTGCGCCCGAACCGTTTCCGCGATCTGCTCTCCGACCCGCATCAACGGGTTCAGCGCGGTCATCGGCTCCTGGAAGATCATTCCGATGGATCCGCCGCGGATCTCGCGCATGCGCTCGCCGGGCATTGAGGCGAGATCCTCGCCTCCGAAGAGCACGCGACCCGACACGATGTTCGCGCCGCGTGGCAGCAGGCGAAGGATCGCACGGAGCGTGGTTGTCTTTCCGCACCCCGACTCGCCCACGAGGCCCACGGCCCGCCCGCGGTCGACCTGGAACGAGACGTCGTCGACGGGCACGACGATTCCGCGCGGAGACGGAATCTCCACGCGGAGACGCTCGACATCGAGCAGCGTGTCGGTCACTCGACCCTCAGCAGATCGGCGAGCCCGTCGCCGACGAGCGCGAGGCCGACCCCGGTCAGCACCACGGCCAGCCCGGGAACCGTCGCAAGCAGATAGTGCGTCGTGATGAACTGCTGCCCCTCGTAGATCATGCGCCCCCAGTCCGGGTTCGGCGGCGGGACGCCCAACCCGAGATATCCGAGCGTCACGATCGCGAGCAGGTTCAGCACGATGTCGGACATCGAGAACACGATCGCCTGCGTGATCACGTTCGGCCCGACGTGACGCGCGAGGATCCGCCCGTTCGACAATCCGGCCGCGTGCGCGGCGAGGACGTATTCCTGTCGCTTCGCGACCAGGACCTCCCCGCGGACGATCCTGGCGTACGAGACCCACCCGACCAACGTGATGGCGACGACGATACTTCGGATCCCAGGCCGCAGCAGGAAGACCAGGGCGATCACGAGCACGTAGAACGGAAACGCGACGACGACGTCGATCGCACGGCTGACGACGGCGTCGACCCATCCTCCGAAGTAACCCGCGAGAGCACCGACGACCGTTCCGATCACGAACGGGAAGAGCACCGCGAGAACGGCCGTCAGGAGGTCGATACGGCCGCCATAGAGAAGGTTCGACCAGACGTCCTTTCCGAGCTGATCGGTGCCGAGCAGGTGGCCGTTGCCAAGTGGCTGGAGCGTATTGAGGAGGTCCTGCTGAGACGGCGGGTACGACGACAGCACCGGCGCCAACACGCACACGCCGACGACGGTTCCGACGATGATGAGCCCGACGATCAACGATCCGTTGCGGCTCCAGCTCGATCGCGTCGGGGCGCGGAGCGCGATGTCGACGGCCGGCGGGGCGAGGGTGCTCACTCGATCCTCATTCGAAGCGGATCCTCGGATCGATCGTGGCGTACGCAACGTCCGTGAGCAGGCTGACCACGATGACCAGCGTCGCGAAGATCAGCGTCACACCCTGCACGATGGCGAAGTCGCGGTTGAGGATCGCCGTGAACATCAGCCCGCCGACCCCCGGCAGTGCGAAGACCTGTTCGATCACCACCGTTCCGCCGACGAGGAAGCCGATGTTGACGGCGAGCACGGTGATCATCGGCAGGATCGAGTTCCGAAGCGCGTGCACCGCCAGGATCCGCCGGGTTGCGAGCCCCTTGGCCCTCGCGGTCGTGATGAAATCGGACTCGAGCACGGAGATCATGCTTGCGCGCAGCGACCTCGTCGTCATCGGTGAGATCCCGAGCGCAACAGTAAGCGCCGGGAGGACGATCGAATGGATGTGCTCCGGGAGCGTGTCTCCGAAGCCGCCGACGGGGAACCAGCCGAGGTTCAGCGCGAAGATCAGGATCAGCATGATCCCGATCCAGAACGTCGGCATGCCGAGCCCGAGAACCGGCAGCGTGCGGACGGCCTTGTCGACCATCCGGTCTCGGTTCACCGCGGCGAGCATCGCGAGCGGCACGGTGATAAGCAGCGTGAACAGCGTGCTGAACAGCAGCAGCAGCATCGTCGCCGGCAGCCGCTCGAAGATCAGCCGCCGCACGGGGAGATGAAAGAAGAACGAGTCACCGAGGTCGCCGGCGACGAGTCGGCTCATAAACAGCCCGTATTGAGACAGCAGCGGCCGGTCGAGCCCCCACTTGTGATGGAGCCGCGCGATGAGCTCGGGTGTGGCTCGAGGGCCGAGCAGGGCACGCGCGGGATCGCCAGGGACCATGTGCAGCATGAAGAACACGAGGATCGTGACGCCGAGCGCCGTGACGACAGCTTGCGCGAACCGCCTCAGCAGGTAGGACCGCCCGACCATCGCGCCTCAGCCTCGGCGTCGCCGCCCCTACGAGCTCAGCCAGACGTCCTCCATGTGGTAGTTCCCGAGCGGATACACCTGGAAGCCCTGCACCTTGTCGGAGAAGGCGTACGCGAACGGCGAGTAGTACAGCGGAACCTGCGGTACGGTCTCCCAGAACCGCTGCTGAATCTGGTCGTAGAGGCCGGCGCGCTTGTCCTGGTCGAACTCCTTCTCAGCCTGCTCGACCAGCTTCACCATCGTCGGGTCGTCGTTGTACGTGAAGTAGCTGTTGCCACCCGCCGCTGGGTCGAGGAACCACGAGATCCGCTCGTCGGGGTCGGGGATGTCCTCGGTCCAGTATTCGGGCGTGATGTCGTAGTCCCCCTTGCCCTGGATCGAGAAGATCTGGTTCACGTCGACCGTGCGGATCGTCAGGTTGATGCCGATCGCCTTGAGCTGCTGCTGCAGCGCCTCAGCCAGCGGATCCTGCGGCGTTGTCAGGAACTCGGCGTCGAAACCGTTCGGCGAGGACGACTGCGCCATCTCCTCCTTCGCCTTGTCGAGGTCGTACGAGATCACGCCGGACACGTCCGGGTTGTAGAACGGCTCCGTCGGCCCGACGATGGAGTCCGCCGGCTGGCCGTTGCCGAACAGGATGGCGTTGACGAGCGCGTCGCGGTCGATCGCGTACGCGATCGCCCTCCGCACGTGGACGTCGTCGAACGGCTCGACCTTCTGGTTCATTAACAGGTAATCGACGCGCGTCGAGGGGAACAGCTCGACCTTCACGTTCGGCGTCTGCTGCAGGCTCTGGATGGCCGAGTACGGCGGGAACCGGACGATGTCGGCCTGCCCGCCCTTCAGCTGGAGGATCCGCGTGTTGTCCTCGGGAACGTTCGTGAAGGAGATGCTGTCCAGGTACGGCTTGCCGTCCTGCCAGTAGTTCGGGTTCTTGACCACCTTGAGCGACTGTCCGCGCTTCCACTCGTCCAGCATGAACGGTCCAGTGCCGACAGGCTTCTCCCAGAAGTCCTTTTCGCTCATGCCGCCGAAGTCCTTGGGGATCACGCCGTTCACGAACAGCGCGATGTCGGCGACGAGCGGGGCCCACGGAAACTTCGCCTGGACGACCACGGTCGAGTCGTCGGGGGCGGTCACGTTCTTGATAGCCGCATCGATGTACGTGAGGCCGTTGCCGCTGGTGCGCGCCCGGTTGATCGAGAACGCCGCGTCCTCGGCAGTCATCGGGTCACCGTTGGAGAACTGCACGCCGTCGCGGAGGTGGAACGTGTACGTGAGGTTGTCGTCCGAAACGTCGTAGCTCTCCGCCAGCCACGGCTCGACATCCTTCCCGTCCGGCGTCACGGTGTACAGCGTCTCGAACATCTGCTCGACGGTCCAGATCGTCTCGTTGTCGGCCGTATTGGTCGGGTCGAGGGTCGTGTTGTCGGCCGTTCTTGCAAAAACCAGGTCGCCACCGGCGCGTGGTTGACCGGCCGCGGACCCCGAACCGGTTGCGTTTGCGTCGTTCCCGCCTCCGCCGCCCGAGCACGCGACGAGCGTCAGCGCGATCGTCGCGGCGGCCGCGACACCCCGAACGCCTCGACGGACTCCCCCAACGGCAACTCGCTTCGTCCGCATCGCTCCTCCCGGCGCCGAGTGTCGAAGCGCCGATTGGACAATCGCGCCGGTGTCCTTGTCAAGGCACTCGCGGCGCTCTTCCATTCCTTGAACGAACGTTCGTAATATCCGAGTGATGCCGCGACAGAAGAACCAGGACAGGCGGCGGGACGAGCTCCGGAAGGCGGCCGTCCGAGCGTTCGCCGACGCTTCCGCACGCGTGCGGATCCGCGACATCGCGGAGCAGGCAGGCGTGAGCTCAGCCTCCGTTCTCTACTACTACCCGGACGTCGACGACCTCGTCGCTGAGGCGTTTCAGCACGCGACCGAACGCTTCTACGCCCGGCGGTACGCGCAGATCGAATCGATCGACGACCCGCGCGAACAACTTCGGAACACGATCGAAACCGGATTTCCGAAGGACCGGGACGACGAAGAGGTGCTCATGCTGTATCTCGGAGTCCCGGTCATCCGTCGGAACGCCGCCGTGTCGTCGCTCGTTCGCTCCCTGACGGCACGGCAGGTCTCGCTTTACCAGACGATCCTCGAGGTCGGCCGCGCCCGCGACGTGTTCGACCTCGCCGACGATAGCCTCACGATCGCGCGGAACCTCGTCGCCCTCGAGGACGCCTACGGGCTGTACATCGTGAACGGCGCGACCGAGGACATGGTCGACCAGGCGAGGCGGCTGACGCTCGCCTACGCGGGCATGGCGACGCGCTGCGACCTCGCCGACGACGTCGACGCCGACGCCGACGCCGACGCCGACGAGACGATCAACCCTCTGAGATAGCGGCCGCCGCCTGTAGCAGCGCGATGTGCGACAGCGCCTGCGGCATGTTCCCGAGGAAGCCTCCCGACGAGACGTCCACCTCCTCGGGTAGGAGACCGACGTCGTTCGCGTGCGCGCAGGCGGCCGCGAACGCCTCCTCGGCCTCGTGTCGGCGCCCCGCGTCCGCGAGCGCTCGCGCCAGCCAGAACGAGCACGCGATGAACGCGCCCTCGTCGCCCTCCAGGCCATCGTCGCCGTCGTAGCGGCGGAGCAGATCCCCGTGACCCAGCCGCTCGCGCACGACGTCGATGGTCCGTTCGCCTCGCGCGTCCGTCGACGGGACGAACCCGGTCGAGCCGATCAGCAGCAGCGCGGCGTCGACGTCGTCGCCGTCGAACGCTCGGCGGAAGGCGCCGGTGGACGGGTCGATCCCGCGGTCGAGGATCGCGGCTCGGACAGCATCGCGTTCGCGACCCCATCCCTCAGCATCGCCGCGGAGGCCGAACTCGGCCGCGAGCCGGACGCCCCGATCGAGCGCGACCCACGCCATGACCTTTGAGTGGACGAAGTGGCGCGGCGCCGACCGCACCTCCCACATGCCGGAGTCCGGCTCGCGCCAATGATCGGCGACGAAGCGCACGAGCGACGCGACGCCCTCCCGCGTCTCGCGGTCCAGACGCCTGCCGCGACGCGCGAGCATGTACGCGATGTCGACGACGTGGCCCCAGTTGTCGAGCTGCCGCTGATCGACGGCGGCGTTGCCGACCCGCACCGGCCTCGAGTCGCGGTAGCCGCGGAGCCCTTCGATCTCGCGCTCGGGGATCCGGCTGTTCCCGTACAGCGTGTACAGGCTGTGCACGCGCGGGCGAGAGGTCCGCATGGCGTTGATCGCCCACGTGAGGTACGCGTCCGCCTCGTCGTTATATCCGAGCATCGTGAGCGCCTGCGCCGTCCACGACGCGTCGCGCACCCACACGTAGCGGTAGTCCCAGTTGCGATCGCCGCCGATCGCCTCGGGCAGCGACGTGGTCGGTGCGGCGACGATGCCTCCGGACGGCGCAAACGTGAGCAGCTTGAGGACGATCGCCGATCGGACGACCGCCTCGCCCCCGCCGCGCGCGGCGGGTCCGGACCAGTCGCGCCAGAAGGCGACGGTTTCGTCGAACGCGCGCTCGGCGAGCGCGGGCGGATACGGCACCACGCCGAGGTCGCGGCCCGCGAACGCCATCGAGACGTAGGCCGTCTCGCCACCGCGGGCGTCGAACCGCACGGTCGCGGTGTCGCCCTCGATCCGCCACGGCCCCGGCGCGTCGACGAGCAGCGAGCGCCCGCCGAGGTCGGCCGTCAGCCGGCCGCCGCGAGCCCGGAGCCGGTACGCACCGCCGCCGAACGCGTCCCGCGGCGCGACCTCGGCGACCATCGGCACCGAGCCGCGCTCGACGGTGATGCGGCGGATCAGCGGGCGGAACGGTGCGAGGCCGCGACGCTTGGCCGGCGTCGTGACCGCCGCAAAGAGATCGTGGACGGTGGCGGATCCCGCCGGCGTCTCGAACGTAGTCTCGAGCACCGCCGTTCCGGGGACGTATGTGCGCGTCGACGTGAACGGCACCGCGGGACGCAACGCGAGGTGCCCGGCGCCCGGATCGAGGATCCGCGCGAAGACGGGAGCCGAGTCGAACCGCGGCAGGCACAGCCAGCCGATCGAGCCCTCGTCGTCGATGAGCGCGGCCGTTCCCGCATCGCCGACGATCGCGTAGCGGTCGAGCGCAGGGAACGCCGACCGCTCGAAGCGGCTCGGCTCAGGCGACGGCCGGAACACGGTAGAACGCGCCGACGATCGCGCCGTAGACCCCGTGCGCCGCGAGCGTCACCGCCGGCGTGCGCACGCCGTAGTTGAGCGCCAGGAACCCGGGCGGCTGCAGCATCGGCGTGGGATCCGGCCCCTCGTCCTCGTCGGCCATCCGCGGATGCAGCTCCTGCACGACCGGAAGCGCCGCGACGAGCACGACCGCGCCGTGCAGCAGGCCGAGCCCCGCGCCGATCCGCCAGTCGGCCCTGCGGGCGCGGGTGAAAACGAGCGCGTATCCCGACGCGAACGCCATGCCGTTCACGAAGTGCAGCGCGATCCCCGAGGTTCGCACGACGGCGCGTCCGCGCCCCACCATGGTTCCGAGGAGGTACGGCAGGCTCATCCGTGTCATGCCGCGCGCCTGCGCGGCCTCCATCACGGCCGTCATGACGCCGGTGCCGAGCAGCGCGCCCGACGCGAGACCGACGACGTCGACGCCCGCCGGGCGGCGGCGTGACAGAGCCGCGACGCGCGAGCGCCTCACGAGGCCGCCGCTCGCCGCAGCTCGACGCAGCACTCCCCCGGACGCCGCTCGATCGAGGCGCCGACCGTCGCGTTGCCGAGCCCTCGAACGATCCCCTCGGCGAAGGACCGGTTCATCTCGCAGATGAGATCCGGAGCGCGGCGCGCGAGCGCGTGGAACGGACAGTTCCGCATCCTGACCCCGTCGCCGTCGCGATACGGCTCGTAGCCCTGCCGCTCGAGCACCGCGATGGCGGCGGTGAACGTGCGCTCGGGACCGGGGCGGCCGAGATCGTCCTGCCGACGCGCCTCCTCTCCGAGGGCCTCGCCCCGCTCGAACGAGACGCGCACGGCCGCGTCGCGCGCCGGCTCGTCGGACGACTCGTGCTCGATCGCGTCGACGAGCAGCTCGCCGATCAAGTCGTAGTGACGCTCGGGGATCGAGACGTCGATCTCGAGGTCGGAGGGCTCGTACATCTTCGCCGGGCGGCCGGCGCCGGGGCCGCCTCGCCCCGGCGGACGCGCGTACCCGGCGGTGAGCAATCCGCGGTCCACGAGCTTGTCCAGGTGGAACGCCGCGAGGTTGCGCGAGATGCCGAGCTCGGTCGCCACCTCGTCGCGGCCGACCGGCCGGCCGAGCCGGCGGACGAGCGCGTAGACGTTGCGGCGCAGCGCGTCGTCGAGGGCGGCGATCGGCCGGATGTCTTGCACGTCGTTCACGCAGCGATTCTACCGCCCATACTCGTTTGCGAAACACGCCCGTCCGGCGCACCTCCGACCCTTCAGAAGCCCATGGGATCGGTTTGACGTATCCGAGCATTTCTGGCCAGACTAAAAACTACGGTCGTGGGTTATAGAGACCGCACGAACGACCGAATACAGATGTTCGGCCGGGGCGCTCCGCGCGGGGCGGGCTCTCCCGAGCGCGCGCCGGGAAGCGTGGTGGCCCGGCGGATCCTCCGGCCGGACGGAGAGGAGGAAGCAGTGCAGATGCAGCGCAGCCAGACGCCTCGACGCCATCCGGTGCTCGCCGGATACCTGCTGTTGCGCGTCGGATTCGTCCTGGCGCCGATCCTGTTCGGCCTCGACAAGTTCTTCAACCTCACGGTCGACTGGCCGACGTACCTGGCGCCGTGGATCGACCGGATCATCCCGGGCACCGCGCAGCAGTTCATGTACGTCGTCGGGGTGATCGAGATCGCGGCCGGGATCGCGGTCCTAGTGTCGCCGCGGTGGGGAAGCCTCATCGTCGCCGCGTGGCTCGCCGGCATCATCGTCAACCTGCTGACGGCGGCGCCGCCCGAGTACTACGACATCGCGCTTCGCGACTTCGGTTTGTTCCTCGGCGCGTTGACGCTCAACCGGCTCGCGACCGCGTTCGGCGTCACGACGCTCGGCGAGGAGTTTCGGGAGCTTCGGTCGGCCGCCTGAACGTCCGTCGATCCGCGTCGCACGGCCGGCCCACGCGCCGTGCGGCGCGGATCGCACCGTGCGGCGGGCGCGCTCGCCTCGCCGCTACGCTGCCGGGATGCCCGACGTCGTCGTCGTCGGTGGCGGCATCATCGGCGCTTCGTGCGCGTACGAGCTGGCGCGAGCCGGCGCCTCCGTCACGCTCGTCGAGCGCGAGGAGCTTGCGTTCGGCGCCTCCGGTCGCAATCAAGGGCTGTGGCTGCTCCCCGATTCGCCGGCGGCGGTGCCGATGGCGCGGCTCAGCCTCCGGACGTATCTGGACCTCGTCGACGACGCACCGCTCGCCGTGCCGCTCGATCGCGAACCGGTCGGCGTGATCCAGGTGGCGGAGGACGAGGCGATGGTCCCTGCCGCGCGCGATGTGGTCGAACACGCGCGGACGCAGGGTCTCTCGGTCGACGAGCTCGACGCCTCGGCGCTGCGCGATCTCGAGCCTCGACTCTCGTCCGACCTCGCGGCGTCGTGGCTGCGGCACGACGGCCACCGAACCGATCCGGCCGCGCTCACCGTCGCGCTCGCGCTGCTCGCCGCCGACGCGGGCGCAAAGATCCACCGGTACCTCGCGGCGCGGTCGATCGTCGTCGACGGCGACCGCGTGCGCGGCATCGTGACCGACGAAGGCCGGATCGACGCTGACGTCACGGTCGTCGCGGCCGGCCCGTGGACGGGACGCGTGCTCGATCCGATCGGGTTCCGCCTGCCGGTCGCGGGCGCGCGCGGATGGCTCGTGCGCGTCGGACCGATCGAGGACGGGCTCCGCCACCTCGTCGAGGGCGGCTGGCGCGATGTTGCGCATTGGGATTGGTCGGGGCGGCCGGTCACCGTCGGCGAGGTCCTCGACGGCGGTCTGGCTCGACCGTCCGTCTCGTCGTTGCTGCATCCGCACTTCACCGACGGAACGGTGCTCGTCGGCTCGACGCGTCAGGACTGGCTCACGCCGGAGCCCGAGTCGTCGGCGCCGGTCGTCGACCTCTTGTGCGCCGCGGCCCGCATCGCGCCGTCGCTCGCCGAGGCGCCCGTGCTGTTGTCGTGGTGGGGCATCCGGCCGCTGTCGCCGGACGGGCTGCCGCTGATCGGTCCGCTCGCCGACGGACTCGTCGTGGCGACCGGCCACGGCTCCGAGGGCGTCATCCTCGGAGCCGGCACCGGGCGGCTCGTCGCGTCGATGGTCCTCGGATCCGAGCCGCCGTTCGACGCGGCGCCGTTCGATCCGCTTCGCTTCGCCTAACGCTCGCGGCGCGACGAGCCGGGCTCGATGCGCGGCACATCGTCGCGGACGACGCGGATCACGACCTCGCGCGGTTCCTTGTCCTTGCCCCTCGAGCGCTTGCGAAGCATCCGCATCGCGATCGCCGAGAGCGCGGTACTGCCCGCGACCGCGCCCGCCACCGCCTTGACCGAGCGAACGGGTGCGGGCACGCGCTCCTCGAGCTCGCGCAGGTCGGCGTCGAGCCGGCGGCGCGTCTCGTCGATCTCCGTCACCTTCCGATCCGCTGCTTCGCCCATCGGGCGTCCTCCTTCAGCGTCTCCTTGATGCGCCGGCCGGGCGTCGGTGCGTTCTTGAGCGTCCGTCGTCCGACGGAGGCGAGGATCGCGGCGATCGCGAACAGCACGACGCCGACGACGAGGATCGCCGCCCAAACGGGCAACACGAGCGCGAGCGCCGCGGCCGCGGCCGCGGCCACGAACCCGACGCCGTACACCGCCACGACGCCGGCGGCGCCGAACATCCCGGCCCCCTTCGCGCGGATGGCCGCCGCCTCGGCCGCCTCGGTCCTCGCGAGCTCGATGCGCTGGCGGGCCGACGTCTTGACGCCGTCGACGATCGAGGACACCACCTGTCCAAGCGGACGGCGTCCGGCCGACGGACCGGGTCCAGGCGGCGGCGGTGGCGGCGCGCCCGTGGTCGAAGTGCTCATGCGGAGTCCCTCCTGGGGTCGGTCCGGACCACCGTAGCGGCTGGAGCGCTCGGGCAGCCCGGAACGTTCAGTCGGGCAGCAGCGGGACCGAGAGCCCCGCGTCGCGGCCGAGCACGACCGCGCGCGCGATGGAACCCGACCCGAACCGCTCCCGGACGGCGTCCATCGCCGAGTCGGCGGCGTCGGCCCGGTCGCGCCGGAACGGCAGCGCGAGCTGGATCGCCGAGTCGTCCATCAGGTTCGTGAACGTCACTCCGACGAGCGTGCACCCGCGCGAGCGGATCGTCGGCATCGCCGCGTCGAGCAGCCCGCGCGCTACCGCGAGGAGTGTCTCGGTCCGGCCCGTCGCCTCGGGGACGGTGATCGACCGCGTCGCGCGCGCGAAGTCGTCGAACCGCAGCCGGAGGACCACCGTCCGGCAGACCCTATGCGCCTTCCGCAGGCGTCGCGACAGCCGGTCGATCAGCGCGACGAGGTCGGCGTCGAGCTCCTCGGGCGTTCGACGCCGGCGGCCGAGCGCGCGCTGCGTTCCGATCGAACGGCGGCGCTTGCCGACCACGACCGGCCGAGGATCGCGGTTGTGCGCCAGCGCGTGCAGATGCCGCCCCGCGGCTCGGCCGAGCAGCGACACGAGCGCCGACTCCGACATCCGCGCGACCTGCGCCACCGTGGTGACGCCGTGGTGGTGCAGCTTGCCGGCGGTGGCCGGCCCGACGCCCCACAGCGCCTGGACCGGCAGCGGATGCAGGAACTCGAGCTCTGCGTCCGGCGGCACGACCAGCAGACCGTCGGGCTTGGCGACCCGGCTGGCCACCTTCGCGAGGAACTTGGTCCGCGCGACGCCGACCGTGACGGGCAGACCGACGCGCTCGCGGACCTCGCGACGTAGCCGGACGGCGATCTCCTCGGGCGTGCCGGCGATCATGCGAAGTCCGCCCACATCGAGGAACGCCTCGTCGATCGAGATGCCCTCGACGAACGGCGTCGTGTCGCCGAACACGTCGAACAGCGCCTTGCTCGCCTCGCTGTACGCCTCCATGCGCGGCCGAACCACGACGGCCCCCGGGCACAGACGGAGCGCCTCGCGCCCGCCCATCGGCGTGCGGACGCCGAACGCCTTCGCCTCGTAGCTGGCCGCGAGGACCACGCCCATCCCGACGATGACCGGCCGGCCGCGGAGCGACGGATCGTCGCGCTGCTCGACCGACGCGTAGAACGAGTCGGCGTCCGCATGCAGGATCGTGGCCTCGGCGCGCACCCGGCGATCGTCGCACCGGGGTCCGACGTTTGCGCCGGAGCGCGATACGCTCGGCTCGCCCGCTCGGCGACGAGGGATCGGGGAGGCCATGCGGCGACATCTGGCACGGTTCGGAGTGGTCCTCGCGCTCGCGTTGTTCGCGACCGCGTGCTCGAGCAACGACTCGGGAGGCACCGGAGACGGCGGCTCGGGCGGCGGGGGTGGTGGCGCAGGCGGCGGAGGCGGAACCACGATCGCCGCCCAGAACTTCGCGTTCACGCCGGACCAGATCTCGGTTCCAGCGGGCTCGGTAACGCTGACGGTGACGAACAAGGACAGCACGGAGCACACGTTCACGCTCGACGACGGGAGCTCCGACACGCAGCTCGACCCCGGCTCGACGCAGACGATCGACCTCGATGTGACGAAGACGGTCGGCTGGCACTGCACGATCCATCCGTCGATGACCGGCACGATCACGGTGACGTGACGCGAGCGTCACGTACCGCGCTGCCGACGATCCGCCCGCAGCCCGAGGCGAGCGGTCAGCGGTGTTGCTGCCGCAGCGACCGGCGGAGGAACCAGAAGTAGCCGGCGAGCAGCGCGCCCGCGGATCCGAGCAGCGCGGCCGGCGCGAGGATCAGCGCGCGGATACGCGATCGCCGATGAGACGCATCGTCCGTCATGGGCGGCACGCTAGCACGGCGATCCACGGACGCGGGCGCTCGATCAGCGCGGCCCGACCAGGTACCACGTCTGCATCTCGCCCTTGCCCTTCACGTCGATCGTGCCGCGCGGCTCACACACGAACTCGTCGCGCACGAGCTCGTAGGTCGCGCGCGTGATCTGGATCCGGTCGGGCGTGCCGTGCGACTCCATCCTGCTCGCGGTGTTCACGGCGTCGCCCCACAGGTCGTACAGGAACCGCTTGGTTCCGATGACGCCGGCGACCACCGGGCCGGAGTTGATGCCGATCCGCAGTCGAAGGCCCATCGCCCCCGCGATGCTCGAGCTCGCGGCGACCTCCCGCATGTCGAGGGCGAGCATCGCCGCCGCGCGGGCGTGATCCGGTCGCGGATCGGGCACGCCGGCCGCCGCCATGTACGCGTCGCCGATCGTCTTGATCTTCTCCATGCCGTGGCGTTCGACGAGCGCGTCGAACCGCGAGAACAGCCGGTCGAGGATCCCGACGACCTCGTCCGCGGCGAGCCGTTCGGACAGCGGCGTGAACTCGACGACGTCGGCGAACACGATCGACGCCTCGTCGAACTGCTCCGCGATCGCCTGCGTGGCGGCCTTGAGCCGCTCGGCGATCGACCGCGGGAGCACGTTCAGCAGGAGCGACTCCGACCGCTGCTGCTCGACGCGGAGCGCCGCGAGGGCGGCGTTGCGTTCGCTCGCGAACGTCGCGAGCAGCGTGAACGCGACGGCGCCCACCCCGACGACGTTGAGCGCGAGCATCGTGCTCGTGAACCAGACCGGAAGGTCGGCGTTCCCGAAGAACACCTCGCCGGCGATCCCGGTGACGACGAAGACGAGAACGAACACGCCGAACCACCGCACCGCGTCTCGCACCTCGAGGAACATCAGCGCCCCGAGCGGCGCGACGATCCCCCACAGCGCGACGCCGCCCGACGCCAGGAACCCGCCGATGAACATCTGACCCAGCCCGGTCGTGAGCAAGACGTCGAGGAGTTGCGCGTACAGGAGCAGCCGGAAGCTGCGCGTCCGGGCGAACACGAACAACGAGCCGACCGATAGCCCGAAGTACACGAACGGCAGGAGCCCGACCGGCTCTCCGAACGCCAGATACAGCGAGCCCCACACGAGCGAGACCGGCAGGATCAGCACGGCGAGCAGGACGAGCAGCGCCTTCTTCTCGCGCAGATCGAGGTCGTCGCCGGGGTCCGCCCCGATCGACGCCAGCCATGCCGCGCCCCTGGCCATGCC
>JBKPTC010000136.1:0-38085 GCA_046735355.1 bacterium
CGTCAGATGGGAGCGTTCGATGCGCGCGCTGGCCGACGCCGGGTTCGACGCGTTCGTCGAGGCCGGACCCGGTCAGGTGCTGTCGAAGATCGTCAGGCGCGACGTTCCCGGCGTCCGCGCCGTCGCGATCGGGTCGCCCGAGGACGCCGCCGCGTTCGCCCGATCGATTCCGTGAGGCGGGCCGCGCACGAGGACGATATCCTCGGCTGCATGCCAACCCTCCCGACGCGAGCCGCGCCGTGACCACGCAGCGCCGAGCCACCGTCGCGGGCGTCGGCTCGTGCCTTCCCGAGCGCGTGGTTCCGAACGCCGAGTTCGAGGCGTTCGTCGAGACGAGCGATGAATGGATCCGCGAACGGACCGGCATCGCCGAGCGGCACTTCGCCGCCGAGGGGCAGGTGACGTCCGACCTCGCGACCGAGGCGGCCCGCCGGGCGCTCGACTCGGCCGGCGTGGCGCCCGAGCAGCTCGACCTCATCGTGTGCGCGACGCTTTCGCCGGACACGCCGATCCCGGCGACGGCGGTGTGGGTTCAGCGCAAGCTCGGCCTCGGGTGTCCCGCGTTTGACGTGAACGCGGCGTGCGCCGGCTTCTCGTACGCGTTTTCCACGGGCACCGCGTTCGTCGAGTCCGGAGCCGCCGACACGGTGCTCGTCCTCGGCGCCGAGGTGCTCTCGCGGGTGCTCGACATGACCGACCGGAGCACGTGCGTGCTGTTCGGCGATGGCGCCGGCGCCGTGGTGCTCCGACCGTCGGACGAGCCCGGGGTGATTGGGTCGACGCTCGGCGCGGACGGACGCGCGACCGACATCCTCATCATCCCGGCGGGCGGTACGGCCCGGCCGGCGAGCCACGAGACGGTCGACGCGCGCGACCACTCGATCCGGATGCCGGCCGGACGGGAGGTCTTCAAGCGGGCCGTCGTCGAGATGTCGAACGCCTGCCGAAGCCTCCTCGAGAAGTCCGGCTACACCTCGGACGACGTCGACGTCCTGATCCCCCACCAGGCCAACGCGCGGATCATGATCGCGGTCGCCGAGCGGCTCGGCATCCCGATGGAGCGCGCGGTCGTCGACGTCGCCGAGGTCGGAAACACCTCGGCCGCCTCCATCCCCATCGCGCTCGACCGCGCGTGGCGCGGCGGGCGCGTCCGTCCCGGCTCGCTCGTGCTCCTCACGTCGTTCGGCGCCGGGCTGGCGTGGGGCGCCAACCTGATCCGATGGAACGCGGTGGACCCGGCCTCGTGAAGACCGCCGTCGTGACGGGCGCGACGCGTGGCATCGGCCGCGCATGCGCGGAGGCGCTGGCCGACGCCGGATGGTCGGTCGGCATCGGGTACCGGACGAGCGACACGGACGCCAAGGAGACGCTCGAGGCGATCGAGGCCGCCGGCGGCACCGGGACCACCGTCCGGCTCGACACGCTCGACGAGGCGTCCATCGTCGAGGCGTTCAAGCAGGTGAGCGAGACGCTCGGCTCGGTCACCGGCCTGGTGAACAACGCCGGATACTCGAAGGACGGGCTCGTGCTCAGGTATCCGATGGACGCGTACGAGCTCACGATGGACACGAACGTGCGCGGATCGTTCCTCTGCACGCGCGAGGCGCTGAAGACGATGCTGCGCGCGAAGTGGGGACGGATCGTGAACCTGTCGTCGGCCGTCGCGCTGCACGGCAACGCGGGGCAGACCGTGTACGCGGCATCGAAATCCGCGATCGTCGGCGTGACCAAGTCGCTCGCACGCGAGGTCGGACCCAAGGGCATCACCGTGAACGCGATCTGCCCCGGCCTCGTCGACACCGAGATGACATCGCACCTCACCGAGCAGGCGCGCGCGTACTACCTCGACCAGACCCCCCTCGGGCGGACGGCGACGCTCCAAGAGGTGTCTGCCGTCGTGCGGTTCTTGATGTCGGACGAGGCGTCGTACGTGAACGGCGCGGTGATCCCGGTGGACGGAGGCCTCACCGCGTAGTCGAGCCGCTCCGCGGCCCCATACATTGGGGCGGGGCGGGAACGGGGAAACCCGTGGGGAACGGATAGGAGGAACGGATGGCAGACAGGTCGGAGATCGAGGCGCGGGTCCGGAAGGTCCTCGCCGAGCAGCTCGCCGTGGACGAGGCGCAGGTCGTTCCCGACGCGCGGTTCGCCGAGGATCTGAACGCGGACTCCCTCGACCTCGTCGAGGCCGTCCTGGCCCTCGAGGAGGAGTGGAACATCGAGATCCCCGAGGAAGAGATGGACGGCGTCAAGACCGTCGGCCAGGCCGTCGAGCTGGTGGCGCAGAAGCTTGGCATCTGATCGGACCGTCGTCGTCACGGGCATCGGCCCGGTCACGCCGATCGGGATCGGCGTCGAGGAGTTCTGGACGGCCGCGACCAGCGGGCGCAACGGCATCGCGCCGATCTCCCGGTTCGAGACGGCCGATCTACCGGTCACACTGTCGGGTGAGGTCCGGAACTTCGACGTGTCGCGGTGGCTGGACGTCAAGGAGGCGCGGCGCACCGACCGCTTCTCGCATTACGCGGTCGCGGCGGCGGATCTCGCGTGGGAGGACGCCGGCAGGCCCGAGGTGCGGAGCGACCGCGGCAGCGTGGTGTTCGCGACCGGCATCGGCGGCATCGAGTGGCTGCTCAACCAGCACTCCGTCCTGCTCGAGAAGGGCCCCGGTCGCGTCTCGCCGTTCATGGTCCCCGCGCTGATGGCCAATGCGGCCGCGGGTCACATCGCGATGCGGATGGGGCTGACCGGCCCGAACTTCTGCACCGTGTCGGCGTGCGCATCCGGCGCCCACGCGGTCGGCGAGGGGTACCGGTTGATCCGCGACGGCTACGCCGATGTCGCGATCGTCGGCGGCTCCGAGGCCGCCACCCTGCCGCTCACCGTCGCCGCGTTCGCGCAGATGACCGCGCTGACGAAGAACGCGGACCCCGAGACCGCCAGCCGGCCGTTCGACGCCGACCGCGACGGGTTCGTGCTGTCGGAGGGCGCCTGCGCGCTGGTGCTCGAGACCGAAGAGCACGCGCGCGCGCGTGGCGCGCAGGTGTACGCGGCGGTCGCGGGCTACGGCGCGTCCGACGACGCGTTCCACATCACGGCGCCCGATCCGAAGGGCAGCGGGGCGGCGATCGCGATCCGCCGCGCGCTCGAGGACGCCGGCGTGGAGCCGTCGACCGTCGACTACGTGAACGCGCACGGAACGTCGACGCAGCTGAACGACGCGTCCGAGACCAACGCGCTCAAGGCGGCGCTCGGCGACGAGATCGCGCACGAGGTCGCGATCTCGTCGACCAAGTCGATGACGGGTCACATGCTCGGCGCCGCCGGCGCCGTCGAGTCGGCCATGTGCGCGCTCGCGATCGACCGCGGCGTGATCCCGCCGACGATCCACTACCGGACGCCCGATCCGGACTGCGATCTCGACTACGTACCGAACGAGGCGCGTGAGACCGACGTTCGGTTCGCGATCTCGAACTCGTTCGGCTTCGGCGGCCAGAACGCCGTCGTCGCGCTCCGCACGGCCGCCTAACCGACGCGTCAGTCTTCGAACGACCGGTAGTAGATCCCGCCGTTCAGCGTCAGCCGCGACGCCCGGCCGTCGACCACGTCGTCGAAGCGGATCCACTGCGGCTTCCACAGGTCCGCTCCCACGTGGAACGAGCCGTCCTCGACCGGAACGAGCTCGTCGAACACCTCCTCGACGTCGTCGTTCCACTCGACCACCAGCCGGCCCTTGCGCAGCGCCACGCGGACCGTCGCGCCCCACGGGTTGGCGCGCCGGTACAGCCCCGGGAAGGCGGCCCACGCGGCCGGGTGCGCGGGGGGTTCGTCGCCGTTCCACGCGTCGTTCGTGAGCCAGTCGTCGCCGTGGACGAGCTCGGCGACGACACCGCGGTGGTCGCGGCCGAACCGGACGGGCCACCGGTCGAGCGTCTCGTCGTCCACCAGGAAGGTGTCGGCCACGTCCTCGATCCGCTCCAGCGGCGCGCGGCGGCCGCCCTCGACGAGGGCCAGCCCCTCGTCGGACCGCTCCACGGTCACCGATCGGTCGCCGGCTCGGTACGTTCCGACGTACTCGTTCGCGTTCGCGATCCGCTCGAGCGGCTGCGGCGGCGTCGCCGCGGGCGCGTCCCTTCCCGCGATCGCTTCCCGAACGGCCTCGAGCGCGAACCGGACCACCGGCCGGCGAGCCCCCGAGCCGTTCAGCAGCATGACGCAGCCGAGTCCGTCATCCGGTTCGGTTACGAGCAGCGCGGTGAACCCGAGCATGCCGCCGGAATGCCAGATCCGTCGCCGCCCGTCCTCCTCCCCGACCCACAGCCCGTAGGCGTATCGGAACGTCGGCCACTCGTCATCTGCCATCACCGGCTCGGTCAGGCGCGCGAACACCTCGCCGTCGAGCAGCGGCGCGCCGTTCGCGAGCAGCATCCGGGCGTACGCCGACATGTCGAGGACGTTCGAGACGATCGAGCCGTCGGCGGTGTTGAACGGCATCCACTCGGCGGGCACGAGCGGATGCGATACGCGTGGCGGGCGGTCGTCGAACAGCGTTCGATAGCCGGTCGCGGCGTCCGTCCGTGCGTCGTTGGTGATCGCCGCGGCGGTGGACGTCATCCCGAGCGGCTCGAGCACGCGCTCCCGTACCAGCGCGTCGATCCGAACGCGCGTGATCTCCTCGAGCACCAGGCCGAGGACCTTCCATCCGTCGTTCGAGTACCAGAAGCGTTCGCCGGGCGGAAAGCCGACGCGTTGTTCGCGCAGGATGCCCACCGCGCCGAGCGCGCTCGGCGCCTCCTCCGATCCGATGATCAGACCGGCCGAGTGCGTCATCAGGTGGTGCGGCGTGATCGGGCCGTAGGGCTCGGGAAGGCGGAGCCACGGAACGAGCTGGTTGACCGACGCGGAGAGATCCAGCCGCCCCGCGCGCCATTCCTGGAGCGCGACGACGGCGGCGAACGACTTGCTGATCGAGCCGATCTGGAACCGCGTGTCCGGCCTGACCGGCGCGCCGGACGCGGCGTCGGCGAACCCGCGGACGACGACGCCGAGCGTCTCGTCGCGGTCCGTCACGGCGAGCGCGGCGCCCGCGGCGTGCGTGAACGGCAGGCGCTGCTCGAGGAACGCGCCGACGCGCTCGAACGCTTCCGACAGTCCCGGCATCGGCGGACGGGTCAGGCCGGCGGGAAGAACAGAGGGAGCTCGCGGTCGGCGGACTCGGGCGAGTCGCTCCCGTGGACGATGTTCTCGGTGATGACCGTCGCGAAGTCGCCGCGGATCGTGCCGGGCGGCGCCGCGACCGGGTCGGTCGGACCCATCAGCGTCCGCCACACCTCGATCGCGCGCTCGCCGTCGACACGCGCAACGACGACCGATCCCGACGTGATGAAGTCGACGAGCTCGTCGAAGAACGGCTTCTCGGCGTGCTCGGCGTAGTGACGCTCGGCGAGCGACCGGTCGATCGTGAACATCCGCAACGCCCCGATCGACAGTCCCTTGGCCTCGACGCGGCGCAGGATCTCGCCAACCAATCGACGCCGAACACCGTCCGGCTTGACGATGAGCAGCGTCGACTGAACGGCCATGGTCAGGGTTCCTCCAACAGCGCCCGGCGGGCGTCCGCGACAGTATAGAGAGACCCCGTCACCAGGATGACGTCGCCTTGTTCGGCCTCGGCCCGCGCCGCGGCGATCGCGTCCGCGACCGACGACACGACGACGGCGTCGGCGCCGGCCGAGGCGACCGCGGCGGCCGTGCGTTCGACGTCCGACGAACGCTCGCTCAGGTTGCGCGTGGCGAACACGCGATCCGCGAGCGGTACGAGCGGCCCGACCACGCCGTCGACGTCCTTGTTCGCCGATACGGCGAGGACGAGGAACAGGCGGTCCCATGCGAACGCCTCGGGCAGCGCCGCCGCGAGCGCCTGCGCGCCCGCCGGGTTGTGGGCGCCGTCGAGGACGATCAGCGGCTGCCGTGAGATCACCTCGAGCCGCCCCGGCGACGAGGCCGAGCCGAGCGCGCCGCGAACGCCCCGGTGCGCGAGCTCGCGGCCGAACAGCGCCTCGACCGCCGTCACGGCCGCGCCGGCGTTGCGGGCGGCATGCTCGCCGAACAGCGGCAGGAACAGGTCGTCGTAGGTCGTTCTCGGCGTGCGGATCGCGAGCTGCTGCCCGCCGACGGCCTGCGCGCGCGCGACCACCTCGAAGTCGCGGCGCTCGAGCAGCAGCGACGCCTCGTACTCCTCGCAGCGCGCCCGGATCACGCGCATCGCGTCGTCCGTCTGCTCGCGCGAGACGACCGTCTTCCCGGGCTTGATGATGCCGGCCTTCTCGGTCGCGACCTGCTCGACCGTCGACCCGAGCTCGGGATGATCCAGCGCGATGGGGCACAGCACCGCGACGTCGCCCGCGACGAGGTTCGTCGCATCCCACGCACCGCCCATGCCGACCTCGAAGACGCCGAGCCCGACCGGCTTGTCGGCGAACCACAGATACGCCAGGGCCGTCAGCGCCTCGAAGTACGTCACGCGCTCGCCGCGCGCGTCGATCGTCTGCAGGTACGGCAGCAGATGCGCGTACTCCTCGGTGAACTCGTCCTCGCCGATCGAACGGCCGCACACCTGGAACCGCTCGGTCACCGAGATCAGGTGCGGCGAGGTGTACAGACCCGTCGTCAACCCGTGCGCGCACGCGAGCGCCGTCGCGATCCGCGACGTCGTCGTCTTGCCGTTCGTTCCGGTGACGTGGATCGTCGGATACGCGAGCTCGGGGTCGTCGAGCAGCTCGGCCAGGGCGGTGATCCTCGACAGGTCCGGCAGCATGCGCTGCGGCTGCCGCGAATCGAGCTCGGCGAGCGCCTCCTCGAAGCGCACGCGTCAGTCCTCGAGCTCGACGTCCACCGAGAACGTCTCCGATGGCTCCAGCTCGAGCTCGGCGACGTTGCCGGCCTGGACGACGTCCGCGTCGACGCGACCGAGGACCGCGATCCGCTCGGGGGTGTCGTGGACGGCGGCCCGGCGGACGCCGGTGCGCAGCGAGCGCTTCGCGAGCGCCTTGGCCTTCCGGATCTCGCCGAGCACCGCCGCGGCGACCTCGAGCTCGGCCGGGTCCCCGCCGCCGCGGAGCTCGTCGGGTGACGGCCATGCCGCGCGATGCACCGAGCCCTCGCGCCACCACGACCACACCTCCTCGGTGACGTACGGCAGGAACGGCGCGAACAGCCGCAACAACGCGTCGAGCGCGGTGCGGAGCGCGGTCACCGCCGACGAGGCGGCCTCGGGACCCCGTGACCCGTACGCTCGGCCCTTCACCAGCTCGAGGTAGTCATCGGTGAAGGACCAGAAGAACCGTTCGGTGACGTCGAGCGCGCGGCCGTGCTCGTACGCGCCGAAGGCGTCGGTGGCCTCGGCCACGACGTCGGCGAGCCGCGCGAGCATCGAGCGGTCGAGCGGCTGCGTCACCGGCCCGTCGGGCGCCTCGAGCGACAGCGCGAACCGCGACGCGTTGAGCACCTTGATCGCCAGGCGCCGGCCGATCTTGACCTGCTCGTCCTTGAACGCCGTGTCGACGCCGAGCCGCGCGCTCGCTGCCCAGTAGCGGATCGCGTCGGCCCCGTACTGCTCGAGCAGACCGATCGGCGTCAGGACGTTGCCCTTGGACTTGGACATCTTCTTGCGGTCGGGATCGAGCACCCAGCCGGAGATCGCCGCGTCGGTCCACGGAAGCGAGTCGTGCTCGAGGTGCGCGCGCAGCACGGTGTAGTACAGCCACGTGCGGATGATCTCGTGCGCCTGCGGGCGCAGGTCCATCGGGAACAGCTTCTCGAACAGGCCGTCGCCGCTCCCCCACCGCAGCGCGATGTGCGGGCTGAGCGAGGACGTCGCCCACGTGTCCATGACGTCCGGGTCGCCGACGAACCCGCCCGGCTTGCCGCGCGAGTCCTCATCGTATCCGGGCGGCGCGTCGGTCGACGGATCGATGGGCAGCGTGTCCTCGGCGGCGAGGATCGGATGCTCGACGTCCTCGACGCCGTCCTCGTCGACCGGATACCAGACCGGGAACGGCACGCCGAAGAACCGCTGCCGGCTCATCGCCCAGTCCGAGTTCAGGCCCTCGACCCACGAGTCGAACCGCGCGCGCATGTGCGGCGGATGCCACCGGAGCTCGCGGCCGCGCTCGAGCAGCTGCGCTCGGAACTCGAGCTGCTTCACGTACCACTGGCGCGTCGAGACGATCTCGAGCGGACGCTCGCCGCGCTCGTAGAACTTGACGACGTGGCGCACGGGCTGCGGCTCGCCGACGAGGTCGCCCGCGGCCGCCAAGAGCTCGGCGATCCGTTTCCGCGCCCGCTTGGACGGCATCCCCGCGATCTCACCCTGCGCGGCGTTCGCGCCGGCCGCGTCGCGCGACGGCCAGCCGGGCTCGCCCCACCGCGGCGGCGCGATCGTCCCGTCGCGCTGCATCACGACCCGCGTCGGCAGCTTGAGCTCGCGCCACCACAGGACGTCGGTGACGTCGCCGAACGTGCAGATCATCGCGGCGCCTGTCCCCTTCTCCGGATCGGCGAGCTCGTGCGCCACGACCGGCACCTCGGCACCGAACAACGGCGTCACGACGGTCGAGCCGACGAGCGCTCGATACCGGTCGTCCGCCGGATTCACGACGAGCGCGACGCAGGCGGGGATCAGCTCGGGGCGCGACGTCTCGATCTCGACGCCCCCGTCGCCGCCGGCGCTCGCGAACCGGATGCGGTGGTACGCGCCGTCGATCTCGCGGTCCTCGATCTCGGCCTGCGCGACGGCGGTCCGGAAGTCGACGTCCCACATCGTCGGCGCGTCCGACTTGTAGGCCAGGCCACGCTGCACGAGGTGCAGGAACCCGCGCTGCGACACCGCCCGGGAGCGTTCGTCGATCGTCGTGTACAGCGTCGACCAATCCACGGACAGGGCGAGCGTGCGGTACAGCCGCTCGAACGCCTTCTCGTCCTCGGCCGTCAGCCGCTCGCACAGCTCGATGAAGTTCGGCCGCGAGATCGGGACGGCGTCGCCGGACCGGTCGACCGTCTCGGCGTCGAACTCCGGGTCGTACGGCAGCGATGGATCGCACCGCACCCCGTAGAAGTTCTGCACGCGGCGCTCGGTCGCCAGGCCGTTGTCGTCCCATCCGATCGGATAGAACGTCGTCTTGCCGGTCATGCGCTGGTACCGCACGAGGACGTCGGTGTGCGTGTACGACATCACGTGTCCGACGTGGATCGACCCCGAGACGGTCGGCGGCGGCGTGTCGACGACGAACGTGCGCTCGCGCGGCTGCGACGGGTCGTACCGATAGGTGCCGTCGGCGTCCCACCGCTCGCCCCACTTGCGTTCGAGGCCGTCGAGCGACGGCTTCTCGGGGACGTTCGCCATGCGGGCGAGTCTACGGGATGGCCTCGAGGCCCCCGACGGGGTGAGCCGTACACTCGCGCCGTGCGAACCTGCCCGAGCTGCGGCGCCAGCAATCCCGAGGGCGCGCGGTTCTGCGTCGCCTGCGGGTCGTCGCTCGTCCCCGGATGCCGCCAGTGCGGCGCGGAACTGCCGGAGGGCGCGCGGTTCTGTCCCGCATGCGGCACGCCGGTCGGACCGGCCGCGCCGGCCCCGGCGGGAACCGAGCGCAAGGTCGTCACGGTGCTGTTCGCCGATCTCGAGGGCTCGACCGGGCTCGGCGAACGGCTCGACCCCGAGCGGCTCGGCGAGCTGCTCGACACCTACTTCACCGCGATGCGGGAGGAGATCGAGGCCGAGGGCGGCACGGTCGAGAAGTTCATCGGCGACGCCGTCATGGCGGCGTTCGGGGTGCCGACCGCGCACGAGGACGACCCCGCCCGGGCGCTTCGAGCGGCGCTCCGGATGCGCGAGCGCCTCCGGACGCTGAACGTCGAGCTGGAGCGGCGGTACGGCGTCGCGCTCCGCGTCCGCACCGGCATCAACACGGGCGAGGTGCTCGCCGCCGTGAATCCGCAGCCCGGCGACGCGATGGTGACCGGCGACGCCGTCAACACGGCCGCGAGGCTCGAGCAGATGGCCGAGGCCGGCCAGGTCGTCGTCGCCGAACGCACCGCCCGCGCCGCGCGCGCGTTCTGGTTCCGCCCGATCGGCGATGTCGCGCTCCGCGGAAAGTCGGCGGGGGTACCCGCCGTCCTGCTCGAGTCCGCGGCCCCGGCCCGGCCGGAGCGGGGGGTTCCCGGGCTCGGCGCTCCGATGGTCGGGCGCGAGCGCGAGCTCGACCTCCTCCGCAGCGTGTACGAGCGGGCCGTCGCGGAGGGCCGCCCTGCGCTCGTCACGGTCTACGGCGACCCGGGCGTCGGCAAGAGCCGGCTGACCCGCGAGTTCGTCGCGTGGGCCGAGGCCGGCGACGCCGCGCCAACGGTCGTCCGCGGCCGATGCCTGCCCTACGGCGACGGCGTCACGTACTGGCCCCTCGCGGAGATCTTGAAGTCGCTCGCCGGCATCCGCGACTCCGACACCCCCGACGCGACGCTGCGTCGGCTGCGAACGTTCGGCGGCGAGCGGCTCGCCGACGACATCGTCGCCGAGCGCGAACGCGCGACCGCCGCGCTCGCGTACACCGTCGGCGTCGAGGATCCGGAGCATCCGTTCTCCAGGGTCGAGCCACGCGAGGTGCGCGCGAGGATCCACGCCGCGTGGCGGAGCCTGTTCTCGTCGCTCGGGCGCGAACGACCGGTGGTGGCCGTCGTCGAGGACATCCACTGGGCGGACACGGCGCTGCTCGATCTGCTCGAGGAGCTTGCGGACCGCGTGGCCGGGCCGGTCGTATTCGTGTGTCCGGCGCGGCCGGAGCTGACCGAGTCGAGGCCCACGTGGGGCGGCGGCAAACGCAACCGCTCGGCGATCGCGCTCGAGCCGCTCGGCCCGCACGAGTCCGAGCGTCTGATCGGCGCGCTGCTCGCGGTGGACGACCTGCCCGGCGAGGTCCGCGGGCGAATCCTCGAGCGCGCGGAGGGAAACCCGTTCTTTCTCGAGGAGATCGTCAGGCACCTCATCGACGACGGCCGGATCGTGCACGAGGAGGGCAGGTGGCGCGCGACGAGCAACGTCGCCGACGTCGACATCCCCGACACCGTGCAGGGCGTGCTCGCGGCGCGTATCGACCTGCTCGACGCCGCCGACAAGCGCATCCTTCAGCGCGCCGCGGTAGTCGGCCGCGTGTTCTGGCCCGGACCCGTCGGACGACTGCTCAACGGTGAAGCGGCGACACTGCGGGAGACGCTCGACCGGCTCGAGGACCGCGAGCTCGTCCTCTCTCGGCTCGGCTCGTCGATCGCCGGCGAGCCCGAGTACCTGTTCAAGCACATCCTCACCCGGGAGGTCGCGTACGAAACCCTCCCCCGTCGCGAACGCGGATCGGCGCACGCCGCCGTCGCCGCGTGGCTCGAGGACACGGCCGGCGCGCGCGCCCGCGAGTTCATCGAGCTCCTCGCGTACCACTGGGAGGAGGCGTTCCGCAGCGAGCTCGAGTCCTCGGGCGACACCGAGCGCGTCGCCGAGCTCCGGGCTCGCGCGTTCGATGCGCTGGTGACGGCGTCCGAGGACGCGCGCCGCCGCTTCGCGGTCCGGCACGCGTCGTCCCTGGCGGAGCGAGCGCTCGCGCTCGCGGCCGACGACGAGCATCGCGCGATCGCCCTCGAGCAGATCGGGTCGGTCGCGCTGAGCGACTACCAGGGTGATCGGGCCTGGGAGACGCTGAAGGAGGCCGTCGAGATCCGGCTCCGCGCCACGCCCGAAGACCGGACGCGGATCGCGGCGCTCTGCGCGCGGGCGGTCGAGGCGCCACTGCGGTGGCCCGGCTCGATGCGGACCGTGGCCGACGAGAGGGAGGTCGCCCGGTTCATCGAGATCGGGTTCGCGAACGTCCCCGAGGGTGACTCCGAGGAGCGAGCCCGGTTGTTGATGTCGCGCGCGTTCATCCCGTTCGCCGCCGGGCCACATCGCCTGATCGCGGACGAGGAGCTGCGAGCGTCGGAGGAGGCGGGCCTCGCCGCGTCGGAGATCGCGATGCGTCTCGGCCGTCCCGACCTCGCGTCCGCATCGCTCGACGCGGCCGTGACGTCGCCCGGCGGCCGAGGCGACTTCGGGCGGATGAGGGAGATCAACGCTCGGCGACTCGCCCTCGCCGACCGGCTCGACGATCCGTTCGAGCTCGGCGACATCTACTCGATGAACGCGTGGTGCAACGCGTTCATCGGGAACCTGGAGACCGCGCGCGCACACGCGGAGCGCGGCGTTTCCGTCGCCGGCGACTCACCGACCGGCGTCGGCTCGCTGACGTGGCTCGCGTTCGCGCTGTTCTGCCTCGGCGAGTGGGATCGAGTCGTCGACGAGATCCAGCCCGAGATCGAGCGACGGCTGGGCGACCGCGCCGATGCGCCGCCGCACTTCTCGGTCCCGGCGTTCGGGGCGGCGGCCTTCATCACCGACGCGCGGTCGGCGCCGTCCGCCGCCCGGTACCTCGGGGTCCTGCGGGCGTGGCTCGGGACGACACAGGGATACTCGGCCGGCATGGTGGACGCATGGCTCGCGATGATCCTCACGAGGCGCGGGGCGATCGACGAGGCGCGCAGGATCATCGACGCGCTGCCGCCCAACGTCCGCTTCGCGGTCTCGCGGCCGCTGATCGACGCCGCGACCGCGCAGGTCCTCGCGGCCTCGGCCGCGTGGGACGAGGCGGCGGCGTTCCTGTCTGCGACGCGCGAGTACGCGGAGCGCGCGGAGCTCGTCTCCCTGCCGGCCCACCTCGATCGGCTCGAGGCACTGGCGTCGCGGGCGACCGGGGACGACGGACGTGCGCGCGCGCTCCTCGAGCGCGCGGCAGAGACGTTCGGAGCGATCGGCGATCGATGGAACCTCGCCCTCGTGGAGCTGGACGTCGCCGAGCTGCTCGCCGACGTGGGCGAGCGCTCGGCTTCATCGGAACGATGCCGATCGGCGGCCGCCGTCGTGCGCGATCTCGGAGCGATCGAGGAGATCGAGCGCGCGAACGCGATCGAGCGCCGGCTGACGGAGAGCGGCGGGGGTGACTCGGCCGGTTAGGCCGAGCGCTCCTTGCGCACGCGCGGCTGCTGCTGCTCGCGCGGCACGAGCGTGGGGTTCACGCCCGAGAGCACGACCTCGCGGTCGATGATGCACTTGTGCACGTCCTGCCGCGACGGCAGCTCGTACATCACGTTGAGGAGGACCTCCTCCATGATGGCGCGCAGCCCTCGGGCGCCGGTGCCGCGAAGGATCGCCTGATCCGCGATCGCCTCGAGCGCGTCGTCCTGGAACTCGAGCTCGACGCCGTCGAACTCGAAGAACCGCCGGTACTGCCTGACGAGCGCGTTCTTCGGCTTGGTGAGGATGTCGACCAGCGCCTCGCGGTCGAGGTTGTGCACGTTGGTGATGACGGGCAGCCGGCCGACGAACTCGGGGATCAGCCCGTACTTGAGGAGATCCTCGGGCATGACGTGCGTGAGGATCTCGCCGAGGTCCTTGTCCTCGCTGCGGCGGACGTCCGCGCCGAAGCCGACGCCCCGGTTGCCGGTGCGGCTCTCGATGAGCTTGTCCAGACCCGCGAACGCGCCGCCGCAGATGAACAGCACGTTGGTGGTGTCGATCTGGATGAACTCCTGATGCGGATGCTTGCGGCCACCTTGGGGCGGGACGCTCGCGGTCGTGCCCTCGAGGATCTTGAGGAGCGCCTGCTGCACGCCCTCGCCGGAGACGTCGCGCGTGATCGAGGGGTTCTCGCTCTTGCGCGCGATCTTGTCCACCTCGTCGATGTAGATGATCCCGGTCTCGGCCTTCTTGACGTCGTAGTCGGCCGCCTGGATCAGCTTGAGGAGGATGTTCTCGACGTCCTCGCCGACGTAGCCGGCCTCGGTGAGCGCCGTGGCGTCGGCGATCGCGAACGGGACGTTCAGCATCTTGGCGAGCGTCTGCGCGAGCAGCGTCTTGCCGGAACCGGTCGGCCCGAGGATCAGGATGTTGGATTTCTGGAGCTCGACGTCGCCGTCCTTGGCTCCGACCTGGATCCGCTTGTAGTGGTTGTAGACCGCGACCGACAGGACCTTCTTGGCGACGTCCTGCCCGATCACGTAGTCGGCGAGGAAGTTGTAGATCTCCTGCGGCTTGGGGAGCTCCTCAAGCTTGAGGTCCGAGGATTCGGACAGCTCCTCCTCGATGATCTCGTTGCAGAGATCGATGCACTCGTCGCAGATGTACACCCCGGGGCCGGCGATGAGCTTCTTGACCTGCTTCTGGCTCTTGCCGCAGAACGAGCACTTCAGCAGGTCGGAATCCCCCAAGCGCCCCATGGCCCCCTGGCTCTCTCTCCGAGGCTCGCGCTTCCGCGTGCCGGTCCGTTCGAACGCCTGGGGCCGGGTTCCCCCGGCCCTCAGGTGGCTATGTTACGCGCCGCCCACAGCCGCCGCCGCGAGTTCGGGCTGGATCTTTCGGCTGGTGATGACCTCGTCGACGACCCCGTAGGCGACCGCCTCCTCCGCCGTAAGGATGTAGTCGCGGTCGGTGTCCTTCGAGACCTTCTCGATGCTCTGACCGGTGTGCTTGGCGATCAGCTCGTCGAGGAGCTTGCGGTACCGGAGGATCTCCTTGGCCTGGATCTCGATGTCGACCGCCTGGCCCTGCGCGCCACCGTGCGGCTGATGCAGGAGGACGCGCGAGTGCGGTAGCGCGAAACGCTTGCCCTTGGTACCGGCGAGGAGCAGGACGGCCGCCGCCGAGGCGGCCTGTCCCATCACGATCGTCGAGACGTCGGGCTTGATGTACTGCATCGTGTCGTAGATCGCGAACAGCGCCGTGATGTCGCCGCCCGGCGAGTTGATGTACAGGTTGATGTCCTTCTCGGGATCCTCGGACTCGAGGTGCAGCAGCTGCGCCATGATGAGGTTCCCGACGGCGTCGTCGATCGGCGTGCCGAGGAAGACGATGCGCTCCTTCAGCAGCCGCGAGTAGATGTCGAACGACCGCTCGCCGCGGCTGGTCTGCTCGACGACGACGGGAACGAGGTAGTTGTTGATCTCATTCATGTGCTGGCTCCCTCTGCTTCCTCGTGAACCCGCTCCGAGGGTTCCGTCTGGGACTCGTCCACCGTCGACGCCGGACGCTCCGACACGGTCTCCGGTCCGTCGGGGGAGTCCGTCGTCGCCGCGGGCGAGGCCGGTTCGGCGGCCGGGGTTCGTCCGTCCCCGGAGGTGATATCGGCGTGCTCGACGAGGATGTCGAGCGCTTTGGAGCGAATTATATCCCCGGCGAGTGATACGACCTGCCCGCTGCGCTCGAGCGATCGGGCGACCTCCTTGACGTCGCGACCGAGCACCTGCGCGAGCTGTGCGACCTCGGTTCCGAGCTCCTCGGCCGTCACCTCCAGGTCCTCGTTGCGCGCGACCGCCTCGAGCACGAGGTCGGCCTTCACCGCGCGGGTCGCGTGCGCGCGCGCGTCCGAGCGGAACCGCAGCTCGTCGAAGCCCTGCATCTCGAGAAGCTGCTCGAGCGTCATGCCGGCGCGCTCGGCGCGCTCGCGAGCGTGCACGACGCGGTGCTCCGTCTCCTCGTCGATCAGCGTGTCGGGCAGGTCGACGTCGATCTGATCGACCAACGCCTGCAGCACGAGGTCGCGAACCTCCGCGTCGGCGGCGCGCTCCTTGTTGCGCTCGAGCTGCTCGCGCAGGCTCTCGCGAAGCTCCTCGAGCGTGTCGAACTCAGACGCCGTCTTCGCGAACTCGTCGTCCGCGGCGGGCAGACGCTTGCCCTTCACCTCCTTGACGAGCACCTGGAACGAGACCTCCTGGCCCGCGCGCTCGCCGAAGCGCTCGTCCAGCGTCGCGTTGAACCGCAAGATCTCGCCGGCCCGCTTTCCCTGCAGCTCCTCGTCGAGCTTCCCGGTGAACTCGCCGGCGCCGACCTCGTACAGGTAGTCGGGGCGGGTCGCGTCCGGAACCTCCTGGTCGTGGATCGTCGCGCGCAGGTCGATCACGACGTAATCGCCGGTCCTGGCGGGGCGCGACACCGTCTCGAGCTCGGCGAACCGATCACGGAGCCGCTCGAGCAGGTCGTCGACCTCGGCGGCGGAGACGTCGACCGACGGGCGGTCGACACGCACGCCCTTGTAGTCGCGCTCGGTCAAGCTCAGCCGCGGACGGACCTCGACCACCGCGGTGAACACGAGCGGCTCGCCCTCCTTGAGGTCCTCGAGGTCGATGTCGGGCTCGGTGATCGGTGCGAGCTCGTGCTCGCGGAGCGCCTCGCGATAGTACGTCGGAACGCTGTCCTCGATGAACTCGCCGACGACGGCCTCGCGGCCGATCTGCGCGTCGATGATCTTCCGAGGCACCTTGCCCTTGCGGAAGCCGGGGATCCGGATCTGCTGCGCGATCTTGCGGTACGCCCGGTCGAGGTCCTTTCCGACGCGGTCGGGCTCGACCTCGACGGTGAGCCGGACCTTGTGCTTGTCGGTCTCCTCGACGGTGGTCTGCATGCAGGACACGGTATCGCACGCAGGCGGTCCAGCCCGGCGACGCGAGCGGCCGGATAGGGTGCGCGCGTGGCGACCACGACGTTCGACGACGACCTCGCGTTCGCGCTCGAGCTGGCCGACGCGGCGCGCGAGATCTCGATGCGGCTGTTCCGCGGATCGTTCGAGGTTCGCGAGAAGGTCGACAAGACGCCGGTCACGGAGGCGGACATCGCGGTCGAGGCGATGATCCGCGAACGCATCCGCGAGCGGTTCCCCGGCGACGGCGTGACCGGCGAGGAGGCCGAGGACGAGGAGGCGGCGGACGGCGCGAGCGTCCGCCGGTGGATCATCGACCCGATCGACGGCACGAGGAACTTCGCCGACGGCATCCAGATCTGGGCCACGCTGATCGGGCTCGAGCGCGACGGCGAGCTGGTCGTCGGCGTCGCCGACGCGCCGGCCCTGGACGAGCGGTACGCCGCCGCCGCGGGGGCGGGCGCGACGCTGAACGGCGAGCCGATCCACGTCTCGAGGGCCGACCGTATGTCGCGCGCGTTCGTCCTGTACGCGGAGATCCGCGACATCCTCGACACGCCGTACGCGGACGGTGTCGTCGAGCTCGTCCGCGAGGCCCGCCGCGAGCGTGGGTTCGGCGACTTCTGGGGTCACATGTTGGTCGCGCGCGGATCCGCGGACGTGATGCTCGAACCCGACCTCGCGACCTGGGACTTCGCCGCGCTCAAGGTGATCGTCGAGGAAGCGGGCGGCCGGATGACGCGGTTCGACGGCGGCCCCGTCGAGCACGGCCGAAGCGTCGTCTCGACGAACGGGGTGCTGCACGACGAGGTCGTGGCTCGGCTCTCGCACGCCGCTCGGGAGCGCGAGCGGCTCGAAGAGTTGGACGAGGGCTAGACCGAGATCCGCTCCACGCCGTCGGGCAGCCGCTCGAGGACGAGGGCAGCCGCGGCGACGTCCTGCACGCCGACACCGGTCAGATCCGCGACGGTGACCTGATCCTCCGATGTTCGACCGGGTCGCCGGCCCGCGACGATCTCTCCCAGCTCCGCAACCTCGTCGAGCTCGACGGCGCCGGCCGCCAGCCCGTGCTGCAGCTCGCCGAGCCGCGCGGCCTGCTCACGGCTGTCGACCGCGACCAGGTCGGCTCGCGAGAGGACGTCGACGTCGAGCTCCTGCTTGCCGGGACCGTCGGAGCCGACCGCGGTGACGTGCGCGCCCGGACGCAGCCACTCGGCTCGAACGAGCGGGTCTTGGCTGGCCGTGCACGTCACGACGAGGTCCGCCTCGCGGACGGCGTCCTCCGGCGTCGTGGCGACGTCGAGGTCGGTCGCCGGCAGCTTCCGCGCCCGTAGATCGTCGACGCAGGCCGCGGCGCGATCCGCGTTCCGGCCCCACACGCGGACCCGGTCGAACGATCGAACGGCCGCCAGCGCGTCGAGCTGGTACCGCGCCTGCATCCCGGTTCCGAGGACACCCACCGTCCGAACGCGCTCCGGCGCGAGCAGCCGTGCGGCGAGCCCGCCGGCGGCTCCGGTGCGGACGTCCGTGACGTAGCCGCCGTCGAGCAGGATCGCGTCGAGACGTCCGTCCGCCGCGTCGAAGACGAGCACCAGCCCGCCGTACGTGGTCCCGCCCGACCCGTAGAAGCCCGAGGCGACCTTGATCGCGTACCGGGACGCGCCGTGCAGGTGGCCGGCCTTCACGTGGATCTCGCCCTCGGACTCCGGGACGTCGAGGTGGATGACGGCGGGCAGCTCGGCTCGCCCGCTCGAGTACGCCTCGAACGCGTCCGCCATCGCGTCGATCAGGGAGGACATGTCGAGCGCCGACCGGATCTCCGCTTGCCGGACCAGGAGGACGTCGCCCACGCGGCAAGGCTATCGCGGGGATGGATTGACTCAGGGTCAGACTCGGGGTCGGCCGAGTGACATACGCTCTGCCTCCCGTTTCCCGGAGGCGCACGTGACGGCTGATGACCTGAGGTCACGGCCGAGCGACCGTCCGCGGTCGGCGGCCAAGCGCGAACTGATCGTCGACGCCGCGATGCGGCACTTCGCCGAGCACGGCTATCAAGGAGCGCGCGTCGAGGACGTCGCGGTCGAGCTCGGGATCGCCAAGGGGTCGATCTTCCAGCACTTCGGCAGCAAGGCCGGCCTGTTCCTCGCCGCCTACAAACGGGCCGTGACCTCGCTTCCGGCCTGGCTCGATGCGCCCGAGGAGGTGGTCGACCGCGGGTTCTGGGACGTCCTCGACTACTGGCTCCGGCGGACCGAGCATCTGATCCGCGACGACTGGATTCCCAACCGCGTCGCGTTGATCGGCAACTACGGAACGGACCTGACGCTGAAGCGCGAGATCAACCGCTTCCTGGTCTCCGAGGACCCGTACGGGACGCTCGACTTCGTCGAGTTCGGACAGGGCCGCGGCGAGGTCCGTCGCGACGTCGACGCGGAGATGCTCGCCTCGATGCTCGACTGGGTCGCCGAGCGGTTCCAGGACGCGCTGGTCGCGGTCGAGCTCGACCCCGGGTTGTTCCACCGGCATCCCAACCAGGCGCAGCGTCGCGAGCTGAGGATCGACCAGCTGACCGAGCTGCTGAGGAGCGCGATCGGCCCCCGCTAGCGGACGGCGCCGCCGCTCCGTCGGCGCCGTCTCTGGACGTTTCGGCCGGGCGCTTCAGGCGGTGGCCAGGGCGCGACGAACGAGCGCCGCATCGGCGTCCGTCTGGCGCACCGAGCGCCGGCGATAGTTGGCCAGCGCGAACCGGTCGCACGCGGTCTCGGCGGCCGACTTCTTGCCGAGCTGTTCCCACAGGTACCAGTGCATGAACTCGTGCAGGTAGAGAAAGCGGAGCACCTCGCGCGGCGTGCGGAACGTGACGCCCTCGGTCAGCCAGATGAACCGCATGCCTTTTCCCGGCCGGCGCTTGGCCGCATACGGCACGATCTCGCCGAACGGGAAGAACGGCTGCGGCACCTGTAGGACGATCTCGCGGTCGTCGAAGTCCGTCCAGGCCGACAGGTGCGGCTTCTGTCGGTACCGGAGCGGCTTGATGGTGATCCGGTAGCCCGGAGCCGGGGGAAGACCGGTCAGCATCGCCCGAACCCGGTCCCCCGGCAGGTCGGCGATCTCCGATCGGATCCGCATGGGAGACGCAGGCTAGCGGCCGCTGACGACATCGCACATCCGACGAACGCAGGAGACAAACCTGCCGCGCGGAGGAGATCCGAGCCGGAGGCGGGCCGGTTACGGCGGGGCCGGAAAGCGAGAAACCGCCGGGGCCCGAGGGCTCCAGCGGTCTCTCACCGCGAACTGTATGGCCCGCCGAGGAGCCGGGTCAACCCCGGCCGCCGATCTTGTCACTCTTTCGATCGCTTTCGATCGCGCCGTGCGTCGGGGGCGGGCCGATCCGAACCGCCGACCTTCTTCTCCCAGTGTGAACACCACTGCGAGGCAGGCCGGGCGGTACTCCGGGCATGAATCGTGATCTCCCAGACCCGATCGGACGGGTGGTCTGACTCCTCAGGAAGCGCCGTGCGGCGTGCCGCCGGTGAACCCTCGACCGTGCCCACGGTCGCGCCACGCCATGTACACGCCCGTGACCATCACGACGACACCAGCGATGAGTGTGACGAGGCCGACCCAGTCGGCCGTCGTCTCGCCGTTCGAGGTCTTCGTTAGCCCAGACGCGACCGCGAACGCGATCGCGCCGAGCCCAACTGCGAAGATCGCTAGTCCAGACCGCTCGTTGAATGCCATGAGGCCTCCCGTTGGCTCCTCGTCATACGTGTATCGCGCGGTGTGCCGAGCGGATACGGCGTATCGGCCCGGGGTCCGTAGGCCTCTTCCGTCCACCCGGAATCAGAAAGACGGTGGGGATCGACGTCCGGCGGAAACAAGGCGTGCGGTTGTATGAGCCTCGGGGGATCCCCCGCGCCTGCTGATCCTCAAGCGGCATGACGGGATGGAAGCCTGGGTGGACTAACCTTGCACCGTGGCACTCGTGAACAGGTTGATGCGCGCCAGCCTCGTGTTGTTCATCGTCTCCCTCGGTGCGTGGGCACTAGTCGCCGTGTGGACGAATGTCGCTGTAAGCGAATTGCTCCTGACCTGGCAAAGGATCGCTGTCGTACTAGCGATATCCTCGGGTTTGGTGATGCTAGCGCTGCTCGTGTATCGCGCCTGGGAACGACTAGGCCGATAGCCACCACCACTCTCTCTCTCTCTCGATGTGCCGTCCGCATGAAGCCTGCCGCGAACGCCAAGTTGCCCAGCTAGTTATGAGACGAAGCTAGGGACCGAGGCTAGCAACGAACCGTTCGCCGCCCGACTACTCCGGTGGTGCCATAGGAATATCCGCCGTCACCCAGTCGGCCGACACGAAGCAACTGCCGATACACCTGACATGAGCAGGACGGTGAACGTGGAGGCAGTCCAGCTTCCGTACTGGTCTACTCGCGCGATTGCCTGGGGCTTCGACGTGCAGGACGGCTATCACGTTGCGTTCGCCATGAGCAAGGAACGAGCGGGCCGGCTGCTCGCCGACCTCGAGTCGGAGGGCCAGGCCCTGGTCAAGGTACCGGGGCAGGACATCCTGTTTGCCAAGCCGTCAGAGGTGCTCCGGTAGATCCGCAACATCGACGCTGCACGGCAGGCCGCCTTACTCGCGCAACACCTCGACTAGTTGCTCTCTCGTGGGCGTTGCGGCGAGTCCTTGAGGAGTCACGTAGAGGCGGCATGTGAGTCCCGACGGAATCTGCGTCATTCCGAACGGATCTTTGCCGTCAACGAGGATCGTCGGCGAGCCGATGAAGCGTAGGCGTTCAGCATCCTCCTCGGTACGAACAAGCTCGAGATCCGGTTCGTCGGTTCTGCCTACGTCCCGGAACGCTGCTCGAACGGTGTCTAGCGCTCGCCGCCAGTGCGTACAGCCGTCGAAGTACTGGATCGTTACCCGCCGAGCTGCTGCTTCTTCCACGCCTCGAGTCCAGGGTTGTGGTGGAAACGCGGGAACACCCAACGGAACAGACTGAGTCCCGGCTTCCGGCACCAGCAGTCCGAATAGCAGCCGCAACTCATCCGCCCGGCTGCCTCCATCAAACGCGTGGCCGCCCCGATCACGGCATACCCAACCAACAACGCGAAGAGCAGACGCTTCATGATTCAGGATCGTACGCCACGTGTCGTTCGCGGGGAATAGGCTCCTGATCGGTGGACTTAGCGGCTAACTGGCAGCTGCTCTAGCGGCGTCCGTGCGCTCAAGGGCGAAGATGCTCCGCTCACACGTGTCTGCGAAGAAGCGGCCGTAGGCCAGCCAGAGTGCGACAAGCTGCGGCCAGTATCGCTCGACTTCCTGCGCCGTTGCCTCCCTCGCCAAGCGTTGTTCTCTAACACCGTGATCTCAACGAAGACGACGGGGTTCGCCCGGACGTTGAGTGGCCAAGGGTTGGGCCGCTCGTAAGGAGGACGGACGTTGCACACGATGAGCGTGTTGCCATCTTGGACGTTAGAGCAGAGGAATCGTGCGTATTCGTCCAGACTTCCGGCCTTTGACCGAGAGCAAGAGCACCGGCTATTTGACCATGAGCGAGACGCGACCCCTGCTCAGAATCAGTATTTCTCGTTGCAGCGGGGAGATAACGCGCCCGATGATCCACGTCCCAGTTCTCGTTGCGCCAAGCCTGCCTAGCAGACGCATGCCGACACATGAAACTCAGGGACGCTGGATCGTCGGACGGTTTGCTACTCCGACGCCGGGGACGAAAGCGCACCTGCCACGGCCAGTCCGAACGCAACCAGTGCGGTTGCAAGCAAGACTAGCCCGACGTAATCGACGACGGCCGGGTGCATCGGAACCAGGACCGGGTCGCACGCCACGGGATACGAGACGTCCGGGCACCTCGCCTGATACCGCGAGGCAATCCAACCGAATGCGACGCCACAGACCAAGACGGCAGCGGAAGCGGTGAAGAGGATGCGCTTCATGGGAACCACTTGAGATTGTACGCCCGGACCAACGTCGCGATCCGCCGACACCGTAGACCCGGACAGCTGTCGACTCACGGTGGGACGACTACTACGCTTGCTATTGCCTGCGAGCGACTGGAGCATGCGATGAGGCCGGGGCCGGGGAACTACCCAGGCGAGCCCGGTTGGGCTGCTGGCTTCCTATGGCGTCTGACGGGCGTCCCGAGACGACATTGGGGCAAGTATCTGGTTCACCAGGCCGCGCACAGGCGCAAGCACCGCCGGATCGAACGGGGCGGCACCACGGCCCATCCGGCATCGGAAATGACGTGGCCGTGGACGCATCAACACGACCCACATTAGCGCGCGTCGTTATCACGATGCTTCGAGAACTGAACTACCGTGGATGAGGAGTCGGCAAGCACGCTCATTGAGATCCGAACGCGACTCGTCGCGAGCTTGTCAAGCGCAGAGGTTGAATGGGTGTGCGACAAGCTAGCGCGGCTTTCCGACGAGCGAATGGATGAGCGCATTCGTGATGAGATTGCCTCCATCAACGAGATGATGCGGCAGGTGAACCCGACTCAGGCGGCAGTCGTCATGAGCGGCGGCGTCTCAGACGATGAATTTCTCGGACTCCTCGAAGAAGCTCGGCAGGCTGGCGAGGAGCAGGTTGATTGAGCAACGTGAGCGAACGCTACGAAGTCATCGTCGCCGGGACTGCTAACCGCGAACGCGCGATAACCCTCTTTCGCGGATTGGTGCCGTCGTTAGATGGGATCGAGAAGCTATTCGATGATGTCGCCGCGTCGAATGCGCTGCCCGTCGTGTACGCGATTACGTACGACCTCGAAGATCACATCGTCAAAGTCTTCATTCCAATCGACGGCAAATGGGAAATGAGATACGAGACCCCCGATGTCTAGCCAATCCGTCACGGCTAGACAGGCTCCCCCTCCTCCTCCCACCTCCTGCCGGCGGCTCCGCGCGCCTGCTGATCCCGAAGCGACCTGACGGGGACGTGGATATGGGGTACTCATGACCGACACCACCACTACCGAGTACCGGGCGGCACTACTCCGACACGGTGAAGAACTAGCCGAGATAGTCCGCCGCGCGGAGCAACAACTCGATGCGAGTCACGAGCGAATCACCCGGAGTCTTGCCCTGATCGAGGGGTCGAAACGTCCAGAGGATTGACGACCAACCGGCCGGGTACGGGTTCTATGTGTTCCTCCCGCTGTTCGCGTTCCTCGCGTTGGTCCTGATCGTGGCAGGCGCGTTGTGGTGGCTACGGCGAGCGAACTAGCAGCGGCGGGTGTCCGCGCAAGAGCCTAGCCTCTTACGCGCTAATCACCGTTCGGTTACTCGGCGAGCTACTGCTTCTTCCACTCCTCAAGTCCGGGCGTTGTGATGGAACTGCGGGAAGACCCACCGGAACAGGCTGAGCCCCGGCTTCCGGCACCAGCAGTCCGGGTAGCAGTCGCACGTTATGCGGCCAGTGGCTTCGATCAAACGCGTGGCCGCCCCGATGACGGCATATCCAACAAGCAAGGCGAGGAGCAGACGCTTCATGATCCATGATCGTACGCCATCATGCGTCGTTCCCCACGTCAGAGGACCAGGTGCCGTCGCCTCGAACCGTAACCCGCACCCACGGGTAGGTCCAGCGGCGGAACGGCGAGCGATTATCGACGCCGGCTAGGTCGCCGTGTCGGCGTCAGCGATGCTGTAGATGCCTGCCGCCCCCGTCCGGCAACCGATACGTTGGAGGTACAGCGTCGTGGAACCGTCGGTCTCGTCGGTCGCGAACGTGATGAACACGTCTCTGCCATCGGGCATGGTCGCGATGACCTCACCCGGGCCACCAACCGGGTACCGGATGATCCGAGCGTGGTGACCGCAACGCCAGACGTTCGAGACTCCACCCCTGACGATGTAGACCGTGCCGTCATCCGACACGCCACCCGCGTACTGCTGCTTCCCCGGATTGGGAATCTTGACGAGTTCCTCGGTCGAGATCTGATAGCGGTAGGTGTTGCAGTTCGAGAGCTCGTTGTCGTTCGTCCCTCGGCAGTGCTCGAAGGTGGCCCAGTCGCCGTTCACCTGGTCGCTCTGCAGCAAGCCGCCTGCAGTCCGCAGGACGCGGCGCTCCTCGGTCGACGTGTTGAACAAGATGATCTTTCCCTTGCCGTTTCTGAAGAACCGCGTGAACAGCAGCCAGTCACCCGATAGCGACGGGCGGGTCTCCGTAGCCTTCGTGTTGACACGGTCCGGAAGCGACGGCCGGTCCTCCGTTGAGGCGTCGTAGAGGGCGAGATTCTCCGCGTGCCCACGTCGGGCGACCGAATACACGACCATCGGACCGTCGATCCCGACCGAGAAGCTGATCGTGTGTCGGCGATTGACGCGAACGGGATCGCCCCCGCCGCGTGGTCTTACGTACGCGTTGAAGTGACCGGGACGGGCCTCGGCCGCCCAGGCGATGTAACCGAGGGATGCGGCGACGGAAATCTCAGCGACATCCCTCTGATCAATCACCTTCGTTGGCGTCGCCGCGTTCGCTGGCTGCATAGCGAGGAGCTCAAGCAGAACGACGACAAGCGCCGAGATGCTGCGCTTCATGAGGTCCTCCCTTCCCCGTGCGGAGGCTAGCCCGTTCGCCGTCGAGGCGCAACAGACACTGCGGCCATTGCTGCGGTCGCGGGAGATGGGGCTGACTCGTCAAGCCGTTGCTGCCCGCTACCGGGTCATTCGCCGGCAGACATAGAGAAGCCCCCCGCCCGAACAAGAGAGAAGAAGGAGCAGGGGGGCTCTCTCCTTGTACTTGCGGGAGGAGGTAGCCCGGAACGCTTCGTGCTACGCCGTCAACAACTGTTGCATGCAGTCGTCTAGACTGGCCCGTGCCAACTGCAACTACGTGAGCCTCGAACTAGTCTCCACCGATCGCGTCGCAAGCGGGCGTGTCCGAGCGGCACAGATGGCCGCCGAAGAACATCGCCGCAGCGAAAGCAAGCAGCGCGATGCCAAGAAGGAGAGCCCGCCATCGCTTTGGGTTGCCGGGACGAAGAGCGTCGACGAACACGAAGATGCCGGGAACTCCAAAGATTGCAGCGACAATCGAGCGGGGGATCCAATCGAACCTCGGTGGAAGCAACGGCGCGACGATGACGACGTAGCCCCAAATACCTCCGATCGCCGCGACGATGATTCCGGTCGCCCAGTCGATCTCCTTGTGCCGGCGTGGACGTCGCCTCGCGCCGACTTCGGGTCCCCACCAGGACCGGTCGGGTTCGCGCGTCGGCAGATCCGTCCCCATCGCCGGGCCGTCGTCAGTGCGCGCTTTCGGGTCGATGGGACTCGGCATGTTCGACGCCTCCTCGCCGGATAGTGCGCCCGAACGCACTCGCGGGCAAGACTCAGGAAGGACCGGGGCGCAGACACGCAGCCCAATGGGGAACACAAGGAAGCCCCCGGGACGCCTAGTCAGTCAGGATCTCTTCGATACTCTCGTTGATGCTGTCGCGGGCCAGCTGCAGCAAGGTCAACTCGTCGAAGTCCCCATCCGTGAACGCCGTAACGGACCTGGCGATGGGCCAGCCTGTCTCGTCTCGTTCGATGGCGACCGTGATAGCGGATCTCACCTGATGCCCTGGGCCGACGAACTTGAACAGCGCCGACAGCACGTCCTCCCCCACCTCGAAGCTAAACCTCATCGTCGTCTCTCTTCGCCCACCAAGGACGGTTGACGTTGTTCCAGTCGAACGACGGCGTTTCCATCCAGCTTTCACCCGACAGGGGATGCGTCGGCGGTCCGAAGGGCACTTTCTTGGTCGGGGCGGGCGGATTCGAACCGCCGACCTTCTGCTCCCAAAGCAGACGCGCTGCCAAGCTGCGCCACGCCCCGCGACCGCGATTGTAGGCGCCGCGCCGGGCCTCAGAGCCTGAACTGCCCCTCGCCGACCAGGCGGATCTCCCCACCCACCCAGGGGACCCACGCGTCGCCGTCGCGCTCGACGTCCACCTCCAGCAGGCTCGGGCGGTCGACCTGCTCGCCCTGATGGACGCGGAACCCGCCGGAGCGAGCGAGGAGGCCGTGCTCGGCCAGGTACACGCCGAGCGGACCGGCGGCCGACCCGGTCGCCGGATCCTCGCCCACACCGAGCTCCCAGTCGAACATCCGCGCCGTGATCGCCGCGCCGTCGGAACGCCTGTCGTCGGCGAACAGATAGAGCGACTCGCCGCCGGTCCGGCGGACGACTTCGCCGATCGGCTCGCCGTGCCGCTCGGCTCGCCGAAGCACCTCGACGTCCGCGACCGGGACGATCGTGTGCGGAAGGCCGGTCGTGACGGTTCGGACGGACCGGTCGGGATGCAGGTCGCGCTCGGTCAGCCCGGCGGCCTCGGCGACCGCGGCCCGATCCTCGAACGGTTCGCGCAGCTTGCCCGGGAACTGACGCATCCGGCCGCGCCCGGCGTCCGGGTCGACCTCGACGAGCAGATGACCGGAGCCGCATCGTTGGGTCACGCTCGCCGGGACGCGGCCCTCCGATGCGAGGACGAACGCCGTCCCGAGCGTTGGATGGCCGGCGAAGGGCAGCTCCTGCCCCGGTGTGAAGATGCGGACGTCGTATCCGTCGTCGTCGATCGCCGTGACGAACGTCGTCTCCGAGAACCCGATCTCGCGCGCGAGCGTCTGCATCGTCTCGGACTCGATCTCGTCGGCGTCCGGAACGACGCACAGCTGGTTGCCCGTGAACGGGCCGGTCGAGAAGACGTCGAGCAGGCGGAAGCCGAGCCGCACGCGCGCACGCTATCAAGCTCGGAGCGCGCGGATCGGTTGCTAGCGTGTGCGCGTGCCCGAGCCGACCAGCCGATACCGCGACGGCGCGCGCGCGGTCGCGCCACTCGCGATCGCGGTCTTCGGGTTCGGGATCTCCTTCGGACTGCTGGCGCGGTCCGCCGGCATGGGATGGCTCGCGCCCCTCGTGATGTCGGCGACGACGTTCGGCGGGTCGTCGCAGTTCGCGGCCGCGTCGGTGCTCGACGGCGGCGGAACAGTCGCTGCCGCGATCGCCGCGGCCGTGCTGCTGAACGCGAGGTACGGGCCGATCGGCGTGTCGGTCGCGCCGTCTATGCGCGGCGCCGCGTGGTCGAGGTTCCTTCGGGCACAGCTCGTCGTGGACGAGTCGTGGGCCGTGTCCGCCCGCGGAGACGGCACGTTCGACGTGCCGCGGCTCGTCGGGGCAGGTCTCACGATCTACGTCGCGTGGCTCGTCGGAACGACGATCGGCCTCGCGTTCGGAACCGCGCTCGGCGATCCGACCGCTCTCGGGCTCGACGCGGCGTTCCCGGCGTTGTTCCTCGCCTTGATGATGACGCAGGTCCGCTCGAGGACCGCCGTCGTCGCGGCGGTGCTGGGCGGCGCGATCGCGCTCGCGCTCACCCCGGTCGTGCCCCCCGGCGTGCCGATCGTCGCGTCGGCGCTCGCGACGCTCGTCGGGATGCGCCGGCGATGACCGACGCCTGGGTCGTCGTCGTGGGCGTCGGCGTCGCGACGATCGCGATCAAGGCCGCGGGACCGGTGCTCCTCGGCGGCCGTCCGCTTCCCGAACGGCTGAACGCCGTCGTCGTCCTGCTGGCGCCGGCGGTTCTGGCGGCGCTTGTCGTGACGTCGACGTTCGGCGACGGCAGGTCACTGGTGCTCGACGCGCGGGCGATCGGCGTGGCCGCGGCGGCGGTCGCGCTGCGGCTCAAGGCACCGGTCCTCGTCGTCGTGGTGGTGGCTGCGGTCGTCACGGCGCTCGCGCGCGCTGTCACGTCGAACTGAGCCCTCTACCATCCGGCGCATGACGCGGTTCGTCGTGGACCGAGACACGCTGCTCGGCATCGCGGCCGGTGAGATCGAGGTGGCTCCGGGACACACGTTGCTCGCTCCGACGCTCGTGCGGTCGCTGGTGTTGTCCTCGGTCTACGAGGCGGCCAGACGCGGCGAGATCCCGCCGGCCGAGGGTCTCGAGCGGGTGACTCGCATCAACGCTCTGAAGGTGCGGTTCCTCGGCGACAAGGTGCTCCAACGAACGGCCTGGCGGGTTGCCGAACGACTCGGGTGGGACACCACGTTCGACGCCGAGTTCGTGGCGCTAACGCAGCTGCAGGCGGACGCGTTCGTGACGTCGAACGGCCGGCTGGCTCAGGAGGTCGCGGAGCTCGTCCGGACCGAGACGCCGGAGGCGTTGCGGACGCCTGATCACCGCGCTCGGAAGAGCGGGTGACGGGAATCGAACCCGCGTCACCAGCTTGGAAGGCTGGAGCTCTACCATTGAGCTACACCCGCGCGGTGCGAAGCGTAGCAGCGGCGCGCGCCGAAGCTAGCTGCGCTGCCCCGTCCGAAGATCCATCCAGTTGGATTCGATCCCGACGTATCGCTGCCACGCCTGTCGCCAGCCGTCGTCGGTCCTCGGATAGCGCTCGATCGGCTGGGCAGGCGACTGCCGGTCCCAAATGCCGAACATGTCGCCCGAGTAGCCGAGGAGGAACCGCTCGCCCGAGTGCGTGAACTCGACGCGGTCGGTCGTTCCGGTCTGGCCGAACGCCTGCCCGCCCGGCTGCGACGCGCCCATCGGCGGCGCCATCCCGCCCGTGCCTCCGCCCATCGTTGCGGTCGAGGCACCGCCCGGCGGCGGAGCCGCGACCGGACCCGACGTCTGCGCGACGCCCGGCGGCGCCGCCTCGGCGGACCGAGGTGGATCGGACACGAGCCACGTCAGGCAGTAGCGGCATCGGATCGCCGCGTCCTTGATCTCTTCTGCGCAGTACGGACACGTCTTCATGCGTCCACCCTAGCCTCTTCCGGCCACCGGAGTCTCGCCCTCGGCGGTCCCGCGTCCGTCGAGCTTCACCACGCGCCCGCCCTTCATCACGAACGGCACGTCCTCGAGCGACGAGACGTCGTCGAGCGCGTCGCCCTCGACCGCGATGACGTCGGCGAACAGACCCGGCGCGAGCCGACCGACGCGATCGTCCCATCCCATGAGCTCGGCCGCGACGCGCGTCGCGCTCTGGACCGCCTGCATCGGCGTCATGCCGTGGCGGACCATGTACTTCATCTGTCGCCCGTTGAAGCCGTGCGGATAGATGCCGCTGTCGGTTCCGTACGCGATGCGAACCCCGGCCTTCACCGCCTTCGCGAACCCCTCGCGCTGCGCCTCGGTCGTCTCGTCGTTCTTGCGCAGGATCTCCTCCGGCCAGTGATGCGTGCGCCCCATCTCGGCGATCCAGTCGCCGTTGTAGATGTCGGCGACGAGGTACGTTCCCCGCTCGGCCATCAGGTCGATCGACTCGTCGTCCATCAGCGAGCCGTGCTCGATCGAGCGGACCCCCGCGCGAACCGCTCGCTTGATCCCCGAGGCGCCGTGCGCGTGCGCGGCGACGAAGACGTCGTACATCGCGGCCTCCTCGACCGCGGCGCGGATCTCGGCCTCGCTGAACTCCGGCGCCCCCGGCGTAGTTCCTCGCGTCATGACGGCGCCCGTGGCGATGACCTTGATGAGATCCGCGCCGCGGTGCAGGATCTCGCGCACCCGTTGCCGGACCTCGTCGACGGAGTTCGCGACGCCGAACCGAAGCTCGCGCGGAACGACCACGTCCGGCGCCATCGGCGGGATGTCCCCCCCGCCCGTCGAGACGGTGACGTACGCGCCCGCGCACTGCATCCGCGGGCCGACGCACCACCCGTCCGAGATCGCCTCGCGCAGGGCGACGTCGACGTGCGCTCGGAACGTTCCGACGTCGCGAACCGTCGTGAACCCGGCGAGCAGCGTCGAGCGCGCGTTCCGCACGCCGGTCAGGGCCTCCTGGGCGCCGGTGCGCCCGAGCAGGACGGAATAGTCGACGCTGCCGGTCTCGTCCTCGTCCCGGCCGATCAGGTGGGCGTGACAGTCGATCAGTCCGGGCAGGACGGTGTGGTTCGAGAGATCGATCACGCGCGCTGCGTCGTCGTAGCGACCCTGGTCGGGCTCGACGGACGCGATGCGGTCGCCCTCGACGGCGATGACCTGCGCACGCCGCGTCTCGCCTGCCTCGACGTCGACGAGCGTGCCGGCGCGGATGAGCGTACGGTCGGGCATGATCGCCGCAGGATAGTTCGAGCGGCGCGATGCGTGAACCACCGCTCGAGGAACGGAGGACGTGATGCCGCAACATCGTCCCGCCGAGAGCCGCAGCACGCGCGCGTGGTCCGGAGACGTCGCCGCGGAGGACGACCTCAGCGCCGTCCGTCGATGGGTCTACTGGGGCGAGACCGCCCCGCCCGAGCAGGCGGCCGAGGACGACCTCGATCCGCTGCCGGGCGAACCGGGCAACGACCTCGCGTGGGAGATCGCGATGGACGCCGACGCCGGCTGGGCCGGCCGCCGGGGCGACGCCTCGTTCGTCATGATCGTCGAAGGGTCGGAGGACGACGTCGGCACGCTCGTCGACGACGACGTCCGCGTCCAGGGCTACGCGCCGTATCTGATGGACGGCCGCCGGGGTTCGGTCGCGCGCTGACGGCTCGGCGCGTGGCGTGTCGCCGCGGCGCCGTCGAGAAGCGCACCTATCCACCATGACGAACGGGGCGACGCGTTCGCGCCGCCCCGCCGTCGGGTTCTCGGATCGCTCAGGTCGCGACGCGCGACTCGCCGCCGGTGTCCTCCTCGAGGAGGTCCTCGAACAGCGCCCGGTAGTGCACCATCGCCTGACGAAGGTCCTCCGTGTCGGCGTCGCCGTTGGCCGACCGTGTCGAGATGTCGTGCGCCGCGCGGTAGTCGCCGACGACACCCGGATGATCGACCGAGACGTCGGCCGCGCGCTGATCGAAGTCGTCCATCGGATAGCCGCGCTCGCGCATGACCTGCGTGACGAGCGTGTCCGCCTGCGCGACGGCGCCCGACGGATCGTCGACGAACCGCGCCTGGACGCTCCGCCAGTCATCAGCGTAGCGCTGGCGCGCGCCGGGCGCGAGCGGCCGGATGTCGAGCTCCTCACGACGGCGGCGCCGCCGCTCCAGCTCTGACTCGGCGTCCCGGGCGGCACCCGTCTCCTCGACGGTGCGGTCGTACTCGGATCCGAACTGCTGTCGGAGGCTCTCGGTCCGGCGCTTGCGCATCGCGGCCCAGACGGCGAGCGCGATCGCGGCGATCACGACGACGGCGATGACGATCCAAGCCCATGCAGGCATGTTCGCCTCCTTTCGCTTGCGGCCGACCGAACGTCGCGACCGGCCGGGCGGCATGTCCGCCACCCGACCGGTTCCCGCTCCGACGCCCGATTACTCGCCGTCCGCGGCGCGGATCGACGCCCGGCACGTCCCCTACACTCGAGGACCGAGCGCCGGTAGCTCAGTCGGACAGAGCGGCTGCCTTCTAAGCAGCGGGTCGGAGGTTCGAGTCCTCCCCGGCGCGCAGACGGACGACGAGGACGAAGGCTCTCGGATCGCGGCGTGGGTTCACGCCCGGAACCGAGCCGAACACAGGCGAACGAGCGGCCCCGAGGGCGCGGGTCGGGGCCGCTCGTTCCCGCCCCACCGCTCCTTCGCGGGTAACAGGCGCGGGTCGTAGGCGGGGCCACGGGGGATCGCCGTGTGCGACGCGGATACCCGCCTCGAACGACACGCATGCGCGCGATGGCCGATCGTCCACGAGCCTTGCGGCCGAGCGATCTCAGGCCGTCGCGGCGGGCGACGCCGGCTCCGCCCGAAGCGAGCCGAGGAGGAACTGCGCGAGACGCTCGGCCTCGTCGTCGGACAGGCTCATCGCGCACACCGGGCGGTCGACGAGCCAGATCGAGAACCGCACGTGGTGGCCGGGGATCACGACGGACCCGTCCACCGTCTCGATCTCGACCTCGTCGCGGTACCGGCTCACGCGAAGCACGGGCTCCGGCGCGTCGTCCGGATGCGTCGGGATGCCGAGGAACAGGTTCGTCTGCTTGGGGCCGCGGCGTTCGAAGAGCTCGAGCGGCAGGCGGCCGCCGCAGAACGCACAGAACCGGTGGTCGTTCGACCGCTCCGAGCCGCAGGTGGGACAGAACATCGGGGGCCTCGCTTCCTCCTCGCGCGCGCCGATTGTCCGCCGAACACCGGCGGACGGGCAACCGCCGGTTGGATCGGCTACGGCGTCGGCGGAAGCTCTTGCTCGACCATCGTGCCGTCGTCCGGCGCGAGGTCCAGACACGTGCTCGCGCACTTCGGGCTCACGTACGTCGTGATCACGCGCCAGAAGAACGACGTCCGATGCGCGCCGAGCTTGAGGTGCTTGCGCCGGACCTCGACCGTCGCGCCGCGGTGTCCGGCTCGCGCGGCGTCGAGCGAGCGGACACGGAACTCCGTTCCGTTGGCGCGCTTGCGGAACAGGTCCGCGACGATCGACCGCCCGTCCGACCGAAGCACGATGAGGAAGTCGATCGCCTCGTCGCCGATCGTGTCCAACTGGACGATGACGTTGCCGCGATCCCAGATCTGCCTGGTCGTCCATTCGGGATACGTCTTGAAGATCCACCGGTACGGACCGGAGTCGTGCAGGAACGCCACGTGCTGGAGGTCCATCAGTCCGGCGGCGTCGTTCGGGTCGTCCATGTCGGTGTGCGTCGCCGACGCGGGCGCGGCGAGCGCGACCACGAGCATCGTGGAACCGACGGCGGCGGTGAGCAGGCGTTTCACGCGCGTCCTCCTCGGAGCGATCGACGGACCGAACGGGCGGCGGCGAGCACCCCGGCGGCGCCCGCCACGCTGAGCGCGACCGGGAGCGCGTCGGACGCCGTCGGAACTCGGACCGACACGGCGGCCGATCCCGCCAGCGCGACCACGGCGACGAGCGCGATCGTGGCGTTCCTCGCGAGCAGCGCCGGCAGCGTGGTCTCGGCCGCGCCGAAGCACCCGCACGGAAGCCTCGACGCGTCGACTGCCCGGCGGCGGACCGCCGCCGCCGAGAACGCCGCGAGCGACGCCAGCGCGAGGATGCCCTCGGCCCGACGAGCGCCGGCGAGCGCAAGGACGACGACGACGGCCTCGACCGTCGGGACGCCGGCGGCCGCGGCCGTCGCGAACGCTCCGAGCCGGTAGCGCTCCACGATCGAGCGCCACGCGCCGAACCGAGCGATCTTCCAGGCGGCGCCCCATGCGAACACCACCGCGATCGCCGCGGCGGCCAGGCGCGCGGCCTCGACGCGTCCGTGAATCGAGGCGCCGACCGCGATGGCCACGGCCGCGATCGCGATCGCGTTCCCGACGGTGAGGGCCGAGCGGGCCGCGAACGCGGCGAGCGCATGGACGACGTTCGACCCTCGAACCGCCGCGACCACGGTCAGACCGCGCGCGAGCCCGAACGCCCCGACGATCACGGCGCCCGCCGCGGGCCGGCCGGACGCGAACGCCGCGGCGGCGACGACGACCAGAGTCGCGTGCAAGAGGTACGTCACGAACCCGATCCCCAGGCCGGCCCCGTACAGCGCCGCCGACGCGAACGGGGAGAAGTACGTCCGCCACCAGTCGGGAACCTGACGCCGCAGCTGAGGCACCGGGAACGGCGCGCCGAGGGCCTCGTGCACGAACGCCCACGCGGCGACGGCCGCGATGACGAGCGCGCCCCCGCTCCCCCACGGCGCGCCGAGGAGCGCGCCGGCGGAGGCGAGCAGCGCGCCGAACGCGGCGGCGACCGCCGTCGCTGCGAGCCCGTGGACGACGACGGCGATCCCCCACCGCGTCCGGCTGCCCCCGTGGACCACGGGAGTGATGGTCTCGACCATCGACAGCCCTCAGGGACCGAACAGCGTCGACGCGCCGGCGACGAGCGAGGCGACGACGAGCGCCGCCGCCGGACCGAGGCTCAGCACCGGACGTTGAACTCCTGGTACGTGATGCAGAAGACGCGCAGCTTGCCGTGGCAGTAGCCGCGGACGGATGCGTCGCCGTTGATCCGGATCCTCGAGCGCGAGCAGCAGTCCTGGATGTGGCGCACGCGGTTGTTGCAACACCGGCTCCATCCGCCGCCGTAGCGCGGATGCCGGACGAAGTCGTACACGTCCGGGACGAGCTCCTGGCACGTCTTGCGACGCGACTGCGAGCGGTCCACGTAGAGGTTGCCCTCATCGTCGACGGGATAGCCGTAGACCGGATGCACCGGATAGCCCCAGCGGTCCGTTCTGGACAGCGGCGTGTACGGATGCGGGCAGGACCCGGTCGTGTACGTGTGGCCGCAGATGTGGTGCGCCTCGGCGCGCTCGGGCGCGAGCGCCGATGCGACCAACCCGCCTCCGGCCAGCGCGACGAGGCCGCGACCGAGACGCGAGACGAACGACCGACGCGTGGTGCGCGTCGCCAGGCGCCGCCCGGCACGTTCGAGGAGCCGGCCGTCCGCGCTCACGGAACGGGAACGGCCTCCTCGGCGCGCCGGCGCGCCGTGTCGAGGAGGCCCTCGAGTTGGCTCGGGTCGTTCGGGGTGCCCTTCGCGAGGACGGCGCCTCGCTCGTCGAGCACGACCGCGTGCGGCGTCCCCGGGATCGCGTACGCGACGAACGCCTCGGGCGCCGACACGACCGTCACGCCGAGCGGCCGCCACGCGCCGAGATCGCGCACCGGCGCCTCGGCGACGACCGCGCCCTCGACGCCGCGTCGCAACAGCGCCGGCATCGCCGGGATGACGTCCTCGCAGATCGAGCAGGTGGGCGAGGCGAACAGGTACACGCGGACCGGGCCGTCACCGCCGATGCGAACCTCGCGACCGTCGAGCGTCGTCCCGAGCAACGGTGGAGCGACCGAGCCGAGCTCGGGGCCCTCGACGTCGACCTCCAGCGCGCCGCGCGGCCCGAGTCGCAGGTGCAACGCGCCGACCTCGCGCGCGAGCGCGACGACGAGGACGCCGAGCACGAGGACCGCGGCCCACAGCACGACGTAGGAGATCAGCCACCACCCGCTCACGACGGGCGTCAGGGGACCATGCGAGCGGCATGGATGCAACCCGGCGCGTGAACCGATGCGCCGGAGCCGTCCGCGCGGAGCGACGCGGCGACGTTCAGAACCGCGGCCAGGGGTAGCCCGCGCCCTCGACCTCGCGGGCCTTGGTCGAAGCGGCGTAGCTCCACCGTCGCGGCAGGTCGACCTTCGTCTCGCAGCGCCCGCACGTGAACGCCGACCACTTCTGGTTCACCGTCTGCTTCATACCGCAGTTGGGACACGGGAAGAACCGGATCTCGGCGTAGCACGTGTAGCACTGGTAGTGATCGGCGTCGTCGGAGGCGAGCTGCGGCGTCATGCACCACGGGCAGGTGAGATACGCCATCGTCACCCCGCGGCGGCCGACGGATCGGGGCTCGACAGGATCTTCGACGCTTGCGAGCCCCGATGCTCGGCGAGCGCGTCGCGGAGCTCGGGGCGCGAGCGGGCGAGGATCTGAGTGGCCAGGATGGCGGCGTTCGTCGCGCCCGCCTTTCCGATCGCGAGCACGCCGACCGGGATGCCGCCGGGCATCTGCACCATCGACAGCAGGGAGTCGAGCCCGCCGGAAAGCTTGGTCTCCATCGGCACACCCAGGACGGGCAGCGTCGTCTTGGCGGCGACGACGCCCGGAAGCGCGGCCGCCATCCCCGCTCCGGCGACGATGACCTCGATGCCGCGCTCCTCGGCGCCGGAGACCCAGTCGGCGAGCTCGTCGGGCGTCCGGTGCGCCGAGAGCACCCGGGCCTCGCAGGCAACCCCGAACGACTCGAGCTGCGAGACGCAGTGCCGCATCGTCTCCCAGTCCGACTGCGATCCCATCACGACGCCGACGAGGGGCTGTCCCACGCGATCTCCTTTGGTTGCCTTGGGCGGTTGCCTCGGGACGAACGGGCGGGAAGTGTAGTGTTCGGAGCGCCGCCCCGGCCGCGGGCGGTCTCGACCATGGCGGACCGGATCCTCTCGCTGCTCGCGCGCTACGCGACCTCCGTCCGCTTCGAAAGCGTGCCGCCGGACACCGTCCACGAGATCGAGCGCCGGGTCCTCGACTCGATCGGCGTGGCCGTCGCGGGCTACGACGAACCCGCCGCCGTCGCCGCGCGCGCCGTCGCCGGACAGGACGCGCGCGACGCCGGCGCGCTCGTGTGGGGCACCCGGGTCCGGAGCACCGCCGAGCTCGCGGGCTTCGCGAACGCGACGGCGGTGCGGTGCCTCGACTTCAACGACACGTATCTGTCGAGGGAGCCGCTGCATCCGAGCGATGCGACCGGGCCGCTCCTCGCGCTCGCCGAGACGGAGCGCCGCTCGGGCGCCGAGCTCGCCGCCGCCATCGCCGTGGCGTACGAGGTCTCGGTCCGGCTGTGCGACGCCGGGAGCCTTCGGGCGCACGGATGGGACCACGTCAACCATCTCGCGGTCGGCATCGCGTGCGGCGCGTCGCTGCTGTTCGGCCTCGACGAGGAGCGCACCCGACACGCGATCGCGCTCACCGTCGTTCCGCACGCGGCGATGCGGCAGACGCGCGTCGGCGAGCTCTCAATGTGGAAGGGCGTCGCCGCCGCCGAGGCCGGGCGCAACGCCGTGTTCGCGACGCGGCTGGCGGCCGCCGGTATGACCGGCCCGGCCGAGGCGGTCGGGGGCGACATGGGGTACGTGCGCCAGCTCCTCGGCGGCGAGCTCGACGTCGAAGCGCTCGCACCGCTCGAGCGGCGGGAGCCTCCCACGGCGATCCTCGGGACGTACATCAAGCGGTGGCCGGTCGAGTACCACGCCCAGAGCGCCGTCGACGCCGCCCTCGACGTCCGCGCGGAGCTCGGGCGCCGCGGCGAGCCGATCGGCGAGGAGCCCGACCGCATCGTCGAGATCCGGATCGACACCTTCGGCGCGAGCTATCAGATCATCGCGAGCGATCCGCAGAAGAGCGATCCGCGGACGCGCGAGACGGCCGACCACTCGCTGCAGTACATCGTCGTCGCGGCTCTGTTGGACGGCGACGTCACGCCGACGACGTTCGAGGAGCGGCGGTTCCGCGATCCGGTCGCGTTGACGCTCCTCCGCGACGCGGTCACCGTGCGCGCGGATCCGGCGCTCAGCCGACTGTATCCCGAGGGCATCCCCAACCGCGTCACGGTCCGGACGGTCGGCGGCGTCGAGGCGACCGGCGAGGTGACCTATCCCCTCGGTCACGCGCGCCGGCCGATGAGCGACGAGGACGTCGCCGCCAAGTTCCGCGCGAACGTCGAGGGCACGTGGGCACCCGAGCGGATCGACCACACGCGTCGCCTGGTCGCGGCGCTCGGGCTGGCGCCGAGCCTCGACGCGTTCGTCGAGGCGTTGGAGGGATGACCCGCGATGGGTGATGCGACATGACGTGGCTCACGGACGAGCAGGGGCAACCGGCGGACGACCGCCTGCGCGCGCTTCTCGACGAGGGCCGGACGATCGCGGTCCCGGGCGTCTTCAACGGGCTGACGGCGCTGCTCGCCGAGCGGGCGGGCGCGCGGGCGCTCTACCTGTCCGGAGGCGCGTTCGCCGCGAGCATGGGGCTTCCCGACGTCGGTCTCACGACGCGCGAGGAGCTCGTGCGCGCGACGGCGCAGGTCTGTCGCGTGACGGGGGCGCCGC
>JBKPTC010000137.1:0-9071 GCA_046735355.1 bacterium
GGCCGCCGCACCCGCCGAGGCCGAGGAGGCTGCAACCGAGCCCGAGCCTGTCGCCGCCACTGAGGCCGAGGTCGCGCCGGCCGTCGAGCAGGAGGCTCCGGCCCCCAGCGACGACCCGTTCGGTGGCCCGGGCGACTGGTACGTCGTGCACACGTACGCGGGCTACGAGAACAAGGTCAAGGCCAACCTCGAGTCCCGCATCCACACCATGCAGATGGAGGACAAGATCTTCAACGTCCACATCCCCATGGAAGACGTCATGGAGATCAAGGGCGGCAAGAAGCAGGTCGTCCAGCGCAAGGTGTTCCCCGGCTACCTGCTCGTCAAGATGGAGTACGACAACGACTCCTGGTACGTCGTGCGCAACACGCCGGGCGTGACCGGGTTCGTGGCCGCAGGGACGGGGTCCAAGCCGACGCCGCTGTCGCGGCGCGAGGTCGAGAAGATCCTCGCTGTCAAGAAGGAAGAGGTGAAGCCGCAGTTCCGCCTCGGGTTCGAGGAGGGGGACGTCGTGCGGATCATCTCGGGGCCGTTCGCCGATTTCAACGGGACGATCAGCGAGATCAACGTCGACCAGAGCAAGCTCAAGGTCCTGGTCAACATCTTCGACCGCGAGACGCCGGTCGAGCTCGGCTTCGACCAGGTCGCCAAGGTCTAGTCCGCACCGCGGCCAGGACCGAGGCCGTCTCGCGGTTCCCCAGCCAAGCGGAGGACCGACCTATCCGCCGCGGTCACGGCGGTGGCGCTCGACGTCTCGTCGCTAGTAGTCCACCCCCTGCACGTAGGTCCGGGACACGCCCGTCTTCGGCTGCACCTGGAGCGGCCGCATCATCTCGTTGTCCTCGTGGTCGATTATGTGGCAGTGCCAGACGTACCCGTGCGGCCAGCCCGGGTCGAACGCGTAACGGAGCGCGCTCGCCGGCGCCGTCACGGGGAGGCTGGTCGGCGCGTAGCGGACGACGATCCGCGTCACCTGGCCCGGAAGCATCATCACGGTGTCCTTCCACCCCGCCTCATTGGCGGCCGGCCCCGTCCTCGGCCCCTTCAGGTAGGCGTCGACGTTCGGGTTGCCGCCGTACTTGCCGCCCGAGAGCGGGTTGCGGTCGGGCCGGTAGTCCTTCGGCGGGCCGTACTCCGGCATGTACATGCCGCCCGGGAACGCCGCGGCGTACACCGCGTTGTACCGGGCCATGTCGACCGCCTGCCGGCTGACGAGCTGGAACTGTGTGAGGTGCAGGTGGATCGGGTGCGCGTCGGCCGTGAGGTTCACGATCTCCCAAAGCTCGGTCGAGCCCTCGTCGGGAAGCTCCGAGAAGTACTCCGTGACACCGCCGACGGTCACGGCCTTGAAGTCGGGGCGGACGTTCGTCTCCGAGTCCTCGTGGCCCCCGAGGCCGTCCCAGCTCGTGTTGTTGACGAGCACCTCGAGCGGGCCGTCCGCGCCCATCACCTCGTTGAGCGTGAGCAGGCGCCGCGTGTCGACGTGGACGTTCGGTGCGACCGACGCGCTCGCGGGGCTTGCGAGCCGGACCATCGGCGGCCGGAGCGGGATGCCGGACGCGGGGTCGTAGCTGCGGTCGGTCGTCGTTCCGCTGCGAATGCGGAACTGCACGATCCGCCCGGTCGTCGCGCCGTTCGGCGAGGTGCCCTTCGGATACGGGTGGCGGGCGACGTTGCGCATCACGAGGCGCCGGCCGCCGTACCCGGCGAAGTCGACGATCACGTCCGCCCGCTCGCCGGGGAGCAGCACCAGCCGCTGGAGCGCACCCTTCGGAGCGTTCGGGTCGATCCTCACGGGCCGGTCGAGGTAGCCGCCGTCCGTGCCGATCTGCCAGATCGCCGGCCCGTTCGCCTTGGTCGCCGGGTCGGTGAGGAAGAGCTCGTACGCCCTCGCGTTGGATCCGTTGACGATCAGGAACCGGTAGCGGCGTGGCTCGACGTCGAGGTACGGCCACACCTTCCCGTTCACGGCGATCGTGTCGCCCACGAACTCGGGCACCCAGTACGGGTGCTCGGCGTTGTCTCCAACGCTCGGCACGAACAACTGGCCGTCGGTGTCGAACGAGCGGTCCTGGATCACGAGCGGAACGACGTAGTCGACCCGACCGCCCTGCCCCTGGCGGAGGCCGAGCGGATGCAGCCCGTTCGGCAGGTCCAGCGTCGGGTCGGTGATCAGGTACGCGCCGGCGAGCCCGGCGTACACGTTTAGCCGCGTGAGGCCGAGCACATGGTCGTGGAACCACACGGCCGCGGCCTCCTGCGCGTTCGGGTAGCGGTACACGACCTCGTTGGAGGCCGCACCCGCGGCCGTGTAGTAGGCGTGCCCCTTGTGCCGGCCGTCGCTCGTGAACCACGCGTCCGGCCCGCCGTCGATCTGCGCCGGCACGTCGCCGCCGTGCAGGTGCGGCACCGTCGGGATCGGGCCGTCGTAGTGCCGCGTGTTGCCGGAGACCGGGTCGCCGAGCGGGTTCGCCCAGTGCAGCGTCTGGTCAGTCGCGTTGTACCAGGCGATCACGTTCGTTCCCGCTCCGCTGCCGAGCTCGTTCGTGAATCGGATCTTTGTCGGCTGGTTCCGCGTCGCGACGATCGCCGGTCCGATGTACGTCCCGGCCGGCGTGGTCGGAACCTGGCCGGCGCGATAGCCCCACGCCCACGTGCCGCCGTACGGCCCGCCGGGAAGCGCGAGGCCGGCCGGCAGCATCATCGACCTGAACTCGCGCATGCGAAGGGCGATCTGGCCGGTGCCCGCGACGATCGTCTCGATCGGCCCGCCGGCCGGTTGCAGCAGCGGCAGCGCCTGGGCGAACCGCGGGATCGCGCTTCCGGCGAGCGGCGTCTGGGCGGTCACGCCGAGAGCCTCGGACAGCCGCAGCTGGCCGCCGACGGTCGCCGCCGCGCCCGTCAGCGCGCTCCACTTCAGGAACGAGCGTCTCGTCAACATCTGGGTTCCTCCCTCCGGTTCCACGCCCACGCAACAACGCCGCGACGGCCCTCCGTAGGGTCGCTAGCCCACGCCCGCGTAGGCCGTTCGGCGGACGCGAGCCTCGCTGGTTCGGCGACCGAACGGAAAGCCTTCCGTTGCATAGAACGGCGGACGCGGGGTATCGGCGGGCGAGACGGAGGGAGCCCCGTGGCGAAGAAGGACTTCCAGGTGACGTGCCCGGATCACCCGAGCTGGACGGTCCACGATCTCACCGCCAAGCAGGCGAAGGAGACGGCCGACGCGCACGACGACGAGCAGCACAACGGGCAGTCCGTCGCGGAGACCGAGAAGCAGCCGCCCGGTTCCTCGAACGCGAGCAAGAGCTAGGAGGCGCGGTGACGACGGTCCTGGTGGTGCTCTCGTACGTCCTGATGATCGGGATGTTCGTCTTCATGTTCGGGACGTTGTTCTGGGATATCCGGCAGCGACGAGCGAAGTCGAACCTCCGGCGGATCTGGCCGCACTTCGGCCTCAGCATCGTGTTCTCCGTGCTGTTCGTGGCGTCGTTCGTCGGGCACGCGTTCGCCGAGTGGGGGACGTACGCGCAGGACCAGAAGGATCACAACGCGAAGCCGACGCTCGCCGGCTACGCGACGGAGTTCTCCGAGAACACGCTGCAGAACTGGCAGTCCGAGTTCCTACAGAACATGTCCTTCATCGTGCTCGCCGCGATGCTGATCCACCGGGGGAGCGCGGAGTCCAAGGACAGCGAGGACCAGATCTCGGCCGCGCTCGAGCGGATCGAGCGGCGGCTCGACGAGGGCGCCCGAGCCTCGTAGCGGCGCCCCTTGGCGTCGGCGCCGGGCGCGGCTACCATCGGAGCGTTCCGCGTCCGCGGAGCGGTCCATCGAACGACAGCGGGAGGCCGCGCGCCGCAGCGCGCAGCCGCTGGAACCGCAGGAGGTGATGGGGATGCCACCCCGGAAGAAGGTCCTCGCCAACGTCAAGCTGCAGATCCGCGCGGGTCAGGCCACGCCGGCCCCGCCCGTCGGCACGGCGCTCGGCCAGCACGGCGTCAACATCATGGAGTTCTGCCGGCAGTACAACGAGCAGACGCAGCAGTTCGCCGGCCAGGTCATCCCGGCGGAGCTCACGATCTACGAGGACCGATCGTTCTCGTTCGTCCTCAAGCAGCCGCCGGCCGCGGAGCTGATCAAGCAGGCCGCCGGCGTCGACAAGGGCTCCGGCGAGCCGAACCGCACGAAGGTGGCCCGGTTGTCGAGCGACCAGGTCCGCCAGATCGCCGAGCGCAAGATGGCCGACCTCAACGCCAACGACGTCGATCAGGCCATGAAGATCATCGCCGGCACCGCTCGCAGCATGGGTGTCGAGGTGGACGCATGAGCGGCAACGGCAAGCGCTACGAGCGCGCCCGACGGCTGATCGACGAGTCGCGCGAGTACCTTCCCGCCGAGGCCATCGGCATCATCAAGCAGTATCCCGACGCCAAGTTCGACGAGACGGTCGAGGTCTCCTTCCGACTCGGCGTCGACCCGCGCAAGGCCGATCAGATCGTCCGCGGAACGGTGTCGCTTCCGCACGGAACCGGCCGCTCCGTCCGCGTCGCCGTGTTCGCGCAGGGCCCCAAGGCGACCGAGGCCCGAGACGCGGGCGCGGACCTGGTGGGAGGCGAGGAGCTCGTCGAGGACGTCATGAAGGGCAATATCGACTTCGACGCCGCGATCGCGACGCCCGACATGATGTCCTCGGTCGGAAAGGCCGGCCGAGTCCTCGGGCCGAGGGGTCTGATGCCGAACCCCAAGACCGGCACCGTGACCAACGACATCGCAAAGGCCGTCGGAGAGATCAAGGGCGGGCGCATCGAGTACCGGACCGACCGCACCGGCAACGTGCACATGGTGATCGGGAAGAAGTCGTTCGACGAGCGACAGCTGCTCGACAACTACCTGACCGCCGTCGACGAGATCCTCCGCGCCAAGCCGTCGGCTGCCAAGGGCAAGTACGTCAAGACGCTCACGGTCGCGACGACGATGGGCCCGGGCGTCCCGATCGACACCAACCGAATGAAGGACACCGAGACGACGGCGCCCGTCGCGGGCTGAGCCTTCGGCCCGTTGACACCGCTCGGCCAGCCTGGCTAGCGTCGCGCTCCCAACCCGAGCGCGCCCGCCGCTCCGAGGTGAGCATGGTCGTTCAGCGCTCGGCGGTCGATCGAACGAGCCGCCCCGTCGTCGCGGCCCGGCACGACGCCACCCAGATCCGCGGCCGGCTGAACGGACGTGCCTGGCTGGCGCTGGCCGTCGGCGGCGTGTGCGCAGCCTGGACCGTGCTCATCTTGGTCTCGCCGTCGGTCCGGTTCCTGGCCGACTGGCCGTCCGCGCGCGTGCCGATCGAGACCGCGGGCGCGCTGATCGGCGTCCTGGTCGCGACCCTCGCCTACTTCCGATACGCGTACACGGGCATCCGGGCGTTGCTGCTCGTGGCGCTCGCCTTCCTCGTGCTGTCGATCAACCAATTCGTCTTCGGCGTCGTCGTCTCGCCCGACGTGATCGCGAGGAACCTGAACGTCTACGTCTGGACGTGGGGTCGACTGATCGCCGGAACGCTGCTGCTCGCCGGCACGGCGCCGCGGCTGCGCCGGTCGTCCGTCCGCAAGCATCCGTTCCTCGACCTGACCGCGGGCGTCGCCGTCGTCGTGTGGCTGATCGGACTCGGGCCGGTGGTGCTCGGGGCGCTTGGCGATCGGCTACCGCCTATCGGGCTCGCGCTCGAGCGGGCGTCGGCCGCGACGCTGACGGGGGTCAATCCGCATCTGTCGGCGCTGGACATGCTCGTCGCGCTGGCCGGCGCAGGCATCTTCCTCGTCGCGGCCGCTCGCTACGCGGTCGCGCCGCCGAACGGTGAGGCCGAGCTGTCGTTGCTCGCGCCGGCGCTCGTACTCGCCGCGTTCGCGCACGTCCACTACATGCTCATGCCGACCGTGTTCTCGGACGAGATCTCGACCGGCGACCTGCTCCGCGTCGCGTTCCAGGCCGTGGTGTTCGTCGGGCTGATGTGGGAGGTGCGCAGGGCGTACCTCGCCGAACGGCGGCGAGCCGGTGAGCTCGAATCGGCGTTCGCGGCCGAGCGTCGCCGGGCCGACGACCTCGAGCGCATCGACCGCGCCCGCGCGGACCTGTTCCGCCTGGTGTCCCACGAGCTGATGCATCCGGTCGCGGCGGTGCGCGGCTGGATCGTCACGCTCGGGCGACGCTGGGACGAGCTCGACGACGACCAGAAACGCGACATCGTGAAGCGCCTCGACGCCGAGACGCAGCGGCTCCGCGACCTCGCCGAGCAGGCGCCCGACGCCGCCGACGTCCGCGCGGTGCTCGAGCCGGTGGTGCCTCGTCACGAGCGCGTGACGGAGCTCGTCGAGCAGGCCGTCGGTGGCGCGCTCGAGCTCGACACACGTCTGGACGTGTTCGTCGACGCCGTCGCGCGGAAGGCGTCCGTCCATGCCGACGGGGCGCGGATCCTCCAGGTGCTCCGGAACCTCCTCGTCAACTCGGCCCGGCACGCGGGCGATTCGCCGACGCAGCTGTCCGTGTTCGCCGACGACCACGAGGTGCTGTTCGAGGTCACGGACTACGGGCCGGGGATCTCGCCGGCGGACCTCCCGCACGTGTTCGAGCAGCGCTACCGAGGAAGCGACGCCGCGGGCGCGGGCGCCGGGCTCGGGCTGTACATCTGCAAGGGGATCGTCGAGGCCCACGGCGGGACGATCGCGGCCGAGAGCGTCCCGGGCGTGCGAACGACGTTCCGGTTCTCGCTTCCGAGGTCGGTCGGGAGATGAACGATCGCGTCCGCGTCCTCATCGTCGACGACCATCAGATGTTCGCCGACGCGCTCGTCGCGCTGCTGGACGTCGAGCAGGACGTCGAGGTGGTCGCCTCCGTCCGAACCGGCGAGGAGGCGCTCGACGTCTGCGGACCCGCGCGCCCCGACGTCGTGCTGATGGACATCGACCTGCCCGGCATGGACGGGATCCAGGCCACCCGAGGCGTGCTGCGCATCTGCCCGAACGCACGCGTCGTCGGGATCTCGGCGATGCGCGATCCGCAGTTGCTCGCGCGCGCCGTCGCCGCCGGCGCATCCGGGTTCGTTCCGAAGACGCGCGCGGCCGACGAGCTCATGCGTGCGGTCAAGGCCGCGGCGGCGGGCGAGATGGTGCTGCCGGAGGGCGCGCTCGCGCCGGTGCTGGACCGGCTGCGGTCGGCGGCGGAGCAGACCGCGGACATGGGCGCGCGGTTCTCGACGCTGACGGGTCGCGAGATCGAGGTGCTGCAGTCGTTCGCCGACGGCCTGTCCACCGAGGACGTCGCGGTCCGCTTCGGCATCGGGATCCGGACGGTTCGCAGCCACGTCGAGAACGTGCTCGGCAAGCTTGGCGTGCATTCGAAGCTCGAGGCCGTTCTTCTGACGTTGCGCGCCGGCGTGATCCGGCTCGAAGAGACCGAGGGCTCGCTCCTCCGGAATCTTCCCTAGTCACCTGGCGTCAGATCTTGCGGCGCAGCTCCCGATGCAGTCGGGCGCACTCCCTACGCAGAATCAGGGGACACGGGATCCCCAGACGCCCGGGTCTGGGGCTCCGTAGGGCTCGTCGGGCTCGTCCTCGACCTACCGTTGAGGCGAGTCTTCCGTGTCCGGGATGATGATCGTTCCGTCTTCGGTCGCTCGCTGGTCCTGGCGGTCCAGGATGTGCCGGATCCGGTAGTGCGCCGCCTGTCGTGTCAAGCCGAGCGCCTCGCCGATGTCGGCCGCGGAGGCGCCCATCTCCCGCGCTCGGAGGATCGCCGCCGCCTCGAGGTCGTCGAGCGCCCGGCGGAGCTCGCGAAGAGCCGCAAGTCCGACCAGCGGAAAGTTCTCGTTCTCCGTGCGGCGGAGGAGGTCCCGCGGGATCGAAGGGTATGCCACGCAACGAGTCTACCGGTACGGGCGTAAATCGCATCGGACACATTCCCGAGCGGCTCTTGGTCTTAGGGCTAATTCGTCACCCCAGGGATGCACGTGGGTGACCTGCGGAAACGCGTCGGCGGAGGCAGCGCGTCCCCCGGGCGGCGGCGGATTGTCCGGAAAAAGGGTTTGACACGAATCCCCCGCGCACCCTACGGTTGCGCCCGCGGTCTACCGCGTTGTGACTACAGCATGTTGCCCGGTCAAAGACCGGCGAGGCAGGCAGGGGGCCTTCTGTGAACGGATCTGGACTCGGCGACTCCTGGGCGTTCTACACGGACGAGAAGGGGAGGCGGCGTCCGCGCAAGGCGTTCGCGGTTCTCCTGCTTGTAGGACTCCTCCTCACGGTGATCGGGCCGACGCTCGCCATGGCGTCGGACACGACGACGGACCCGACAGCCACGCCGACGGAGAGTGCAACGCCGAGCCCGACCGACTCGCCGACGCCGACCGAGACCGCAACGCCCGCTCCGACGGAGGCCCCGTCCCCGGAAGCGACACAGACGTCGGGCGGTACCGACACGCAGACGCCCGCCGCGAGCCCGACCGACGCGTCGTCGGCGACCTCCACGACCACAACGGGCACACCAACGATCTCGAGCGACAAGGCTGATTACGCTCCCGGCGATTCCGTCCACCTCTCCGGATCCGGATGGGCGCCGAGTGAGTCGGTCCACCTGCGCGTCAACGACGACATCGGGGACACTTGGCGGTACGACAACGACGTGGTCGCCGACGCCGACGGAAACGTCGCTGACTCGCTCACGCTGCCGGACTGGTTTGTCGCCACGTATCGCGTGACGGCAACCGGTGCGACCTCGGGGACGGTGACCACCGTCTTCACGGACGCCAGCCTCGACGCAGCGCCGCTTACCGTTCGCCGCACGCAGGGGAGCCCCCCGTGCAAAGACACAAATGCGGCGCAGACGTCGTTCACGCAAGGTGAGACGGTCTGCGTGACCACGACGGTGGCGACGCAAGGCGGTGGTGGGAATCCCGACCTCTTCATCCAGTGGCTTAACCCGTCGGCGACGGAGGTCCAGCTCGACACGCGCAGCGGTGTCGCCAACGGGTCAAGCCAGAGCGCAACGTTGGCACTCGCGGCCAACGCTCCGGCGGGCGTGTGGACCGT
>JBKPTC010000138.1:0-11974 GCA_046735355.1 bacterium
GGCTGTACGGCGCGTGGCGCGAGGTCGTCGACGCGCGCCTGCGGCTCGTCGGCTCCTACTCGGACCCGTACGAGGCCGGCGACGCGTTCGCGTCGGCGGCGTGGTGCGCGTTCCACGCCGGCCGGTACCGCGACGCCGAGCGCTACGCGGGTCTCGGGCTCGACGCCACCGCCGGGCTCGAATCGCTGATGGGCGTGTACTGCCTCGACTGGCGGACCGTCGCGCGCGCCCGGCTGGGGTCGTGGAACGAGGCGCTCGCGGACGCGGCCGCCATCGCCGACATCTTGGGAGACCGCGCGACGCGGCCGCCGGGGTTCGCCGCGGACCACGTCGGAGCCGTCGCCTTCGTCGCGCAGGTCCGCGGCGACGATCGCACGTCCGACGCGATGCTCGAGATCGCCGAGTGGCTCGACCGGGCGGAGGAGCGGCCGTCGCCGGGGCTCGCCGTCTGGGTCGCGCGCGTCGAGTCGCGCCGCGGCCGCCCCGAGGCCGGGCTCGACCGGTTGTCGCGGCCCGTGCTTCTCGAGCAGGAGTACGGCGCGGGCCTCCTCTTGGAGGCACGGTGCGATCTCGTCGGCGACGCGGGCGCGTGGGACGAGGTGCCCGCCGTGCTCGAGGAGGCGAGGAAGCGCGCGGAGCTCGGGCTGCTCGCGCTGTCCGCACACGCCGACCGGCTCGAGGGCCGTACCGTGATCGCGGAGGGCCGCCTGGATCCGGGGCTCGAGCTGCTCGACCGCGCCCGCGAGACGTTCGTGGGGCTCGATGCGGCGCCGGACGCCGCCCTGACCGGCCTCGACGCGGCCGAGGCGTGTGCGATCGCCGGTCGACCGGACGCCGAGCGACGCCTCACCGACGCGCGCGCGGCGCTCGAACGGTTGGGCGACGTCGCGGCGCTCGCGCGCGCCGACGCGGTTCGCCGCTAGTCGCCGCTCGGCTTGGGATGGTCGCGGTGCCACCAGTCGAGGACGACGTGCGTCTTCGACCACTTGATCCCGTCGATGCGCGTGGCCGCGAGGATGCGCTCGTACAGCTCGCGGCGCGTGTCGGCGCCGAGCTCGAGCAGGATGTCGTAGTTGCCGAGCACGATCGCCGACGAGCTGTATCCGTGGAGGCCGTTCGCGGCATCGAGGACCTCCGTCGCCATCCCCGCTCGAACGCCGATCCGCATGAACGCCGATTCGGCGAGCCACAGGCTCCGCTTGACGATCTCGGTTCCGTATCCGATCGGCTTGGATGTGTCGGGATCGGCGACGTCGCTCCGCGGCGGCGCGAACAGATCGCGCGCGACGCGCTGCACGTCGAGGCCGTCCGTCTCGACGACCGCGAACGACGAGTAGTCGCCGCTGACCTGCGCCAGGTACCGCACCACGCCGTCCGGATCCTTCGGCGCGTTGCGCACCAGGTCGGGATCCGTGTCGCGTGCGAACACGAACATGTCGCTGGTCTCGGCGAACTCCATACTCGGCCCCTCCCGACTCGGTCGGTGTAGTTGACGGCATTCGACCCACGAGCGCAACCTCAGGACGAGCCCGGGCCGGCGGGTGCGCGACGCTCGGTAACGATCAGGTGCCGGATCGAGAGAAGCCATGTAGAGAGGAGTGCATCTGAGCTGCGGCTCTCGGCGCGTGTCATGACACAAGCGTGTCACGCACGTTCGCGCGTTGCGTGGGCGCGGCGGCGCGTGTCGCCAGACCACGATTCGGACGCCGATTCGTCCGGTGCTCGGCCGCTCGGTACGTGTACAGCGCGGAGCAGCGCGACGACCTCGTGACGATGATCGTGACCAACGGCCGAGAGTCTCGCATCGGCGCGCCACACCGTTGACGAGGAGAAGCCGTCGCTTGAGGCGCGAGGCTGGCTCGTCGAGGTTGTCGAGGATCCTCCTGCGGAGCTGCAGCGCTAGCCGATCGCGCGAACGCGCTCGGCGTATCGTCGCCTAGACTCCGAGCGAGCCACTGGGGGATCCATGCGAGTTCCAACGTGGTACGTGATGATTGCGGCCGTCGTCCTGACAGCGTGCGTCGGCCCGAGCGGCGGCGATCCTGCAACCCCGTCGTCATCCGGCGCTCAGCCGTCACCCTCGTCGTCGCCCGCTGTGCGGGAGTCATCGCCCTCTGTGACGATGACGATCGCCGACCATGCGCGGCTGACGCACGCGGAGCCGTGGGAGGTAACGGTGACGACCGCGGGCGACGATGCCGTCCAGGAAATCGACTTCCTCGTTGACGGAAAGGAGCAATGGGTCGAGACCCAGCCGCCGTACTTCTTTGACGAGGACCATCAGCTGCTCACGCCATGGCTGCTCGGCGACGGCAAGCACGTCCTGACGGCGCGCGCAGTGACGTACAACGACGCGAGCGCGGATGCGACGGCACACGTCACCGTTCGCGTCGATACGTCGAGGAACAAGATCATCGCTGGCACCTACCACCGCCGCGTAACGGCCGCAGACCAACGGCGCGTGCAGCCGTACCGCGTGCCTTCGAAAGGCGCGTTCGGCAACGTGTCGCCGACGGGAACGTGGACGCTGCACGTGCGCGCAAGCGGCGAGATCGTGGGCGTCGACCCGTCTGGTGATTCGACGATTCCGTTCGTCGAGCCCTTCACGGTCACCGCGTCTACTCTGCGGCTTTATGGGCCTGCTGTTTGGCGTCAACCGGACCCGAGTTCGCCTAGCCTCTTCTGTGAACCAGAGAAACCAAGCGACTACACATGGTCGCTGTCCGGCGACTCACTGACGATCAAGAACGTGCAGAACGTTTGTGCAGACCGCGACATCGTCTTCGTCGGCACGTGGACGAGGGTCTGACCTTCGCGGGATTCCTTCAAGGGGTCGGTTCATCGCTCGCGAGACTCCGTCCCCCCTCGGCGACGCCGTCGACGGTCGTTGCAAGCCACCGCGGTGGCCGTGCTCGGCGTTGTAGAAGACAGCTGTAAGCCTTCGGCACGCTGGCCGGGTCGCGTCGCGTCGTGGACCGAAATGACGTCGCGGTCCCGCGCTCGGCGACACGGGACGGCCCGCGCGGCGATCGGCCCAGCGCGCGACGTCTCGGCGTGTCCTCGCGTGGCCGATCGACCGCCGAGGACGCGCTTGACCCACGGAATACGACGTAGGTAGGTTGGGCGACAACGGAAGGGAGGACTTCATGCGGGCAAGAGCGCTTGTTGTCGCGGTCGGATCGGCCATCATCCTCACGGTCTTCGCCGGAGCAGCCCTCGGCGGCGAAGTGACTGGAAACGGCAAGGCGACTGCCGGACCGGCGCACGCCAACTCGATCTGCGTCTTCTCGGGTCAGAACGACCACCCAGACGCGCCGCTGACTCTCGACGAGGAGCTGGCGCCGAACGGGCCTGGCGGCGTCTCGCAGTCGTACGGGCAGGACGTGAAGATCGCCGGATCGGGCCTAGCGCACGTCTTCAACCCCGGCGACGCTTGCCGTGGAGGCAGCAACTAGCAACCGGAGGTATCGCTCGCTGGGGCGAGCCCGACGCGCCCAGGCGTCGGGCTCGCCGGCGTTCAGCGCACGCGGTAGCTGCCACTCAGGAGCCGGTCGACGGCTGCCATCCTCTTCGCCCTCCTTGGCACCCGGATGTCATGTGTCACGAAGGTACGCGCGCGGGTCAGCGGCCTGTCGAGGAAAAGTGCATGTAGTCCTGGCCGTCGTGCCAGTCGCCGCCCCAGCCCCAGCCGATCGCCTCGAACGACCGCACGACGACGTCGCCGTCGTGGATCATCCCGGGCGCGTCCTTCGAGCGGTCGATATACGGCCGCGCGTACCTGTCGCGCGTGTACCCGTCGACGACGAACGGGTTCTCGATCGGGTTGATGTCGACGGCCAGGCCGTATGCGTGCTGGGAGATCGTGTCGCTCGGCCCGCTCGGCGTGACGACCGGGCGGCAGTTGAACGCCGCGGTCGGATCGCCCGGCGTGTCGTGGTCGGTCTGTGCGGGATGGAACTGTCGCGCCAGGCGCATGGCGTGGATCGGGAACCGCGCGTCCCACAGCTGATGGAACACCCAAACGATGTCGTCCGCCGCGGCGGCGTTCACGACCAGCGGTCCGATGTGCGGGCGCTCGTCGAACCCCCAGTAGGAGACCGCGAGCAGCCGAAGGTCGTCCAGCGGCACGGGACAGGTCGGCTGCCACGTCGTGCCGTCCATCTCCTGCGCGAGCGCGTCCGGCAGCGGCGTGATGGTTCCGACGAACCGTGCGTGCGAGACGGCGGCGCCGGCGCGCTCCAGACCGACGGCCGCGCCGAGCGGCTCGTCGACGCTCGATGCGCGCGCGGTCGGCGCGGCGATCACGCCCAGCAGAGCGAGCGCGCCGACGGCCGCCCACCGCCTCACGGCAGGAACTGTTCCTCGATGCGCACGATCCGCCCGTCGCGCGCGTACAGCCAGTACGGCGACAGGCGGCCGTTCAGCAGGTGGCCGTCCCCAACGGTCGTCTGGTGGTTGCCGGCGTTGATCGCCTGCGCGAACTCGTCGACGGACGCCTTGAACGTGTCGTCGCAGCAGTTGTTCCAGTCGAACAGCTCGATCCGGGCGGTGGTGGGCAGCTCCACGGTCCGCAGCCGCGGATTGTCGTTCACGATGTAGTAGTCGTTCGGCGGCGGGACCTCGTCGCCGTGGTCCTTGGCCGCCTGTTCGGCCGCATCGCCGGTGAGGAGGTACGCCAGGTCGTACGTGATCGTGGCCGGGTTCGACGACGTGTCGACCTTCTTGACGAACGCGAAATTCTTGCCGTCCTCGATCACGGGGCTCGCCGGCGCGGACGGCGTCGACGACTCGCTCTCCGACGTCGGCGCCGTGGGCGACGACGTGGGTGTCGACACCGACGTGGCGCCACCTGTCGCGCTGGAACTCGAGCTCGACGAACCGCCGGCGCACGCGGCCGCGAGCAGCGCGAGGGCGATGACGGGCGGGGCGAGCGGGCGGGTCCTCATCGTGCGCCTCCTCCGGGGCCGTGCGCAGTCTGCCATGCGGCAGGGCGCGCGTCGGGAAGCGGCGACACCGCGCCGACACGGGAGAAAGGCCGTGACGCTAATTAGCGATGCGTAGTATCCTCGAGCCATGTCGACACCTACGACGAGCCTCTCCGACGCCGCCCTCGGCAGCGACGAACTGGCCACGCGCCTCCGCCTCGGCGTGACGCGCTTGGCGCGCAGGCTTCGGCAGCAGGCGGAGCCGGGGCTCACGCCGTCGCTCCTGTCCGCGCTTTCGACGGTCGACCGCAGAGGCCGTCTCACGGTCGGCGAGCTCTGCGCCCGGGAGGGCGTCCAGCCGCCCACGATGACGCGCATCGTCGCCTCGCTCGTCGAGGCCGGGCTCATCGTGCGCGAACCGGATCCGGCCGATCGCCGGATCGCGTGGCTCAGCGTCTCGTCCAACGGTGCCAAGCTGCTCGGACGGACGCGCCGTCGGAAGGACGCGTTCCTGGTCAAGCGGCTGCGCGGCCTCTCGGCGGAGGAGCTGGAGGTCCTGGAGCGCGCGACGCCGATCCTCGAGCGGCTGCTCGGAGGCGCGCCGTGACCAAGGTCGGGCTCGCGTTCCATCGGACGTTCCATGCCGTCTCGCACTCGAGGAACTTCCGTCTGTTCTTCATCGGGCAGGCGGTGTCCGTCACCGGAACGTGGATGCAGTCCGTCGCGGCGGCGTGGCTGGTGCTGCAGCTCGCCGAGTCGCACGCCGGCCTCGCGCTCGGCGTGCAGGCCGCGTTCAACTTCGGACCGATGCTGTTCCTCGGCGCGTTCGGCGGGCTCCTCGCGGACCGGCGGGACAAGCGCTCCATCCTGGTCGGAACGCAGACCGCGTTCGCGATCCTCGCGATCGCGCTCTGGGCGCTCGTCGCGACGGACGTCGTCACCCTGTGGATGGTGTACGCGCTGACGCTCCTGCAGGGCGTCGTCACCGCGATCGACATGCCGGCCCGGCAGAGTTTCTACGTGGAGATGGTCGGTCAGCCCGAGCTGACGAACGCGATCAGCCTGAACTCCGCCGTCATGACCGGCACCCGCATCGTCGGACCGGCGCTCGCCGGGGTGCTCATCGCGACGATCGGGATCGCGGCGTGCTTCCTCGTCAACGGCGTGTCGTACATCGCCGTGATCGGCGGTCTGCTGCTCATGCGCAAGGACGAGCTCCACCGAACGTTCGCCGAGCGTCGTGCCGGCCAGCTCCGGGAGGGGATCGCGTACGTCTGGCAGACGGTCGAGCTGCGCGACCCCATCGTGTGGATGGCCTTCGTGTTCACGTTCGCGTTCAACTTCTCGATCCTCTTTCCGCTGCTGGCGAGGGACGTCTTCGGCGGGGATGCCGGAACCCTCGGTCTCATCCTGTCGCTGCTCGGCGTCGGCTCGCTGATCGGCGCGCTCGCCATGGCCCGCGAGAAGCATCCGAACCCGCGTCGTCTGGCGCTCGCCGCAGGCGCCTTCGGCGTCGCGACGGTCCTCGTCGCGTACGCGCCGACGCTGCGCGCCGAGCTCCTGTTGCTCGTGCCGATGGGGTTCGTCGCGATGATCTTCATGATCACCGGGAACTCGACACTGCAGCTGACCGCGCGCGACGACATGCGCGGACGCGTGATGGCGCTGTACGGCATCGTCTTCCTCGGCAGCACGCCGATCGGCGGCCCGGTCGCCGGCTGGATGGCCGAGGCGCTCGGCCCGCGCGGAGCGCTCGCCTTCGGAGGGGTGGTTGCCGTCGCGGTCGGCGCCGTCGCCTTGCTGATCCTCCGCGCTCGCGAACGGCGTCCCGCGCGCGCGACGCGGACGGGCCACCGGCGCGACGTCTTTCCGGCGCCCGCGCCGACCGGCCGGCCGGCCGTCCAGGTCTCCACGGACGACGCCGTCTCGGGCTAGCTTCCGTTCACGACAGCTCGCGTTCGAGCCGCCAGTCGCGCTCGTCGGCGCCCTTCGAGATCTCGATCGTCGTTCCGTCCTCGAGCGCAAGGCGGTAGCGCGCGGCGCGTCGCCCGTCGCGCTCGTCGATCCACGATCGTTCGACCTCGACGGATTCCTCGACACCGCCCCAGACGATCGAGCGGGGCCACTCGTCGGCCCGGCCGCCGGCGTAGAAGCGGACGAGGAGCTCGGGGGAGCGCCGGATCCACAGCGGGAGCACGGGTGCGTAGACCAGGAACACCACGCCGACGAGCGCGACGGACCTCGCGGTTCCGAGCGCCGGCAGCAGCGGCACGGCCAGGAAACCCGCCGCGACCCGCGACACGTTGTAGAACACGTCGTACACCGCGAAGACGCGCCCGCGGTATCCGTCGGGGATCGATTCCTGCACCAGCGTATCGACGGCGATCTTCTTCCACGCGAACGTCATCCCGATGCCGAAGCTCGCGAGCAGGATCGACCAGCCGGTGATGTGCGTCGAGACGGCCACGAGGACGGCGCCGCCGATGACGAAGGCCCCCGCAACGATGCGTTCCTTCGGAAACCGGCGTTCGAGCTCCCCGACCGTCAGGATCCCGACGAGGACGCCGGCACCGCCGGCGCCGATCAGGTTCGAGAACGACCCGACCCCTTCGCGGAACGCGTCGCGGAACACGACGAGCGACAGCACCAGCACGATCCCCTCACCCATCTGATCCACGCTGATCGAGGTGATCGGCCCGATCGCCCTCGGCGTGTGGACGAGTCGATGGACGCCGTCGCCGAACTCCCTGACGACGCGGCCGACATCGGAGCGCATCGACCGCTCGGGCAGGTGGTGAGGGACGAGCGGCGAGGACAGCCGCGCCGCGATCGCGGACGCGACGAGCCACAACACGGCCGCGAGCGCGACGACCGGTCCCGTGTTCGCAAGGGCGGCGACCCACCCGCCGCCGAAGACGCCGGCCAGCAGCGCGACGGTGCCCCCGACGGTGGCCATCGAGTTGGCCATCAACAGGTCCTCGGTCGGGACCAGCCGCGGCACGACGGCGACAGCCGTCGCGAGGTAGAAGCGATTGAGCGACAGCACCCACAGCGCACCGGCGTAGAACAGCACGGGCGCGCCCGTCGGGCTGAACAGCACGAGCCAGACCAGCGCCACGCGGAGCCACGGCGTGACCACGAGGATCCGACGCCGTGACCACCGGTCGATGAAGACGCCCGTGAACGGTCCGACGAGCGAGAACGGAAGCGACACGACGAGCGTCGCGATCGCGAACCCCATCGCGGTGCTCGCCCGCTCCGGCGAGAAGACGACCGAGGCGACGAGTGCAGCCTGGAAGAGGCCGTCCGCGAACTGACTCACCAACCGGATCGCGAACAGCCGACGGAAGTCGGTGCTGCGGAGGGCCTCGCGGGCGCGGGCGGTCGTTCCCTGCATCCCGCCGATGGTACGGGTGGATCAAACCGTCGCGGCGGCGCGATGCTTGTCCGCCAACGTCCGCTGCAGCGTTTCCTCTCGAAGCGCGTCGGGTAGGTCGCGCCGGGTGGTGGCGCCTTCGCGCGCCATCGGAGGTGCCTGCCGTGGCCAAGATCGCGTCCGAACTGCTCGTCGAGCGCTTGGTCGATTGGGGCGTCGACACCGTGTTCGGCCTTCCGGGCGACGGCATCAACGGAATCATGGAGGGGTTCCGTCGGCACCAGGACCGGATCCGGTTCGTGCTCGTGCACCACGAAGAAGCGGCGGCGTTCATGGCCGCGGGATACGCCAAGAGCACCGGTCGCCTCGGCGTATGCCTGGCGACATCGGGACCCGGCGGCCTCCACCTCATCAACGGGCTGTACGACGCGAAGCTCGATCACGCTGCGGTCCTCGCGATCACGGGCATGCAGGCGACGTCGCAGCACGGCACGTTCTTCCAGCAAGAGGTGCATCTCGATCGCGTGTTCATGGATCTGGCCGAGTACAACGCGGTGATCGGCGTGCCGGGTTCGATCCCGACGATCGTCGACATCGCCGTGCGCACGTCCATCTCGCGTCGAGCCGTCTCGCACATCACGTTCCCGGTCGACATCCAGGAGGCCGACCCCGATGCGTCTCCGTGGGAGGGCGGCCTCGGAACCGCGCGCACGCCGGCCACCGCGCCGACGTACAACGAGCCGGTCGTCGTTCCGAAGGACGAGGATCTGCGGCGCGCCGCCGACGTCCTCAGCGACGGGTCGAAGGTCGTGATCCTCGCGGGCGCGGGGGCGATCAGCGCGCGCGAGGAGGTGCTCGAGGTCGGAGAGACGCTCGGCGCGCCGATCGTGAAGTCGCTGTCCGGGAAGGCCGCCATCCCCGACGACCATCCGCTCGCCACGGGCGGGCTCGGCCTCCTCGGAACCAAGCCGTCGGTCGAGGCGATGGACGACTGCGACACGCTGCTGATGGTCGGCACGAACTTCCCGTACACGACGTACCTGCCCGAGAAGGCGCGCGTCGTCCAGATCGAGCTCGAGGCGATGCGCGTCGGCAACCGGATCCCGGTCGAGGTGCCGCTCGTCGGCGCGAGCCGCGAGACGCTTCGAGCGCTGCTGCCGATGCTGAGGCGCCGCGACGATCGCTCGTTCCTCGAGCGTGCGCAGAAGGGGATGAAGGAGTGGCGGGACCAGCTCGCCGCGCTCGAGACGCCCGACCGTGAGCCGATCCAGCCGCAGTACCTCGCGCGCCTGATCGACCGGCACGCCGCCGACGATGCGATCCTGTCGTCCGACTCGGGAACGATCGCGACATGGGCCGCGCGTCACTTCGACATCCGCGGCGACCGCGGGTTCATGCTGTCGGGCAACCTCGCGACCATGGCGCCCGGACTTCCGTACACGATCGCGGCGCAGGTCGCGTATCCCGGTCGCCAGTGCATTGCGTTCATCGGCGACGGCGGCTTCGCGATGCTGATGGCCGAGTTCCTGACCGCCGCGCGCTACGGCCTCCCGATCAAGGTGTTCGTCGTGAACAACGGCGTCCTCGGGCAGATCCTGTGGGAGCAGATGGTGCTCGGGTATCCCGAGTTCGGCGTGCGGTACCAGCGGCACGCGAGCTTCGCGCCGTGGGCCGAGGCGTGCGGCGGCTACGGCCGCACGGTGGAGCATCCGGGCGATCTCGAGGCCGCGGTGAAGGAGACGCTCACCTACGCGGGCCCGGCGCTGCTCGACGTCCGCGTGAACCCGGACGAGCCGCCGATGCCGCCGAAGGTGAAGTACGAGCAGGCGAAGGGGTTCGTCGAGTCCTTCCTGAAGGGCCAGCCGAGACGGATGTCGATCGCGTCGACGGTCTTCCGCGACAAGCTGGATCAGTTCAAGAGCTGACGACGGGTCCACCAGCGGATGCGCCGTGAGGTGCGATGCTTGGCCGATGGCGACGGACGATGGTCACCGGCGGACGGTCACCGAGGGGACCGGACGGCTCGAGGCGTTCAGCGACGCCGTGATCGCGGTCGTCATCACGATCCTGGCGCTCGGCCTGCGACCGCCGGACGGCACGTCGATCGCGCACGTTCTGCAGCGCTCGGGGGACGTGTTCATCTACGTCCTCGCCTTCGTGTTCATCGCGATCTACTGGAACAACCACCATCACCTGCTTCGCGCCGCGTCGCGCATCAGCGGCGCGGTGATGTGGTCGAACATGCTGCTGTTGTTCTGTCTGTCGCTCGCACCGGTCGTCACCGAGTGGATCCGATCCGATCCGCTCGATCCGGTGCCGGTCGCCTCGTTCGGCGTGCTGTCGTTCGCCGCCGCGATCTCCTACACGCTGCTCGAGCTCGCCTTGCTGCGCGCCAACGGTGGCGACTCGCTGCTCGGCAGAGCGCTCGCGAGCAAGACCAAGGGATACGTTTCACTCGGCATGTACGCCGCGGCGATCGCGCTCGCCGCGGTCAGCCCGTGGCTGTCGTACGCGCTCTACGTCGCCGTCGCCGTGGTGTGGCTGATCCCCGACCGGCGCTTCACGCGGATCGAGGCGCGATGAGCTCCCACTAGGCCGGCGGGAGGCCCGGCGCATCGAGATCCCATACGAGCGACGCGAGCTCGTCGAGCGACCCGACATTGTCGGGGATCCGCGCCGAGAACGGCTGCACCATGTCGTAGTCGTGGGCGAGCGTCAGCGCCATCATCCGCCGCGGCCACTCTGCGTCGACCGGCGGCCAGCCGTACGCGTCGAGCGCGCGGCGGAGCATCGCCTTGTCGGATCCGAACGCCTTCGTGTGCACCGCGACGAGGTCGTAGTGGCGATCGCCCTCGTACGCGTCGTTGAAGTCGACGATGCCGGTCGGCCCGAGCGACCCGGGCTCGCCCTCGACGAAGACGTTGCCGCCGTGGAGATCGCCGTGGATGAACACCGGCGTCTCCCGATCGGGGTCGATCAGCTCCTCCGCGTTCCGGACGTAGTCGCGCACCTGCGGCCGCAGGCGTTCGGGGAGCGAGCCCCACGTCTCGTGGTCTCGATGCGCGCGCGACATCCGCGTTCCGATGAGGTCCTCGTACAGGTCGAACGAGACGTACTCGCCGTCCTCGACCGGGATGTCGTGCAGCGCTCGGAGCGTCGACCCGACGAACTTCGCGATCGTCTGGCGATCCTCGTCCGTGATGCCGTCGACCTTCCGGAGCGCCCGACCGTGCATGGTCGTCATGATGAGGAACGGCCACCGCCATCCGCCGCCGTCGGGATACAACGCGCCGTCGGCGAGCAGCCGCGGGATGGGCACGTCGGCGTCGCCGAGCATCGCGTAGGCCTCGCGCTCGGTCTGGAAGCCGTCCTCGCCGAACCGGTCCTCGTAATGAAGCTTCACGAACCGGTCGTCGCCCACCAGCGCCGCGACGTGCGTGGCCGGGAAGTGCATCCGCACCTCGCCCGATTCGTCGAGACCGGCGGCGCGCAACGCGGCTCGCGCATACGGCTCCCAGAACGACGGATCGCCCAAAGAAGCGCCGTACGCCTCGTCGTCGTCGAACTCGGGCGGAACCGGCGTTTCCACGTCGCCGAGCGTAGCGGGGATCGAGGTGCGGTTACGCGCTCGTCGTGTCGAAGAACGCCGTCCAGTCGGCCGACTTGCTGGCGC
>JBKPTC010000139.1:0-3600 GCA_046735355.1 bacterium
TCGTCGCCGCGCATGCTGCTGGTCCGCGACGGCCTCACGAACTCGCGCCGCACCAGCTCGTGCAGGATCTCGTTCGCGCGCTCCGCCGAGAGGTCCCCCATCGACGAGACGAGTCCGCGCCAGAAGACCTTGCCCGCGACGGCCGCGTCCTGCAGCAGCGCCTTGTGATCGGGCGGCAAGGTGTCGAGCCGCGCACCGATCAGCAGCTGGACCGTTTGCGGCACCGACACGTCGGCGGCGCCGTTGCCGCCCGTCGAGACGTCGCGATCGCGAAGCATCCGAACGAACTCCTCCGCGTACAGCGGGTTGCCGCCGCTGCGTTCGAGCAGTGCGCCCTGCGTGGCGGCCGGCAGCACCGTCCGCTCGAGCAGCGCCGACAGCAGCATCGAGGTCTCCGTCGGCGACAGCGGCGGCAGCGCGATCGAGGACGCGTTGCGCCGACCGCCGCCCCACGCGGGGTGGCGTTCGTACAGCTCGGGTCGGGCGGTGCAGCAGATGAACAGCGGCAGCCCGACGACCCAGTCGGCCAGATGCTCGATGAAGGCCAGGAGCGCGTCGTCGGCCCACTGCAGGTCCTCGAACACCAACACCGTGGGAGCGTGGGCGGCGAGCATCTCGACGAAGCGCCTCCACGCCGTGAACAGCTCGTCGCGCGGAACGTCCACGGCGCCCTCGACGCCGGCGAGCGGCGCGAGCCGCGTCCGGATCCAGTCGCGCTCGGCCGGGTCGTCGAGATGCGCGAGCGAGGCCGCGAGCTTGGCCGAAACCTCCTCCGGCCCGTCGGACTCGAGGATCCCGGCCTCGGCCTTCACGATCTCGCCGAACGCCCAGAAGCTGATGCCCTCGCCGTACGGCAGGCACCGGCCCTGACGCCACCGCACCAGCTCGGGGTAGTCGTCGACCAGCAGCCCGAGCTCGTGGACGAGGCGCGTCTTGCCGACGCCCGGCTCTCCGGCGATCGTCACCATCTGCACCGACGGCTCGTTCAACGCGCGGCGGAGCGCCGCCTCCAGGATCGAGCGCTCCTCGCGCCGCCCGACGAACGGTGTCGGCGTCCGCGGCCGCAGATCGACGCCCATGCGGCTGCGCGCCTCGACCGCGCGCCAGACCGCGAGCGGCTCGGCCTTGCCCTTCACGGCGACCGGATCGCGCGCCTCGTATTCGAACGCGAACGCGGTCGTCCCGTGCGTCGGCTCGCCGACGATGACCTCGCCGGGCACCGCGATCGAGGTGATCCGTGACGCGGTGTTGACGACGTCGCCGGTCACCGCCTCGCCGATCGTCGGGCCGGTGCCCGGGCGCGCGACGACCGCCTCGCCGGTATCGATGCCGATCCTGATCCGCCCCGCCAGCGGGCTCGGCGCCTGCTGGCCGTCCGACACCACGCCGGTCAGGCGGAGCGCCGCCCGGACGGCGCGCTCAGGATCGTCCTCGTGCGCCGTCGGCGCGCCGAACACGCCGAGCACGACCTCGCCCATGAACTTGTCGACGGTCCCGCCGTGCCCCTCGACGATCTTCCGGACCTGCGCGTGATACGGGGCGAGCTCGCGCTTGAGATCCTCGGGATCGGAGCGCTCGTCGACGCCGGCGAGCTCGGCGAACAGGACCGTCACGATCTTCCGTTCCTCGGAGCGCGGCTCCGACGCGCCGAGCGAGGAGCCGCACCGGATGCAGAAGCGGGCGCGGTCCGAGTTGTCCTCCCCGCAGTGCGGGCACAGCAGCATACGAACGAGTGTACGGGCACCCGAGATCAGCTCCGCCGCCGGCCGCTGTGTCGTAGCCGGCGGAGCCGACGTCAGGCGTGCGGGCTCCGCGCGTCGTAGTTCCGGAACGACGGCACGAGCGCGCCGATCAAGAGCGCCCCGACGACGCAGGCCACGCCGCCGCTCACGACCGCGAAGGGAACGGACACGAGCGAGGCGACGCCGCCGGCCTCCAGGTTGCCGAGCGCCGGTCCCGACGTCCACACCGTGAGCCCGATGCCATCGAGCCGGCCGCGCAGGTCGTCGGAGACCACCGTTTGCGCGATCGACGTCCGGTACACGCCGCTGACGAGGTCGCCGGCGTGCGCCACGGCGAGGAACGCGATCGCGATCCAGAGCGACGTCGACAGCCCGAACCCGACGATCGCGGCGCCCCAGACGACGACCGACACGACGATCGCCCTCCCCTGCCGCCGGACGTGACGGAGCCGCCCGCTGAACAGCGACGCGACGACGCTTCCGCCGGCGCCCGCCGCGTAGAGCAGCCCGAGGCCCTGCGGGCCGGCGTTCAGGCGGTCGGCCATCGCCGGAAACAGCGCGAGCGGCATCCCGAACACCATCGCGTTGAAGTCGATCAGATACGTCATCTGGAGCACGCGCTTCCCGCGGAGGAACCGGAGCCCCTCGCGGATCGCCTCGAGGCCGGGCGCGGGAGCCTCGTCCGCCGGCGGCGACGGCCGCATCATCGCCAGACACGCGATCGCGACGACGTACGTGCCCACGTCGATCAGGTACGCGCCGCCGACGCCGATCGCCGCGATGATGATCCCGGCGAGGGCCGGACCGGCGAGGCCGTCGACGTTGAAGTAGAGCATCTCGAGCGCGAGCGCCGATGGAAGCAGGTCGGTTCCGACGAGCCGGGCCGGCCATGCGTCGATCGCGGGCCGGTAGAGCCCGTACAGGCCGGCGTTCGCCGTCGCGAAGACGTACAGGACCCACAGCCGCGGCTCGGGAAGGAACGCGTTGACGGCGACCGCGACCGACAGCAGGCCGAGCGCGACGTGCACCCGGATCACGAACCGCCGTCGCTCGAACGCGTCGGCCGCCATCCCGCCGAGGATCGGGGTGACGAGCAGCGGCACGAGGTCGCACAGCCCGAGCAGTCCGACGGCGAGCGTCGAATGCGTCAGCCGCCACACCTGGAACGGGATCGCGACGAACGCGATCTCCGTTCCGAAGTGCGAGACGGCGAGCCCGCCGAACAACCACCGGAAGTCGCGCGAGCGCCGCAGCGGCGTGAGATCGATCAGGTGACCGCGGAAGCGCTCGAGCTGCGTGACGCGCTCGGGCGGCTCGGTGCCGCGAGGACCCGCCGACGTCACGTCGTCAGCCACGCGTCCACCTCCTCGCCGAGCTGCGTCTTGGTCGCGTCGTCGGCGAAGGACGCCTCGATCGCGTTCCGCGCGAGCGCGGCGAGCCGCTCGTCCGACATCCCGAACGCGTCTCGCGCGAGCCCGTATTCGTGCGACAGCGGCGCGTGGAACACCGACGGGTCGTCGGCGTTCACCGTTACCAGCAGGCCGGCCTCGATCATCGCGGGGAGCGGGTGCTCCTCGATCGAGGGCACCACCTTCGTCATGACGTTCGAGGTCGGACAGACGTCGAGCGGGAAGCGCTCCTCACGCAGGCGTGCGACGAGATCCGGATCCTCGAGCGAGCGGATCCCGTGGCCGATCCGGTCGGCGCGCAGACCTTCCAGCGCCGAGCGCACCGACTCGGGCCCGGCCGTCTCCCCCGCGTGCGGGACCGATCGGGGCCCCGCGTCGGTCGCGTGCCGGAACAGGTGCGCGTAGTCCGCCGCGGCGTGCTTCTCGTCGCCGCCGAGCCCGATCCCGAT
>JBKPTC010000140.1:0-6679 GCA_046735355.1 bacterium
GGCACCGAAGGGGCAGGCGCCGCACCCGCGGACGGCGCAACCCCCGCCATGGGGTCGCGCCGCGGATCGCGCGGGAGTGTGACGACGAAGCGCGATCCACTGCCGAGCCGGCTCTCGACGGTCACGCTGCCCCGGTGCATATCGACGATCGACCGCACGATCGCAAGGCCCAGCCCGCTGCCGCTGCCGCGTGCCTCGTTGGCGAGCGAACCGCGGTAGAAGCGGTCGAAGATGCGCGGCAGCTCGGCCGCGTCGATGCCGACGCCCGTGTCGACGACGTTGATTTCGGCGCCCTCGTCCGTCGGGCGCAGCGCGACGCCGACAGAACCGCCGGGCGACGTGAACTTGATCGCGTTGCCGACGAGATTGCCGACGACCTGGGCGATCCGCTGCGGATCGTGTCGGATCCGGAGCGGACGATCCGGCGCATCGAGCGTCAGCGCGATGCCGCGCCGCCGAGCCGCGGGCTGCGCCTGCTCGACGGCCGACTGCACCGCGGCACGAAGATCGTCCGGGCGCAGGTCGAGCATCACGAGGCCGCTGTCGAGCTTCGACAGCTCGAGCAGGTTCTGAGCCAGCCAGTCGAGCCGCTCGATCTGCTGCGCGCTCGACTCGAGGAACTCTGCCCGCGCCTCCGGATCGTCGGCTGCCTGCTCGCGGAGCAGCTCGTTGAACGTGCGGAGCGCGGCGATGGGCGTCCGAAGCTCGTGCGACACATCGGCCAGGAAGTCGCGGCTCCGGTCGCGATCGCGGCGGATGATGTCGATGCTCTGCTCGAGCCGCTCGGCCATCGCGTTGAACTGCACGGCGAGCTCCGTGAGCTCGGCCGCGCCGGTGACCTGCGCCGGCGGCACGCGGCGCGTCAGGTCGCCCTCGGCGAGCGCGCTCGTAGCGTCGGTCAGCCGCCGCAGTGGTGTCGTGAAGCGGCGCGCGAGTCCGGCCGCGACGATGACCGCCAGACCGAGCGCGAAGAGCGCGGTCGCGGCGAGCAACCCGGCCACGTTCGACATCGCGGATGCGCGGAATGTGTACGGATCCGACAGGGTGACCTGCACCGCGAACGGAAAGAAGCCCTGGACGGGGAATACGACGGGGTCGGCCGAAAGCTCCTCGCGCGCCTGCCCGGGCAACGGTTCGGCCTGCAGGGCGAGGTCGATTCGGCCGTTCGGCGATGCGACGAAGCGCCCACCCGGGGTTTGTGTACCGAACTGGATCGAGACGTTGGCCTGGCCGAGCAGGTCCGCCATCACGATCCGCTGCGTCGGCGTGTCGAGCACCGCGATGGCGGCGGGGTTCGTCACGTTGTCGCCGTCGACGATCGGCCGCAGCCCGACGCCGGTACGCACGTTGCTGGCGACGTATGTGGCGATGGTCCGGGTGCGGTTCGACAAGTCGGCACGCTGCTCGCGAGCGAAATAGTCGTCCAGCCGATTGAGCACGAGGAACGACACGAGCAGCAGCGTGAGTGCCACGACGGCGACGAACGCCAGCGTCAGCCGGGCCTGGAATCGGTGCGGCGCGAGCGCCCGGATTCGGGCGATGAGGTCGCTGATGCCGCTCACGTCGCCGGCCTTGCGATCAGCGTTCGGCGAACGCGTAGCCGACGCCGCGCACGGTCAGCACGAACGACGGCACCGCCGGGTCGTCCTCGATCTTGTCACGGAGGTGGCTGACGTGGACGTTGATCGTCTTCTCGTCCTGGTCGAGCGCCTCGTAGTCGCGCAGCAGCTCGAGCAGCTCGGATCGCGTGTAGACGCGCCCGGGCCGGCTGGCGAGGTGCCGGAGGATCTCGAATTCGGTCGGCGTCAGCGCGATTCGGCGTTGCCCGCGCTGCACGCGCCGGCGCTCGAGGTCGATCACGAGGTCCTGGTGCCGGATCACGCGCCCGCCGGCGGCATCGGCAAGGTCACCGTAGGCACGGCGCAGGAGTGCCTTGATGCGGCTCATCAGCTCGCGCAGCCCGAATGGCTTCGTGAGGTAGTCGTCGGCGCCCAGCTCCAGCCCGATGACCTTGTCGACCTCGTCGTCGCGTGCCGTCAGCACGAGCACCGGCGCCTTGGAGCCCGTAGCGCGGAGCCTTCTCAGGACCTCGAAGCCGTCGATGCCGGGCAGCCGAACGTCGAGCACGACGAGGTCCGGCGCCTGGGTTGTCGCGAAGTCCAGGCCCTCTTCGCCGGATCGGGCGACGGCGACCTGGTAGCCCTCCTGCTGGAGCGCGTACTGGATGCCCCGGGCGACCGCGAACTCGTCCTCGACGATCAGGATCGTGGCCGACACGGGCCGATGCTACACCGGGCTCCGTCGGCCCCGGTTCCGCGATCACCGGACCCGCGTCCGGTTCGGCCGTGCAGCGGTCGTGTGGTAGGTTATCGGGGCCCTTCGGGCGCCAGGCAGCCGAACGAGCCGCCGAGTCGCAGCCCGCGAGCGCAATCGAGGTCCAACTCCAGATGCCGAACGCCCGCCCGACGCTGGCTGCGCAGGAGCGCCAGACCATCGGCAAGGCCGTCGCCAAGCTGCGGCGCGACGGCCGGCTGCCCGCCGTCGTCTATGGCCACGGCGTCGAATCGTCGAACCTGACCCTCGATGCGCACGAGTTCGATCTGCTGCGCCGGCACGTTGGCGCGAACGAGCTGGTCGACCTGTCCGTCGCCGGCAAGAAGTCCAACCCGGTCCTGATCCACGACGTGCAGGTTCATCCCGTCAACCGTCGGCCGCTCCACGTCGACCTGTTCCTCGTCCGGATGACCGAGGAGCTCATCGTCGACGTGCCGCTGCAGCCCACCGGCGACTCGGAGGCGGTCCGCGTCCAGGGCGGGACGCTCCTCCACGCGCTGGAGCAAGTGCGTGTCCGCGCGCTGCCAGATCACCTGCCCCGCCGGATCGAATACCCGATCGACTCCCTGACCGACTTCGAGGCGACCATCCACGTTCGCGATCTCGCGATCCCGCCGGACGTCACGCTGCTGACCGAGCCCGACGAGCTCGTTGCGCGCGTCCTGCCGCCGCGCGTCGAGGAAGCCGCGGCGCCGGCGGCGGAAGCCGCGCCGGAAGGCGCCGAGGGTGCGGCGCCGGCCGAGGGCGGAGCCGAAGGCCAGGGTCAGGCGGCCGGCAGCTCCGCGGAGAAGCCCGAGAGCTAGCTCACGAACGCGTGCCGCTGACGCGCACGACGGGGAGTCGAAGATCAAACGCGCTGGCGGGCAGCCGGGACAGCCGCCGGCGGAGGTCGCGCCGCAGATCGTCGCGCTCGTCCGGCTCGAGTGATGCGAAGGTGTCCTCCTCGTCGAACTCCTCGAGGAACTTCTCGTACTCGAGGGAGTTGAAGCGATGAACCAGCTCCTCGGTGTCGCCGGTCACGCCGCGGAACCCGGCGCGGCGTAACTCGTTGATCGCGGCGTTCAGCGATGCGTAATCACCGCGTCGCCCTTCCGGCTCGCGGCCGCCGATCCCGATCTTCTCGAGCGCCGCGTCGAACTCGACATCCGGCGCGAACACGCGATCGCCCACCATCCACGTCACGTGCGCGAAGCCTCCGCCGGTACGTAGCACGCGCCGGACGTCACGCAGCACAGCGCTGCGACTCGGGACCAGCTGCAGCACGAACGACGACATAGCCGCATCGAAGTAGTCGGGGCCGAACGGCAGCTCGTGGGCGAACGCGACACGGACCTCGAAGCGCCGCCGGTCGCGTGGCCCCAACGCCCGGTCCGCCTCGGCGCGCGCCGCCTGTGCCATGCCCCGCGATGCATCGATGCCGGCGACGCGGACCCGTGGCCAGCGCTTGATCGCGGCAATGGCGAGTGTCGCCGTCCCCGTGCCGACGTCGAGGATGTGCGCGTTCGTGCCCTCCACCGTCGCGGCGATCCGGTCCAGCACCGTCACCGCGGTCGGTCGCAGCACCGGCGCCCACCAGCGGCCATAGCCGCGCGCGATCGTGTCGTAGCGATTCGCCTGTTCGGTCACGCCGTCATCGTGCCAGCCGCGCGCGACCGGCGACAGCCGAACCCGAAGTTCGCCGGCCGAACCGCAACTTCAGACGGCCGACCCGGAAGTTCGGACGGCCGAACCCGATTGAGGGTGCGGCCCCGAAGTCAGGCCGCGGGGGCCGGAGCCGGCGGTTCGTCCTTTCGAATGACGCCCGTCCGGCGGAGTACGAAGGCGCCGATCGCCACCACGACCGCGATCATCAGCAGGATCGGGAACCAGACGATCGCGAACCAGATACCGGCCGAAGTCACCGCCTGCAGGACGTCGACCAGCGACGCCGTGGCCCGGTCGACCTCCTCGCCGGCGTTCCAGCCCTTTGCGGCTTCGGTAACCGCCTTGACCTCGACCCCGTACGTCACGCTGATCGTGCCGAACGAGGCCTCGTCCGAAAGGTGGCTCCGCTGCGCGTCGAGCTGCTCGATCTGGCCGCGAACGTTCGACAGCTGGTTCTGCACCTCGATGATGTCGCTGATCTTGGTCGCCTTCTCGGCGATCAGCTGGAAGGCCTTCTCGCTCGCTCGGAGGTTCGCGATCCGCGCCTCGAGGTCGATGAGCTGGCCGGTCACCTCGACCGAGTTCGTCTGCTCATCGATCAGCTTCCTGGCGACATTCCGGATGGCGTCGAGTGAGTCGTCCCAGCGATCGGACGGGATGCGGTACGTGATCTCCGCGACGGATTGATCGCCGGAGTTCGTCTGGCGGGACCCGGCGACATAGCCGCCCATGGCCCGGATCGCGTCGCGGGCGGTTCGGACGGCGGTGGCGAGGTCGTCGACCTGGAGGCTCATGGTGCCCGTCCGAACGATCTTGGCATCGTCCCGGAACGCGGCGTTCGAGCCGTTGTCGCCGCCGCCCAGGTTGCCGGTGCCGCCGGCGGACTCGGAGCCGGAACCTAGCCCGTAGGCGGGCGCGGCCGAACCCGCGGCGGATGCGGCGGCGGGGGCGCCGCCGACGGACGCGCCGACCTTGGAGAGGATCGTGGTCGAGGATCCCGCGCAGGCCGCCGCGACGAGCGCCGCGAGCGCGCACGCCACGAGGACCCGGTGGGCCGAGATGGTTCGCAACATCGAACGCCCTCGCTGTGGCGCCGTTGGTGGCGCGAGGTCCCCGGGACGCCGAACCAGGAACAGCGGTTCCGGGCGGTCGTCGCTCTCCCGTATGGGTAAGGCCACGCGAAGGTTCAGAGTGCGGGCTGCCCGCCTACACTCGCTCGATGCGACTACCCGTCGAGCCGCCGATCGAGCCGATGCTGGCCAAGGCGGTCGATTCGCTGCCGCGTGACGACGGCTGGCTGTTCGAACCGAAGTGGGACGGCTTCCGGGCGATCGTGTTTCGGGACGGGGAGGAGGTTCTCACTCAGAGCCGCGACCTGAAGCCGCTCGACCGCTACTTCCCGGAGCTCGCCGATCCGTTGCGAGCCAATCTGCCCCGGCGTTGCGTCGTCGACGGTGAGGTCGTCATCGCCCGCGACGGCGAGCTCGACTTCGAGGCGCTGCTGTTACGTATTCACCCGGCGGCATCACGCGTGAAGCTCCTCGCCGAGGAGACGCCGGCGTCGTTCGTCGCGTGGGACCTGCTGGCGCTCGACGACGAGGACCTCCGGAAGGTGCCGCAGGGCGAGCGGCGCGCACGGCTTGAACGGGTGCTATCGAAAGTCGAGCCGCCCGTGCATTTGACTCCGGCGACGACGGACCGAAACACGGGCCAGGAGTGGTTCAGCACGTTCGAGGGCGCCGGCCTCGACGGGATCGTCGCGAAGCGGCTCGACGGCACGTACCAGCCGGGCAAGCGCGCGATGCTGAAGATCAAGCATCAGCGAACCGCCGACTGCGTGGTCGCCGGATTTCGGTGGCACAAGAACGGACCGCAGACGCACGTCGGGTCGCTGCTGCTGGGGCTCTTCGACGACGAGGGCAGGCTGCATCACGTCGGGATCACGTCGTCGTTCACCTGGGATCGGCGGGCGTCGTTGCTGAAGGAGCTCGAGCCGCTCCGAGCGAACGCGACCGAAGGACATCCGTGGAGCGAATGGGCCGAGTGGGCAGGCCTCGGTTCGGCCGATGCGTCGGGCCAGCGGATGCCAGGCGCGACGTCACGCTGGAATCGTGGCAAGGACCTCTCGTGGGAACCGCTTCGGCCGGAGCGCGTCGTGGAGGTCGCCTATGACCACCTGCAGGGCGACCGATTCCGCCACGCGACGACGTTCAAGCGCTGGCGTCCCGACAAGCCGCCCGCGGAGTGCCGCTACGACCAGCTCGAGGAAACCGCGCCGTACCTGATCGAGCAGATCTTCGGCAGCTGACTCCGCGAGATCACCTAGGCCGGCAGACCCAAGGCGTCGCCGATCGCGTCGCGTACCAGTGCGCGCTGTTCGATGAACGCGAAGTGACCGCAGTCCGGAAGCACGACCAGCCGCGCGCCCGGGATAGCACCGGAGATCTCGCCCGGGATTTCGAGCGGGACGAAGTCGTGGTCGCCGTGGATGACGAGGGTCGGGATTCGAAGGTCACGCAGCCGCGGGATCAAGTCGTAGTCCTTGCGCAACCAGGTCTGGGCGTATAGCGAATGCTCGATCGCACGCGCCGCAACGATCGCGGCTGGCGTGAACGCTCGTCGCAGCCGGCCAACGACCGCGTCGATAGTCGACGGCCAGCGGACCGCGGGCCGAAAGTGGATTCGGTAGTACTCCGCGTCG
>JBKPTC010000141.1:0-9786 GCA_046735355.1 bacterium
CGTCAACACGTTCAGCAGCACCTGCTGGATTCGCGCTCGATCCGCGACGACGCGCACCTCGTCCGGCGGCTCCTCCACGGTGAACACATGCCGATCGCTCACCCCACGCGCGATCTCCACGGTCTCGTCGATCACGATGCGCAGGTCGACCGGCGCGGGATCGATCGACAGCCGGCCGCTGTCCGCAAGCGTGATGTCGAACAGCTCGTCGACGAGGTGGTGCAGACGATCCGCCTGTGAGATCGCCAGGTCGAGCTTGCCGCCCGCTTCGCCGTCGACGCGACGCTTGAGCAGCTGGAGGTAGCCGCGAAGCGCGGTGAGCGGCGTCCGCAGCTCGTGCGCGACGACGCCGACGAACTCCTCCTGGAGTCGCCGCAGGCTGACGTCAGTCGTGTCGTTCAAGACGAGGATCGCGCCCGCGCCAATGCCCATCTCGGCCGGGATGGCCCGAGCGTGGAGCTCGAACCAGCGGCGGCGACCGCCGGCGATGTCCGACAGCGTCATGTGGACGACCTCTCCTCCGACCGCTCGCGTGGACACGTCGGGAATGCTTAGGGCGTTGCCGCTGTCGTCGAGCGGGTCGATCCGTTCGTCGTCGAACATCCGGCGCCAGGCCTCGTTGCGCAGGACGGTCGCGCCGCGCTGATCGACGACGAGGACACCGTCGTCCAGGACCGCGATGATCGCGGCCATGCGGTCGCGGGCAGCGTCCGCACGCCGGCGTTGCTCATCGAGATCCGTCGCCATCTCCTGGAGCTCGACACTGCGCGCCTCGAGGTCGTCGTTCGTCGTGTTCAGTTCCTCGACCGTTGCCTGGAGCTCCTCGTTGAGCGTCTCCAGCTCCTCGTTCGTTGCCTGGAGCTCCTCGTTCAGCGTCTCGACTTCCTCGCTCGCGGCCTGAACCTCCTCGTTCGCTACGAGCAGTTCCTCGTTCGCAGCGCGCAGCTCAGCGTTCTTGGCGGCCAGCTCCTCGTTCGCGGCCGTGATCTTGCGGCTCTCGTCGCGAAGCGCGTCGAGCCTTACGCCAAGTCGCGCGACCTCCTCGTCGTCGCGCGCGAGTGCCCCGGCGAGATCGTCAGCCGCGACGTGCTCGGACGTCGTGTCGCGGACGACGATGACCGCACCACTGGGCTCGCCGCCCGCGCCGTCGTCGGCGATCGGCGCGGCGACGACTTCGACGATGCGCGGCGAGTCCTCGCCCGGGATCGTGATCCGCGCGCTGAGCCTCGCCAGCCGTCCCGCCAGCGCCTCATCGAGCGCACCGCGCAAATCCTCCGCCGGAACGGTCGCGGCAAGGTGGACGACGTCCTGCCCGATCGCCGCGCCGTGGATGGATAGGAGCCGCCGAACGACGGGGTTGATGTACTCGATGTCGTAGTCGCGCGTGACCACCGCGACGCCGATCGGGAGCGAGGCGAGGGCGAGCGATGCGCGCCCAACGACGTGGGCGAGCGGCGCGTCGAACGTCGGCGCGTCGGGCAGCCGTTGCAGACGCCTCGCCCCGAAACTGACCGGCGCGGGACTCGGGTCGCGCAGCCGGAACGGCGGTACGACGGTGCGGTCGCCGTGGCGGCGGAACACCTTGAGCCGCTTGTCGACGAGCGCGAAATACTCGGCCAGGGGCGTCGTAGTTTCGGCCATGCCGAGCAGTAGCACGCCGGCGTCGCGAAGGGAGAACGCGAACACCTGCAGGGCGCGTCGCTGGAGCTCTTCGGTGAAGTAGATGAGGACGTTGCGGCACACGACGAGGTCCGTGCGCGGGAACGGGGCGCGCAAGGCGAGGTCGTGCTGGCCGAAGACGACGAGCGCACGCAGCTCGCTTCGGACCTCGTACTCGCCGTCGATCCGGCTGAAATGCCGCGCGACGAGGTCGTCCGGCACGTGCTGGACCGCGGACGCCGGATACACGCCGCGCCGGGCGAACGCGACCGCCTCTGCGTCGAGATCCGTGGCGAAGATCCGAACCGTCCAGTCACCCAGCTCGGAGCCGAGTGCATCACGGACCAGGATCGCCAGTGAATAGGCCTCCTCGCCGGTGGCGCACCCGGCGGACCAGATCCGCAGCTCCTTGCGCTCGCGCGCGGCGTCGATCAGCTCGGGCAACATCCGGTCCCGAAGCGCCTCGAACAGCTCGGCGTCGCGGAAGAACTCCGTGACCTTGATGAGGAAGGTGCTCGTCAATCGCGGGTACTCATCCGGGTGGGCCGACACGTAGCGCACGTAGTCGCGCAGCCGCATCGACTGGGTCGCGACCATGCGTCGCTGGAGGCGACGAAGGATGGTTGGTCGCTTGTAGCTGCGGAAGTCGATCCCGCTCCGCTTGCGGAGCTCGTCGAGGAATCTCGTCAGCAGCTGGCTGTCGTCCGCGTCGGGTTCCAGCACGCCAGTGACGAGGTCGTGCAGGATCGGGCCGATCGCCTCGACCGGCGCCGTGATGTCGACGGTGGTCGGGGCGAGTGACGCCGGCATCGACGGGTAGCGGGCGGTGTCGGGGTCCTGGATGACGACGGTCCCGCCGGCGGCCTTGACCGTCCGTGCGCCATCGGCGCCGTCTGAACCAGTGCCGCTGAGGATCACGGCGACGAGCGCCTCGCCGAAGACGTGGGCGGCGCTCGAGAGCACGAAGTCGATCGATGGCGTGGCGACCTTGTCACCGCTCGGCTCCGTGAGCCGAACCTCGTGGTCCGTCACCTCGACGTGGCGGTTGGCGGGCACGACGTGGATCCAGCCGGGTTTCAGCTCCGCCTGATCCTCGACCGTCACGACCGGGACGGTCGAGCGTTGCGACAGGATCTCCCCCAGGTGACTTGGTCGCCGCGGATCAAGATGCTGGGCGATGACGATCGGGGCCGGAAACTCCTTCGGCAGCGTCGACACGAGCACCGACAGCGCCTCCACGCCGCCGGCCGAAGATCCGACCACGACGAGATGCCCGCCGGCCATCGAATCGGCGGTCGCTGTCACCTGCTTGTCACGCTTCGGCAATGGGGCTCCCGTTGCGGGAGGGTCGGGTCCGTATGGTAGTCCCACGGGTGGTGACGTCCCAAGCTCGGCCGGATCCGCCGGATCGACGTCCCCACCCCGCCGAGGAGGAATAGCGTGGCCCAACGGGACCTCGTTGTCGTCGGCGCATCGGCCGGAGGCGTCGACGCGCTGATGCGGCTCGCCCGCGGCGTGGACCCGAACTTGCCGGCGGCCGTCCTCGTCGTGCTCCACGTACCGCCCGACTCCCATAGCAACCTGCCGTTGATCCTCTCTCGATCCGGGGCACTCCCGGCCTCGCACGCCGTTGACGGACAGCGCATCGAGCCGGGGCGGATCCTCGTCGCGCCGCCGGATCGCCATCTCCTCGTCGATGACGGCCGGGTGCGGGTGACGCGCGGACCGCACGAGAACCTCCATCGACCCGCCGTCGACGTCCTCTTCCGATCCGCGGCGATCGCGCACGGCAGCCGAACGATTGGCGTCGTCCTGTCGGGCGCGCTCGACGACGGCGCATTCGGACTGCGGATCCTGGCCGCCGCGGGCGCCATCACCGTCGTTCAGGATCCGTCCGACGCGATCGTGCCGAGCATGCCGCAGAGCGCGCTCGAGGCGGCGCGCATCGATCACGTTCTGCCCGCCGACGCGATCGGCCAACAGCTGTCGAGCCTGCTGCTCGCGGATACCGGAAGGGACACGATGGATGACCATGCCCGAGAGTCGCTCGCGGCCGAGAACGACATGAGCGCGATTCGCGACGGGCCGTCGGCGACCGCTCCCGGCACGCCATCCACGTTTGGCTGTCCAGACTGCGGTGGCGTGCTGTGGGAGGTAGGCGACAAGACGGAGCTGCGCTTCCGCTGCCGCGTGGGACATGCGTACACCGCACGGTCGCTGCTGGCCGCGGAGAACGCCGGGCTCGAGGATGCGCTTTGGGCCGCGTTGCGGGCGCTCGAGGAGCAGGAAGCGCTGACCCGACGGCTCCTCGCGCACGGCTGGCCTGGCACGAGCGACGGGGTTCGCGACCGCCTGGAGGAACGGGCCAGGACGCTCCAGGCCCGGACGGCGGTGTTGCGGCAGTTCCTCCTGTCGCCGGGGCTCGAGATCGCCGGCGATGACGTCAGTGAGGCGGCGATCCGCTCGATCGCGGCTGCGGATTCGGCTCCGGACGCGGCTGCCAGCGCCGGGCTTCGCGCAGGCTGACGGGTCTCGGCGCAGCGGGGTGACGGCGGGGGTACGCGGCAACGCGACCGCGCAGGGTAACGCGACCGTGCGCGGCAACGCTACCGGGCGAGGTGACGCGACCGTGCGCGGGAACGCTACCGGGCGAGGTAACGCGACCGTGCGCGGCAAGGCGAGCGCGGCCGCGCCGGCGGGCGTGCGGGCGCTCGCGCGCAGAACGCTTGGTGTCGCCGATCTCCTGCCGGGGCAAGAGGAGGCTGTGCGCGCCGTGGCCGCGGGCCGCGACACGATCGCGCTCCTGCCGACGGGCGGCGGAAAATCCGCGATCTACCAGCTCGCCGGCGTCCAGCGGCCGGGACCCACGATCGTCGTCTCGCCGCTGATCGCGCTTCAACGCGATCAGCTCGACGCGCTCGAGGAGCTCGACGTCGGCGGCGCCGCGGCGCTGAACTCGACGCTCCCTGAACGCGAGCGCGAGGCGGCGCTCGAGGCGTTTGAACGCGGCGAGATCGAGTTCCTCCTCGTCGCCCCGGAGCAGCTCGCCAATCCGGGTGTACTCGCCCGCCTTTCGGTGGCCCGCGCCTCGCTGTTCGTCGTCGATGAGGCCCACTGCGTCAGCGAATGGGGCCACGACTTCCGGCCCGAATATCGCCGCCTGGGTGCGGTCGCCGAGGCACTCGGACGGCCGCCGATCCTGGGCCTCACCGCCACGGCATCGCCTGCCGTCCGCGATGAGATCGTCGAGTGGCTGCGGCTGCGCGATCCGCTGATCGTCGCTCGCGGCTTCGACCGGCCCAACCTCTACCTCGACGTCCGGACGTTCGCCGACGACCGCTCAAAGCGGGACGCGGCGATCGCGCTGGCGGCAAGCAGCACCGGCGCGGATGCCGCCGGAATCGTGTACGTCGCGACGCGGCGCGCGGCCGAGGAGCTCGCCGATGCGATCACGGCGACGGGCGTGCGGGGGGCCGCGTACCACGCCGGGTTGGGCACGCGTCAACGACACGCGGTCCAGGACGCATTCATGGACGGCGCGACGCACGTCGTCGTGGCGACCATCGCGTTCGGGATGGGGATCGACAAGCGGGATGTTCGGTTCGTCGTCCACCACGACGTGAGCGACGGGCTCGACGCCTACCACCAGGAGATCGGCCGTGCGGGGCGCGACGGTGAGCCGGCGCGCGCCATCCTGCTGTTCCGGCCCGAGGATCTCGCGCTGCGTCGCTTCCAGGGCGCGCCGGCGCTCGTCGACGAGTCGACGGCCCGGGCGGTGATTCGAGCACTGACGCGGAACGAAGGCGCCAGCACGGCGGTGTTGGCCCGCGCGGCGCGGCGGTCGGCCCGGCGGACGGAAGCCGTCATCGGGCGGCTCGAAGCGTTGGGCGCCGTCCGGGTAGACCCTGATGGTTCGGTCGCTCTGGTCGCCGATCGCGAGCATGGCGAGCTCGCGGCCGACGTCGTCGCGGCCCAGGAACGACGGCGGCGGCACGCCCTGTCGCGAGTCGAAATGCTGCGCGGCTACGCGGAGACGATGGGCTGCCGCCGGCGATACCTCCTCAACTACCTCGGTGAGGAGTACGAGCCACCCTGCAACAACTGTGACCGCTGCCTCGCGGCCGCGAAGCGGGCAGGCGCCGCGCAGGAGGCGGTGGATGACGTCGACGGCAGGCATCCGTTCGAGCTCAACGACCGAATTCGCCACGTGACGTACGGCGCGGGGCTGGTCAGCCGCGTCGAGGGGGACCGGATCGTCGTCCTGTTCGACGACGCGGGCTACCGAACGCTGGACGTCGAAGAGTGCCTCGCCCGCGGCCTCGTCCGCCACGACGACTGACGCCGCCGCACGGCGCCACGAGCGCGCGACGGCGCGAGGACGCGCGGCGCGTCGACGCGGCGGTCGTCGATGGTCGTCGGCAGCTCGAGGTGATAGGCGCCGGACGGGAACAGCCCGGCGCCACCGAAGCGCGCCATCACCTGTTGCTGCGCGAGGACGTCCTCGCCGGCGTGGCGCACGGGCAGCCGGCGCCAGAAGCGGAACCCGCCGCTCGCCCGCAGCTTCGCGACGTCGTACAGGACGCAGCCGCCGACCCAGGCGACCTTGTAGAGGCGATCGTTCGTCGGCCTGAGCCGCTCCTGGACGTGGAGCAGATTCGCGGCGTTGTGGAGCCGGTGGCGCTCCCACGCGTCGGTCTCGGGCACGACCCACTCGGGGTGGACCTCGCCGTCCCAGAACTCGATCCTCTCTTCGTTCGGGCGGACGTCGTCGCGAAAGCTCAGCCCGATGAGCGCGGCGCCGACGAAGCCGCAGCGGGCCGTGCACAGCGCGCCGACGAGCCGCTCGATGAGGTCGTGCTCGAGGAGCACGTCGTCGTCGAGGAACAACGCGAACGGCGCGCGGGTTCGGTCGACGAGGAACTGGCGCTGCTCGGCCATGCCGCGGTGCGGGACGTGGTGGTGCCGCTCCACGGCGCAGCCGGCCGCGTTGAGTACCCGGACGACCGATTCGACCTCGGGTGAGCGCGATGGCAGCGGCTCGTCCTCCGTCTGGTCGGATACCACGATCCGCAGCGGACGGTACGTCTGCGACACGAGGCCGGCGAGCGTGATCGCGAGCGCCGTGTGCCGGCGATACGTGGGAATGAGGACGTCGACGGCCGGTCCCCTCGACCCGTGGCGTTTCACGATGCGACGGACAGCCGGACCGGTTCGCGGCCAGGTCCCGCGGCCGGGACGAGCGCCCGGATCGCCGCGACGACCTCACCGGGCTCGATCGCCGTGAGGCACGCGTTGTGGCCGAGCGGGCAGAGGCTCTTGCGGCAGCCGCGGCACGGAACGTCATGGACAACGAGTCGGTGGACGACGCGCCACGGGGCGTGCTGGAGGTTCGTGAGCGCGTAGACGTCGACGACGGGCGTTCCGACCGCGGCCGCAATGTGGGCCGGGCCGGTGTTGTTCGTGATCAGCACGGGCGCGATCGCGATCAGGGCCGCCAGCTCGGCGACGGACAGCTGACCGGCGAGCGACAGGGCCGAACCACCGATGGCGTCGACGACCGACCGGGCGAGGGCGGCTTCGCCCGGACTCCCGGTGACGAGGAAGCGCCAGCCTTCCGCCGCGAGCTCCGAAGCGGCAGCCGCGAAGCGTTCCGGTGGGTAACGCCGGGACGCCGCGGTCGCTCCTGGATGGATCACGCCCCAGGACGGCGGGCCGGCGTCGAACCCCAATGTCGAGAGGAGCGCACGAACGCGGCGACTCGCATCGGGCGGGACACGGAACGAAAGGTGCGTGTCGTCCGTGTGGTAGCCGACCGCGGCAACGAGGTCGAGCTGTCGCTGGACCTCGTGACGGATGGGTTCGGCGGCCTCGGGATCGCGGACCCAGTCCGTCAGCAGCTGGTACGGGTTGGTCGCGCAGTGCGCGAGCCGGAGCGGGATGCCGGCGAGATAGCACGTCAGAGCCGCCGGCAGCGGATCCTGGCTGTGGACGGTGAAGATGACGGCGGCGTCGAACTCGCGCCGCCGCAGGACATCGATCAGCGCGAGCTCGTGCTCCGGCCCGCTCCGGGTGGAGGTCGCCTTCATCCAGGCGACGTCGGTGGCGATGATGTCGTCGAGCTCCGGGATGCAACGGCTGGCGTCGGCGGCGCCGGTCGACGTCATGAGTGTCAGCCGCGCTTCCGGCACCGATTGCCGGATGGCGCGCAGCGCCGGCGTCGTCATCAGCACGTCGCCCAGCGCGTCGAGACGGACCGCGAGGACGTTGCGAACCTGCCGCCAGCGCGCCACGCCGTCGAGTGGCGCGAGCTCAGGCATGCCGGCGCCCGCGTACCGCGGTAGACGGCGGGACTGACCCGGGCATTGGCGCACGGCCCGGCCCCACCGCGGTCCCGGTCTCCTGCGGCGTCGCCGAACCCTCGCCGGTCCCTCGCCGGTCCGTGCCGCGGACGCGAGCGATGACGCCGGTCGTCGAGCGGTCCTCGATGTACGGCAGGATCTGGACGCTGCCACCCAACTCCTCGACGACGCGCGCCTCGGGCAGCCGGTCGAGGCCGTAATCGCCGCCCTTGGCGAAGACGTCGGGCCGGACGGTGCGGATGAGGTGCTCCGGGGTATCCGTGTCGAACGCGACGACGTGGTCGACGCAGCTGAGCGCCTCGAGCACCTCGAGCCGGTCGTCGAGCGAGTTGATGGGCCGCTCCGGGCCCTTCAACCGCCGAACGCTGTCGTCCGAGTTGACGGCCACGATCAGCACGTCGCCGAGTGCCTTCGCGCGGTTGAGATACGTGATGTGGCCGCGATGGAGGATGTCGAAGCAGCCGTTCGTGAAGACGATGCGACGGCCCTGCTGGCGGTGGAACGCGACCCGCGCGCCGAGGCTGTCGAGCGACTCGAGCCGCTTGCCGGCGCTCGTCGACAGCGCCTGTTCGAGCTCGGTGATCGAGCAGCTCGACGTGCCGTCCTTGCCGACGACCACGGCCGCGGCGGCGGATGCGAGCTCCGCGGCGGCGGGCGTCGACAGGTCGGCGGCGAGCGCGAGCGCCAGCGCCGCCACGAACGTGTCGCCGGCGCCGGCGGCGCGGGTGTGGCTCCGCGGTCGAGCGTAGGTCCGGTACGGCGGCCGGCCGCGCTCGAAGATGAATGCACCGTCCGTGTCGACGGTCAGCGCGACGATTCGCGCGCCCGTCACGTCGAGCAGCCGATCGCCCTGCGACCCCACCTGGCGGGCCCGCGCTCGCGGATCCGTCAGCTCGCGCTCGCCGAGGAGCCGGACCGCCTCGCCGTAGTTCGGCTTGACGGCGGTCGCGCTGACACCCCCGTAGCGACGGAGGTCGCGCGCGTCGACGACGAGCACTTTCGGGTCTCGCTGTTGCAGCTCGGCGAGGACGGTCACGACGCGATCGGTGATCACGCCGTAGCCGTAGTCGGACACGACGATCGCGTCGCTGTCCGAATGGAGGTCGGTGAGTCGGGCGATCACCTCGTCCTCCGTCGCGGCATCGATGGGCTCGGTCGTGCCGGTGTCGAAACGGACGAGCATGTGGCCGCCCGCCAGCAACCGCTGTTTGGCGAGCGTCGTGCGGTCCCGACGCGCGACCTGCTGGTCGTTCACGCGCGCTCCTCGCAGTCCGGTCCGCAGTCGTTCGGCCTCGCCATCGGCGCCGACGACGGACAGGAACGTCGCCCGGCCGCCGAGCGTCGCGACGTTGACCGCGGCGTTCGCTGCGCCGCCCGGCGCGTCGACGCGTTCGCGCAGCGTCAGGATCGGCACCGGCGCCTCGCGACTGAGGCGCTCGGCGTGACCGTCCAGGTAGCTGTCAAGGATCGCCTCGCCGACGACGAGCACGCGCCGTCCACGGAGCGCGCCGAGCAGCGACACGAGCTGGCTCATCGGGCGCCGGCCATCGTGGCGTCGCGGGCGGGTCGTGGTTCGACCGCGCTGGCGTCGGCGCGGGCGTCCTCGGCGACGCCGTCGTCCGCGACGATGATGCGTGCCGCCGCCAGCAGGTCCGGAACGGCGTGGTCCGGCCGGCGATCGTCCGGGAGCTCGTTGGCAGTCCGGTGGTCGGGGCCGACCATGATCGTTCGGCAGCCCGCGGCGCGGCCCGCGGCAACGTCCATCCAC
>JBKPTC010000142.1:0-7511 GCA_046735355.1 bacterium
CCGGTACACGTCGACCTGCGTGGGATCGTCGTCGGACGCAGTGAACACGACGTCGCTCGACGCGCCGACGACACCGCGGACCTGCACCGACGGCTCGGTGACGGCGTCACCGCCGACGAACAGGCGGTACGCGTCGGCATCGCGGTCGGCCCACACCGTCGCGATGGAACCGTCGTCGGCGCGGGTCGGCGCGCCGACCGGGAGATCGATCCACTCGGCGTCGGAACGCTCCTCGAGCACCGTCGTCGCGCCGAACGGGCCGACCTCGAGCAATCGCGCGCGGCGCTGGTCGGGGGACACGACGAGGATCGTGAGCGGCCACCCCTCGCTCCAGTCCGCACGACCGAGGTACGGGAAGCCGTCGCGGTCCCAGGACACCTCGGTGCGCTCGCCCGTACGGACGTCGAACACGTGCAGCGTGACGATCGCGTCGTCCGTCCCCGCCTGCGGATACCGGATCGGGCGCGCCGGGTTCGCGGGATCCGTCGGATCGCCGATCCACCAGACGTTCACCGGCGAGACGTCGACGCGCGCGGCGGCGAGCCGCTCGCCATCGGGCGACCACCACTGGCCGACGTGCCGGTCCATCTCCTCCGCGGCCGCGAACTCGGGCAGTCCCCACGAGACGTCGTCGTCGCCCGGCTCCGCGAGCACACGATCGGCCTTCTCGAGATCGAGCACGTGCAGCGCGCCGTCGCACACGTACGAGATGCGTCGTCCGGTCGGATCGAGCCGTGGATCGTCGACCGGCGTGTCGTGGATCAGCTCGACGACGTCTCCGGAGAGGACGTCGAGCAGGAGCAGGCGCCCACCGACGCCGAACACCGCCTTGGTCACCTCGGCGTCCGTCGAGTACGCCGTGATGCCGGCCGCTCGCTCGCCCATGCGCTCGCGCCGGTCGAGCTCGGCGCGCGAGAGATCGCCCTCATCGCCGCCCCGCTCGAGCGGATCGAACAGCACGCGCTCCTCGCGCGCGTCGACGTCGAACGCCCACAGCGCGTTCACGGGGTCGTCGCCGGCGCGCGAGCGCAGGAACAGGACGCGCGCCCCGTCGGGCGAGATCCGGAACGTTCTCGGGGCGCCGAGGGTGAACCGCGCCGTCCGCGCGTACGCCCGGGGATAGTCGGAGGCCGTCGACATCGCCCGAGCCTAACAACGGGTCCGAACGGGGGTGTCACGGATCGCGGCCCGAGCGGCATAGTTCGGTGGACGCCGGCATCGGGAGACGCCAGACACGTGTACGAGGAGCTCAGCGACGCCGAGCTGCTGATCCGCTCGCGCGAGGACCCCGAGGCCTTCGCCGCGCTGTACGAGCAGCACGCCGAGGGGCTCCTTCGGTTCTTCGCGCGGCGGACGCTCGATCCCGAGGCCGCCGCCGAGCTCATGGCCGAGACGTTCGCGGAGGCGTTCGCCTCCAGGCGCAGGTTTTGCGACAAGGGACAGGGAGCGGTCGGGTGGCTGTACGGGATCGGCAAGCATCAGCTGAGCCACTACTTCCGGCGCGGCCAGGTCGACGCGCGGGCCCGCCAGCGCCTCGGCATGCCGGAGCGGACCGTCTCGAGCGAGGACTACGAGCGGATCGAGGAGCTGATCGACTTCGAGCAGGTCGGCCGGGCGATCGGGCAGGCGTTCTCGCTGCTGTCGGACGACCAGCGCGAGGCGCTGACGCTGCGCGTGATCGAGGGGCGCAGCTACCGCGAGGTCGCCGAGACGCTGAAGTGCACGGAGGAGACCGCGCGGGCGCGGGTCAGCCGGGGGCTGAAGCGCCTGACGCGGACGCTCGAGGCGTCGGGACTCGAGCCCGAGCCCGGGAGGGTCTGAGATGAGCTCGCCGATCGGATACGTCGAGACCGTTCGAGAGGACCTGCTCGAGGCGGCATGGCGCTCGACGATGTCGTCGCCTCGGCGCGCCGGCCGCAGACGGCCGTCGATGCGATGGGTGCTCGCGACGGCGACGGCCGCGACGCTGTTCGTCTCCGGTGTGATCGGTTGGCAAATACTCAGCCCGGGCGTGAGTGAGCTGCGGATGGCAGCGGTCCCGTCGCCGGCACCGACGCAGTCCGAGAAGACCGTCGGAGGGAACGAGAGCAGTCACAGAGCAACGCTGACCGAACAACCCCAGAAGCCATTCGATGGGTTGGCCGGCGCTGCGCCCGAGACCGCGAACGGCGCGTCGGGGTCGACGTCGGCGCCGGCACCGGCTGGGACGCACTACGCGGTCGACGCGCCGGTCCGCCCGGTCGGCGACTTCTCGAAGGTCGTCAAGACCGGTCGTATGTCGATCGTCGTGCCGCACGGCTCGTTCGGCGGGAAGTACACGGCGATCGGCGACATCGCCGACGGCCTCGGCGGCTACGTGTCCGAGTCCTCGACGAGCGGCGGGAAGTCGGGCTTCGTGACGCTTCGGATCCCGGCCAACCGATTCCAGCAGGCGCTGCGCTCCCTTCGGTCGCTCGGTCGCGTCGAGTCCGAGAGCATCCAGGGCAACGACGTGACGGCGGAGTACGTCGACCTCCGGTCGAGGATCGACATCGCAAAGGCACGCCGTACGGTGCTGCTCCGCCTGATGGACCGGGCGACCTCGATCGATCAGACGATCCGAGTGCAGAACGCGCTCGACGACGTCCAGCTCCGCATCGAGGAGCTCCAGGGCCAGCTGAACGTCCTCGACGACCGCGTGGACCAGGCCACGATCCGGGTCTCGATGCGCGAGGCCGGCGTGAAGGTGCACCACGCCGAGGTAGTGCAGAACCCGAGCATCGGGGACGCGCTCGACCACGCGGTGGCGGGGTTCATCTCGGTCGTCGCCGGCGTCATCGTCGGACTCGGGTGGGTCATCCCGACGCTGCTGGTGCTGGCCGCGGTGTGGTTCGCGGCGACGCGGGTTCGTCGGCGTCTGGCCTGACCGACCGGCGCGACTCGAGCAGCGTTCGTCCCGCGAGCGCGACACACAACCAGCCGCCGCCGAGCGCCGCACCGGCCGCGACGTCCGTCCACCAGTGGACGCCGAGATACACGCGCGAGAAGCAGACGACGGCGACGACGACCGCCGCGCCGATCCACATGGCCATCCGCGCACCCTTCGAACGGCCGCCGCTCGCGATGAGCGCGACCGCGAACCAGACCGCGGTCGCCGCTGCGGCGTGACCCGAGGGGAACGACAGCGGACCGACCGGGACGAGGTGGTACGCCTCGGGCGGCCGCGGACGCTCGACGACGACCTTGACGAGGTCGTAGAGCAGCTGCGCCCCCGCGAGCGATGCAACGAGCAACGCCGCGTCAGTTCGGCGCGACCGCGCGAGGAGCAGCGAGCCGACGATGACGACGAGTGGGATCAGGATCACGCTCGAACCGAGCCACGTGATCTTCAGCATCGCGGACGTCAACCACGCGACCCGATGGTCCACGACGAACCGCGTGACGTCCGGATCCGTCAGGACCGCGTCGTTGTGCGCGACGACGTCCTCCGTCAGCGCGCCGAAGATCCACCAGCACGTCGCGCCGACGACGACGACGAAGGTCAGCCAGAACCCCGTCGGCGTGGACGTGTCGACGCGCCGCGCGAGCCAGGCCGACGTGCGCGGATACCGGGCCCTGAACCAGACGGCCGGCCGGGTCGCGGCGAGGTGATCGGGGACCGGCACGCCGCGCTCTCGGACGCGACGCAGCCTCCGTTCCGCGAGCAGGCCGAGGAGGATGAGCACGAGCAGGCCGAGGCCGAGCTTGCTCGCGTAGCCGGCGACGCGCTCCCACGCCGCGCCGGCGAAGTATCCGAGCAGGGCGAACGCCGTCGACCACGCGATGCCACCCGCAGCGTTGAACAACAGGAACTTCGGATAGGGCACGCCGGCCATCCCGGCGAGCCCCGGCACCATCACGCGAAGACCGGTCGTGAAGCGGCCGAAGAACACCGCGGACGCGCCGCGACGGCGGACGTAGTCCGTCGCGTTCGCGATGTGGTCGTCGATCCGGTGGCGGACGAACGGCAGGCGACGGCCGATCCATCGCAGGATCCGTTCGCCCCAGTGTCTCCCGACCTCGTACCCGATCGAATCGCCGAGGATCGCCCCGGCTGCCGCGGCGATCAGGACGGCGGCGAGCGAGACGCGCCCGTCGTACGCGAGGACGCCGCCGAGAAGGACGGCGGTCTCACCGGGGAAGACGAAGCCGAGGATCGCGGACGACTCGAGCGCCGGCAGGAGGAAGACCAGCACGAGCGCGACCGTGCCGCTGAGCGAGAGGAAGTCCTGGCTGAGCGAGTGCAGCACGCCCGTAGCATCGCCGACCGAACGCGGGATCGCGACTCTCGTGCGGGCGACGCGTGCACGGACGGCGCCGCCGGGCGAAGGTTCAGCGCGGCTCGAAGAGCTCGATCACGTTGCCGGACGGATCCTCGACGAGGATCTGCGCGCCGCCCGGACCGCGGACGATGTCGTTCCGGAACCGCACGCCGGCCGCTCGAAGCCGTTCGACCTCCGCCTCGATGTCGTCGACGACGAGCTCGAACCGGTTCCATCCGCCCGGCCCGGGAATCGCGCCGTCCGGCATCACTCGGCCGGCCGAACTGGTCCGCCCGCTGAGCAGCAGCCGCAGATCGCCGCGGACGACGTCCGCGAACGCCGGCGCCGCGTCCGTGCGCGGCTCGAACCCGAAGTGCGTCGTGTAGAACTCGACCGCCTCGGCGACGTCGTGGACCATGTATCGGACGTTGACCGTCATACCGCTCAGAGCTCGCGGCGGCCCTCGAGCGCCTGCGACAGCGTGACCTCGTCGGCGTATTCGAGGTCGCCGCCGACGGGAAGCCCGCTCGCGAGGCGGGTGACGCGGACGCCGAGCGGCTTCAGCAGCGCCGCGACGTACATCGCGGTGGCGTTGCCCTCGAGGTTGGGGTTGGTCGCGATGATGACCTCGGACACGCCCTGCCGTTCGACGCGGTCGAGCAGCTCCTGCACCCGGAGGTCCTCGGGGCCGATGCCGTCGAGCGGGCTGATCGCCCCGCCGAGCACGTGGTACCGGCCGCGGACGACGCCGGCCTTCTCGATCGTCGCCGCGTCCTTGGGCTCCTCGACCACGCAGAGGACCGCGGGATCGCGACCGGGGTCGCGGCAGATGCGGCACCGCTCGCCCTCGGCCACGTTGCCGCACTCCTCGCAGAACGAGATCTTCTCCTTCGCGCCGATCAGCGCCTCGGCCAGACGCTTGGCGTCGTCCGGCGGCTGCTTGACGATGTGGAACGCGAGCCGCTGCGCGGACTTCGGGCCGATGCCGGGAAGCCGCGACAGCTCGTCGATCAGGTCCTGGATCGGGCCCTCGTACACCTAGGCCTCGCTCTCCTGCGCTCCGAGCTCGGCCTTGATCCGCGCGAGCGCCTCCTCCTCGGACAGCGGCGGATCGTCCTCGAGCACCTCGACCTTGTCGATGCCCTCGCGGAGCACGCAGTGGATCTGCGGCGCGATGCCGAACGTCTCTTGGAGCGCGGTGCGCAGCTCGTCCTCGCGCTCGGTGACCTTCTTCACGCCGAACGGGCGGTCCGGCGGAAAGACGAGCTCGAGGGTCTGCCCGTCGTACGACCCCGGCGTCGCCGTCTCGAGGAACGAGGGAAGCACCGCCTTCCCCTGCGATCGCAGCGTCTGGATCATCGACGACCACGACCGGCGGATGGCGGCGATGTCGATCGCGCTCGTTCCGGCGCCGAGGACCGGAGCGGCCTCGACCGGCCCGTCGTCGGATGCCGGCGTCTCGGACCGCGTGTCGGCCTCGGACGACGCGTCGCCGTCGGAGCCGGCGTCGGTGCGCTTGGGCGGCGTCCGGCGAACGCCCTCGGCGACGTATCCGAGGTGCGACTTGGTGTCGTGGACCGTCGGGTCGGGCTCGTGCTTCTGCTCGGGCTCGGGCTTCTGCTCGGGCTTCGGCTCGGCCTTGTGCTTCGACGACCCGCGGACGCCCTCGGAGACGAAACCGGCGTGCGACTCCGCCTTCGGCGCGAGCGGCTCGGACTTTCGCGTCGGCGGCTCGTCGGCCGCGGCGGCCGGGACCTCCACCGAGGCGCCCGGAACGAGTCCGGCGATCCGCTCGAGCCGTTCGAGGCGGGCGACGAGCCCCTCGGGGGCGGTGTCGGTCTCGGGGATCGTCGCGCGGATCAGCGCGAGCTCGAGCGTGAGGCGCGGCGACGTCGTCCAGCGCATGTCGGTCTGCGCCGCGAGCAGCAGCCCGATCACGCGTGAGAGCTCGGACGTCGTGAACTTGGTGGCCTGCGTGCGGATACGCCCGATCTCGTCCTCGGTCACGTCGAGCAGCTCGCCCTGGTCGGGCGCCGTCCGCGCGAGCAACAGGTTGCGGAAGTGCGTGAGCGCGGCGGACGTGACCACGCGGATGTCGTGCCCCTCCTGAACCGTGCGGTCGACCAGCTCGAACATCGTCTTGGCGTCGCCGACCGAGATGGCGTCGGCGAGCGCGAACTGGAGATCGCTCCGTCCCGACCCGACGAGCGAGGCCACGGTCTCCTCCGTGACGGTTCCGCCGCCGAGCACGGAGGCCTGATCGAGCAGCGATTCCGCGTCGCGAGCCGACCCCTCGGTCGCGCGCGCGATCGCGACTGCCGCATCCCGAGACAGCGACAGCCGCTCGCCCTCGGCGACGCGCGAGAGGAGGTCGGCGATGGTCTCGGCCGGGATCCGGCGGAAGTCGAACCGCTGGCACCGCCCGATGATCGTGGCCGGCATCTTGTGCGGCTCCGTCGTCGCGAGGACGAACCGCACGCCCGGCGGCGGCTCCTCGAAGACCTTCAGCAGCGCGTCGAAGGCCTCGCGCGACAGACGCTGCGCCTCGTCGATGATGTAGACCTTCTCGCGGCCCTGCACCGGCGCCGTGGGCGCCTTCTCGCGGAGCTCACGCGCGTCGTCGACGCCGCCGTGCGAGGCCGCGTCGATCTCGACAACGTCCAGGTGGGTACCCTCGCGGACCGAGACGCACTGCTCGCAGACGCCGCACGGCTCGGGCGTCGGACCGTTCTGACAGTTGACCATCTTGGCGAGGATCCGGGCCGTCGAGGTCTTCCCCGTTCCGCGCGGTCCCGTGAACAGGAACGCGTGGGCGAGACGCCCCTCGCGAACCGCGCCCATCAGCGCTCGGACGACGTGCTCCTGCCCGAGGACCTCGGTGGGGCCCTGCGGCCGGTACTTGCGGTACAGCGACTGGTAGGGCTTGTCCTCGGCCACGCGTGCCTTCTCCTCGACTTGGCCCCTGGGCGGCGAGCGAACGCCCATCTTCCCACCGACCGACGACGGCGCCGGCCGGCGCCAGAGAAGCAAAACGGAAAGCAAAAGAGGTGGCCGTGCACCCGCCGTCGACCGCTGTGAACTCGGGCGCTACACCGGCCGGTAGCTCCGGCCAGGCACCCCCGCGGCACCCGCCAGCGCCCGCTTACGGCTGCTTCCTTCCGGACCTGACCGGGTTCGCAGGTTGGCGTCGCGCGGGACCCGACCATCGACGCTCCGTGCCGGGAGCGACCT
>JBKPTC010000143.1:0-4963 GCA_046735355.1 bacterium
CCGCGCCGCGGGCGCGGCCGGCATCACGGTCGGCGAGCTTCGAGAGCGTCTCGGGACGTCGAGGAAGTTCGCGGTTCCGCTCGTCGAGTACCTGGACACGCGCGGGCTGACGATCCGCCGTGGAGACGTCCGGATCGCGCGCGGCGCGACGGCGTAGCGCTACCTCCGACGCGTCCCGCCGCAGGAACCGACGTCAGCGATCGGCGAGCGCGACGACCGCGGCGACCTCGACGCTCGCGCCAAGCGGCAGCGAGGCCACGCCGACCGCGGCGCGGGCGTGCGCCCCGGCGTCGCCGAAGACCTCGACGAGCAGGTCGCTCGCCGCGTTCGCGACGGCCGGCTGCGCGGTGAACGAGGGATCCGACGCGACAAAGACCGAGAGCTGGACGATTCCGGCCACCCGGTCGAGGGTTCCGAGCTCCTCGCGGAGCGCCGCGAGGATCTGCAACGCGCACCGCCGCGCCGCCTCCTGCGCCTGCTCGACGGTGACCGCCTCGCCGACCCTGCCGGGATGCAGCACCTGGCCGTCGGAGATCGCGACCTGCCCGGAGACGAACGCCGTGCCGGCGTGCACGCGGACCGGAACGTACGAGGCGAGCGGGCGCGGCGCCGTCGGCAGCTCGAGCCCGAGCCTGACGAGCGCGTCCTCGGCGGTCATGGCCGCATCCTGTCACAGCGTCCGCGGATCAGCCGGCGAGGAGCGAGCCCGCCCGGAGGATCTGCCGGCGCTCGAGCTCGTTCGCTCCGCCCCACACACCGTGCGGCTCGCGGATCGACAACGCGTAGGCCAGGCACGGCTCTCGCACCGGGCACCGGGCGCAGATCGCCTTGGCCTTGGCTTCGCGCGCATCCTTCTCGTCGCGTCGCTCGAAGTAGTTGGGCGCGAAGAACAGGGCAGCGTCGACGCCGCGGCAGACCGCCTGGGCCTGCCAGCTTTCCTCGCGCGCGCTGACCCCTCGATCGATCAGGGGAGGTCCTCTCGTTTCGTCCCTCTGCCTGGTTGTTCGTGTCCGGCGGCGTCGGGGATTCATCGCGGCTCGGATGACGGGCCGGCCCGAGCACCGCGGGCGCGGGCGACGCCGCCCTGTGGGGCGGTCGGGAGCCGGGCGACGCCCGGCGTGCGGTGCGGCGCTAGCCGGCGACGCCCGGCTCGGCGCCGGGGTCGGGCTCCACCCGCAGGATGAGCCCCTCGACGCCGCGAACGCGCACCCGGGTTCCGGCCGGGATCGGCCCGTTCACGGTGCGCCCGCGCCAGAGCGTCCCCTTCACGAACACCGGGCCCTCGGGCCGGAGCTCGCCGCGCGTCTCGCCCGCGAGCCCGACGAGACCGCGCTGGGTCGAGGTGATCCGATCGCGCGACTGGAGCGCGACGGTGAGCGCGAATCCGTAATACAGGAGCGAGGCGAGCGTCAGGCTGCCCGCCAGCCAGGGCGACACGTCGATCTGCGCAGAGACGCCTCGGAACGTGAGGAGCGACCCCGCGAGGAACGCGATCAGGCCGAGGACGGTCGGCGGTCCGAGCGCTCGCCGCACGACGTCGAGCGTCAGCAACACGACGCCGCCGACGAGCAGGACCAGTCCCGGCCACGAGAACGGCACGACGGCGAGGCCGTAGCCGGCCAGGGCGAGCATCGCGATGCCGCTGAAGCCCGCGAAGCCGAAACCCGGCTGCGTGAGCTCGAACGCGAGCGCGGCGAGCCCGAGGACGAGCAGCAGATAGACGGCCGAGGGCGACGCCATCGCGTGCAGCACGCGGTCGACCGGACCGAGGTCGGTGAACCGGACCTCGACGGGCGACTCCGAGGCGTCCTGCGCGACCCTCGTCGACAGCGTGACGTCGCCGGCGGCCGTGGAGACGGTCCGACCATCGGCCTTCGCCAGCAGATCCGGCAGCGACTCGGCGGGGACGGCGGCGAGATGACGTTCGAGCGCCGTCGCCGCGGGAACGGGCGCGCTCGGGAACGACGGCGCGGGGCGGCCGCGCGCCTCGGCCCACGCGGTCGCCGTCGACCGCAGCCGGCTCGCCGGCGGAAGCGATCCGTTGCGTGCGTCGACGAGATCGACGGGCTCGAGCGGACCGATGCCCGAGCCGGGCGCGACGGCGGGGAGCGACGAGGCCGACAGCAGCAGCAGCGCGGCGCCGCGCGCCTTGGCCGGAGCCGGGCCGACCCACACGATCACCGGAACGCGAGCCTCGAACACCCGCCTGGCGAGCGCGATGGGGTCGCGGTCGAGCGTACCGGCCGAGTCGAGCTGCACGAGGAGCGTCGCGCCGGACGACTCGGCCTCGGCGAGGCGGTCGAGCAGATACCCCTCCACGGTGCGGTCGATCGACCCGTCGACCTTCGCGACGATGACCGTGGACGACGGCTGCGGCGCTGCCGCGCGCGCGGCGAGCGGCATCGAAGACACGAGCGCGATCGAGACGAGGACGACGGAAACGACGGGGCGGCGCATCGGAGCCTCCATGCTACCGGCAGGCGGCGGAGTATCCTCCTGCTGACCTCGCACGATGCAGCCGTCCACCCTTCGCCGGCCGCTCTCGGCGCTCCGCTGGCGCTCCTTCAAGATCCCGAAGGCGCCGCTCATCCCCGTCCTCGTCGCGGTGATCGTCGCGCTGGCCGCCGCGCTGGTCGCCGTCGTCCTGCTCCCGCTGTTCGGCACGGTCGGGCTGGGCGTGAACGCCCTGAGCGACCGCATCGACGCCGAGGGACGGGGCGTCAGCATCAGGATCCCCACGTTCCCGCAGCGCTCGACGATCTACGCGAAGGACGGTTCCGTCCTCGCGACGCTGTACCTCGACGAGAACCGCGACATCGTCCATCTGTCGCACGTCGCCGACGTCGCGCGGCAGGCCGTGCTGGCGATCGAGGACGACGCGTTCTACGAGCACGGAGGCGTCAACGTGTCGTCCATCGTCCGGGCGTTCGTCGCCAACACCGCCGCCGGCGAGGTGACGCAGGGCGGCTCGACGATCACGCAGCAGCTCGTGAAGAACGCCATCATCCAGGACACCGAGCAGACGCTCGCGCGGAAGTTCCGTGAGGCCGCCGTCGCGATCCGCGTCGAGCGCCGGTACACCAAGGACCAGATCCTCGAGCTGTATCTGAACGACGTCTACTTCGGCAACGACGTGTACGGCATCGGGACCGCGGCGCGCTATTACTTCGACGAGCCCGCGTCGAAGCTCACGCTCCCGCAGGCGGCGCTGCTCGCGGGGCTGATCCAGTCGCCGGCGGACTACGACCCGGTGGCGCACCCGGACGAGGCCGTCGACCGGCGCGACGAGGTGATCCGCCGGATGGACGCGCTCGGATGGATCACGCGGGACGAGGCCGACGCCGCGCTCGCCAAACCGCTGAAGCTATCGAGGAGCGCCGGACGGTCGACGCAGAAGGTGCAGCCGTTCTTCGTGTACTACCTCCGGACCCTGATCCTCGACAACGACGACCGCGAGTTCGACGCGTTCGGCCGAACGAAGAGGCAGCGCATCCACACGCTGTACCAGGGAGGCCTCAAGATCTACACGACGCTCGATCCGGACTGGCAGCGGTACGCGCAGGACGCGGTCGACGCGAGCCCGTCGATCAGCCGCACACAGGGCCCCGACGTGTCGCTGGTCTCCGTCGACACGAGGACCGGCGGGATCCGCGCGATGCTGTCGGGCAAGAACTACCGACGGGACGAGCTCGACCTCGCGTGGCGCGGAAGCCGACAGGTCGGATCGGCGTTCAAGCCGTTCACGCTCGTCGCAGCGTTCGAGGACAAGATGCCGGTCGGAAAGGTGTACGACTCGAAGTCTCCGTACTGCTCGCCGGCGTGGACGAGCGCCGACCACTGCGTGTCGAACGCCGAAGGCGGGGACCGCGGCTACATCGACCTTCGGACGGCGACCCAGGATTCGGTCAACGTCGTGTTCGCGCAGCTCGCGCTCGACATCGGCCCCTCGAGGATCGTGGACGCCGCGCACGCGATGGGTATCACGGCGCCGCTGCAGCCGATCCCGTCCATCACTCTCGGGACCGAGGAGGTCTCGACGCTCGACATGGCGTCGGCGTACTCCACGCTCGCGAACGACGGCAGGCACTGCTCGCCGTTTGCGATCACGCGCGTCCTCGTGCCGGGAGGCAAGGCGCTCTACCGGCATTCGCCGGACTGCGAACAGGCGATCCCGGCGTCGATCGCGCACGAGGTGACGTCGCTGCTGACCCAGGTGATCTGCTGCGGGACCGGGCGGGCGGCCGCCCTCGCGCGGCCGGCGGCGGGAAAGACCGGCACCACGACCGACTACACGAACGTGTACTTCGCCGGCTACACGCCGCAGGTCGCCACGGCCGTCTGGGTCGGCTTCCCGCAGGGACAGATCGGCATGGACTCGTACTACGGGCACTCCGTCTACGGAGGAACGCTCGCCGCGCCGATCTGGCACACGTTCATGGCCAAGGCGACCGCCGGGATGCCGGCGCAGGGCTTCCCGGCGCCGCCGCCCGTCAAGACGGGGACCATCCCCCGCGTCGTCGGCATGCGGTTGAGCGACGCCCAGGCGAAGATCGAGGAGGCGCGGTTCACACCGATCGTGCACAAGGTCGACTCCTCCGAGCCGCTGAACACCGTGATCGCGCAGTCGCCGCATGCCGGCTCGACGGCGCCGCTCGGCGGCGGCGTCCGGCTGCTCGTCAGCAACGGCCGGGGCCAACCCGTCGAGGTTCCGAAGGTGGTCGGGATGACGAAGGTGAAGGCCGTCGCGGCGATCGAAGCCGCCGGCCTCGTGGCGCACGTCGAGTTCGTGGACGTCACCGACGAGAAGCAGGACGGCATCGTCCGCGCCCAGGCGCCGATCGCCGGCAAGCAGGTCGACGACGGCTCCGAGGTGACGATCCAGGTCGGACGGACGGCCGCGGCGCGCGCGGCCGCGAGGCGCTCGACGCGCCGCTGAGGCCGCGGCGAGGCGCCGACCTCGGTC
>JBKPTC010000144.1:0-12890 GCA_046735355.1 bacterium
GCACCAACCCGCCCGCCACGAGCGTCGCGCGCGCCGCGGGCCCGAGCCCGTCCGCCGCGACGCCGGTCGCGACGACGGCCGCCCCCAAGACGCCGCCGCCGAGGGATCCCAGCGCCTCGTTGCGCACCATCGCGAGCGCCGTCCTCGGCAGCATGCCGCCGCCGGACCCGATCCCGGCCGTGAGGGTGCGATAGAGCGGACGCGTCGCCGGCTGCGGATGGAACAGGTCGAGCAGATGTCCGCCGGTCCCGAGCCACTGCGGCTGCCGGGCGAGCAGGGCAAACCCCCCGCCGCCGGATCCACGACCACGCTCGGCCGCCGCGGCGGCGGCCGCAGCGATCGCACCTGCGGACGTTCCACCGACGCTGCGGAGGCGATACTCGCGGGCGATCTCGCACACGGCGAACGGATAGATCACGCCGCTCGTGATGCCTCCCTTCATCACGACGTCGCACGGGCGGTCGGCTCGGGTGAAGTCGTAGTTCCACGGCTCGGTCACGCGTCCGCCCTCCGTCTCGCTCGTCGTCACGCCGACACGATCTCCTTGCCGAACGCGGGCTCCTCGACGCCGTAGGCTTTCGCGACGGCGTGCCACGTGCGCTCCCCGATCGCCGGATACGTCTGGCCGGCCTTGTTCAGCTCCTTGCGGATGCCGTCGAGGACGTCGCGCGGATCTCCCCTGCCGTCCGGCGCGAACGCCTCGAGCTGGTCGATCTGCCGCTTGATGGCCGAGTACCAGTCGCCGGCCTGGACGTGGCGCTCGGACCGCTCGGCGAACCGCAGGAAGGTCTGGATCGCGGCGAGCACCGCCGCGATCACGCTCAGCATGCCGATCCCGAACCGCAGGCCCGGCGGCGCGGCATCCGAGCTCGAGTCGGCGAGCGTCGCGAACAAGCTGGTTCCGACGACGGCCGACGTGACGACGACGGGGATCCCGAGGAACAGGTTCCGGCGTTTCAGCCGCGCCGCGAGGAAATAGTGAGCGTGTTGCGCGGCGGCCGCGCGACCGCCCCACCGGGCGAGCAGCGAGGACTGCTCCGGCGTCCACACGAGGCGAACGTCGTCGCGGACGCGGGTGCCCTCTCGCTCCGCCGACATGCAGCCTCCCTCCGGACGCCGCGTCCGAGGTATCCACGTATTCCACGCCCCGTCCGCGTCGACCGGTAGTCGAGCGTTCGGCGTACGGGGCCTTCACCCGAACGCCCTACGGACGCGACGCGACCGAAAGCCGATCCACCGCCGCACGAGACACGACGTCGGATGCATAAGAGGTGGCTGGCGAGCGTGAATCGCGAACGATGAAGCCGAGTGATACCGTCGCCCGATCGTTCCCGGGTGGAGGAGGCGGCCATGGCCGGCAAGGACAAGGGCGGCTCGAAGAGCTCCAAGACGGCGGCGAGCAAGACGCTCAAGGAGAAGCGTCAGGCGAAGAAGGAGAAGAGCGCGGGCGCGAACGCTTCGTCGTCGGCGGCGTGGACCAAGAAGTAGCCGCAACGGTCGAAGCGATCGGCTTCACGAATGGCGATCGACGCGGACGGCCGGGATGGATCGGCCGGGACGGATGACGACGACGCGACGTCGAACGACACGACCGTCGACGACGCGCAGCCGGCGGCAACGCCGCCGGGGCGGCCGGCCCGCATGGAGTGCCCCGCGTGCGGCTCGTCGCGCACGCAGCCGTTCACGCACGCCGGCCCGGCCGCTCGCGTGAACATGCGATGCCTCACCTGCGGACACCAGTTCCGCGACCCGACGCTCCGACGCTGAGACGCGGCGGACGGCTACGCGCCCGTCTGCCTTCGCCACTCGGCCCATGCGACGTCGATCCGATCCCACGGCGGCGCGTCCGTCGTCTTGACCCGGACGCGCTCGTCCAGAAACCGCGCGTACCGGTCCGCCAACGCCGCCGTCGGATCGTCTGCGTGCGCGACCCAGTCGTCGATGGTGCGCACGGCGGCCGCGGCCGCCTCCTCGGGAAGGATCCCCATCCTCTGCTCGAGCTGGATCAGCCACAGGACCTCAGCCGCGGCCTCGGCGCTCGTTCGCCCGCCGTCGACGCGTTCCTGCAGTCGCGTTCGGAGTGCCTCCGGATCGACGTTCATGTCCACGCCCCTCGATCTTCGATGTGGCCACCGTCGCTGAAGGCGGTCAACTGACCCACGCTCCGGGGAACCGTGCGGAACAGATCCGATACCCGAGTTGCTCGTCGCCCACGGGCAACCCCGCGTACCACATCATCACGTCGCCGTCCCGCATCCGCAGGACGCACGGCGTGTGCACGCTCGCGCCGTCCGGTCCCGTTCCGGTCGGCTCGAGCACCGTGCCGCGCCGGTCCCACGAGACGCCGTCGGACGAGGTCGCCATCGCGATCCGCAACGAGCCGCCGACATCGGCGGAGTAGAAGAGGTAGAGCGTCCTCGCGATCTCGATGACGCACGGATGGGAGACGGCGAGCTCGCCCTGCTCCGGCGCGAGGACCGTTCCGACCCGATCCCATGACGCCCCGGAGGACGACACCGCCGCGGCGATCGTCGAACGGCCGCGGTGATCGCTCGCAGCCGTGTAGAACAGCCACCAGCGTTCGCCGGGCGCGACCAGCCATGGATCGCTCGCCCCGAACGCGTCCTCCTCGCCCCGCTGCATGATCGTCCCCTGAGTGCTCCACCGCAGGCCGTCCTCCGACGTCGCCATGTGGAGCCGGCTCGTGTCGCCGTCGAACCCGCCGTACGCCATCACGTAGCCGTCGGGTGTCGTCGCGACGGACGGGGACTCGACGCCGTACGAATCGCTCGCGCCGCTCGTGCCCGCGTTCACGGCCGCGCCGAGCCGCCTCCAAACCCCGGTCGCCGGCCGCACCGCCGCGACGATCCGCGACGTCGTGCCGTCGCTGCCCGTGTACCACATACGCAGAACGCCGTCGGGGTCCTCGAGCACGGAGGGGCGGAGCGCGCGGACGTCGTCGGGCGACCCGGCGTCGCGTTCGAGCGGGACCTCGCCCTCCCGGATCCAGTCGACGGCGCCGCCACCGTCGTGCCGCCGAGCGGTCGTCACGAGGGCGAGGTGGCGGTGATCAGCTCGGCATGCTTCCGGCTCGAGATGACCTCGTCCACGACGCCGTAGGCGACCGCCTCCTCCGCTGTCAGGATGAAGTCGCGATCGGTGTCACGGGAGACGCGCTCGAGCGGCTGCCCGGTGTGGCGCGCGACGATTTCCTCGAGCAGGCGCCGGTACCGCAGGATCTCGTTGGCCTGGATCTCGATGTCGACCGCCTGGCCCTCGGCGCCGCCGTGCGGCTGGTGCAGGAGCACACGGGAGTACTGGAGCGCGTACCGCTTGCCATGAGTGCCGGACAGCAGAAGCACGGCGGCGGCCGAAGCCGCCTGGCCCATGACGATGGTGGAGACGTCCGGCCGGATGTACTGCATCGTGTCGTAGATCGCGAAGAGCGAGGTGATGTCGCCCCCCGGCGAGTTGATGTACAGGCTGATGTCCTTCTCGGGGTCCTCGCTCTCGAGATGGAGCAGCTGCGCCATGATGAGGTTGCTCACGACGTCGTCGATCGGGGTGCCGAGGAACACGATCCGTTCGTTGAGCAGGCGCGAGTAGATGTCGAACGACCGCTCTCCCCGGCTCGTCTGTTCGATGACGACCGGAACGAGCTGCTGCCTCGTCGTCGTGCCGCCGGAACGTGGGACGCCCGCGGAAGCGGGATCTCGATGGCTCATGGTGCATCCTCCGATCGACGAGGCGAACCCGTTCGGCGGCTGGTCCGGGCGGATGCTCGGGATGTCAGGCGCTGCTGGAGCTGCGGAACCAGCGGGAGCGTTGGCGGCCGCGCGACCCGTGCTCCCTTCGGAAGAGGCGGCCGGAACTTCGATTCTACGACGCCGCGGGGTGCACGGCGCGCCCCCGTGCGTCGTCGAGGGTCAGCGAAGATCGTCCGGCGACATCGCCCGAAGGGTGTCCTCCGGCGCCGTGGGCGAGACCGAGCAGCCGGGCGCGACGATCACGCCGGTTCCGTCGGTTTCCTCGATCGCTGCGACGACCTGCGCCTCGACGTCTCCGGGTGTGCCGCGCTCGAGCGCCGCGCGATCGACGCCGCCCATCACGGTGCGTCCGGTGATCCTGGCGCCGTCGGAAAGCGACGGGTTGCCGACCTCGTGGATCGACCAGCTCACGACCGGAAGTCCGAGGTCGCCGGCGAGCTCGAAGCGCTGGCGCGGACCGCAGAGGTGCACAACGTTGAACCAGGCCGCCTCGGGGATCGCCTCGATCACGGCGCGATCGTGCGGCAGCGCGCGCTCGGCGTACTCACGCGCCGGAACGACGTCCGCGGAGGCGAAGCCGGCGATCGCGAAGAAGATGCCGGCGGCACCGGCCTCGACCGATCGGACGACGAAGTCCGCGAGCGCCCGCGCGATGCGCTCGAGCGCAGGGCCGACGACGTCGGGCCGCTCGAGCAGCTCACCCGCGGTGCGCGCGCGGTCCTCGCCCGCCAGGAATTCGGCGACCATGAGCGGCGCGAACACCGTCTGGATCACCGGAACCGACGGGCCGAGCGCCTCGACGACGAGACGCAGCGCCTCGACCTGATCGGCGAGCGGAGCGACGCTCGCGTCGACGTCGGGAAGACTCGCCCAATCCTCGGTCTCGACCACGGCCGGACGCACGAGCACCGGACCGTCGTCCCACGCGCCCGTCGGCCGGTACTCGGAGCCGAACGCCTCGGCGAAACAGCACGCCCGCGGCTGCAGCTTCACGAAGTCCCAGCCGAACGCCGCCCGGCGATCGAGCGTGACGTCGGCGAGGGCCCGCGGCGACCACTCCTCCTCGTACGTGTGGCCCCACCAGCCGAACGGCGGGCGGTCGACGGGTTCCCGCGCGATCGCGGCGCGTACGCGCGCCTCGGGCTCCACGGCTATCGGCGGTCGTCGAGGTCTTCGTCGTCGAAGCCGCGTCGCTGCTCGAGCGCGTCGGCCTCGGGCACGTCGCCGACGGGATCGGCGAGCTCGTCGTCGGGCGCCGGATCGACGGGCGCCGCCTGCTCGAGCGCGTCGGCCTCGGGCGTCTCCGGCGCGAGCTCGTCGGGCTCGCGTTCGAGCTCCTCGGCGCGCTCGGCGTCCTCGGGATAGTCCTCCATCCGGCTCACCCTATCGTCATCGCGGCTCGCGTCTTGCGGAACGGATCCGTGCGGGGCGACGATGGGGCGTGCGTTCCACGATGAGGGTCGTCGTGGTGATGGTGGTCGTCGCGGTCGGCGCCTGGCGCACGTGGGCGCACGCTCCCGCGAAGGACGCGGAGCCGGCGTCTCCGGTACACGCGTCGTCGACCGACTCGGCCGGTCGCGTGCGAAGCTCGCCTTGGCTCGACGCGTCGACGGTCGTCGTTCCACGCCTGACGAGCCTCGCCGGTAGCTACGCGATCGAGCTCCTTCGATCGAACGGGCTCCGCGTCGGTGGCGTCCGTCTGCGACCCTCGAATGGTGGGTGGGGAGCCGTCGTGTCCCAGTCGGTCGAGCCGGGCGAGGTCGTGACGAGAGGGACCGTCATCCGCCTCGTGCTCGTTCGCGGCTCGATCCCACCGTGCTGGCCGCTGGCGTGCGGCCTGCCGCACGGGCGGTCACACGCGACGGCCGAACCTCTTCGGTAGGGTCGAGGCGTGGACGACGTTCGCGTGATCCCCTTCCTCGTTTCCGAGGTGCGCCTGCCACCGGACGAGCAGGCGCTCCTTCGGCGCGAGTGGTGGCCGTCGTACGCGCACGCGGTGATCCATCGCGACGGCGTGTTCCTGTTCGACAACGGCGCGGGGTTCGGCAACGCCGAGATCGATGAGGCGTTCTCGCCGAAGGCCCGGCCGATCGAGGACGCGCTCGCCGAGCACGACATCTCGCTCGCCGACGTCACCGGAGCCGCGAACTGCCATCTCCACTTCGACCACAGCGGGCAGAACGCACGGCTCCGAGGCATCCCGATCTTCGTGCAGCGGCGCGAGTGGGCGATGGTGCACGAGCCCGACTACACGGTGCCGGAGTGGGTCGACGTTCCCGGGCTGACGTACGAGGTCCTCGACGGCGAAACCGAGGTGGCGCCCGGCCTTCGGATCGCTCCGACGCCGGGCCACTCGCCCGGGCATCAGTCGCTCGTGCTGACGACGGACGACGGAACGGTCGTGCTCGCGGGACAGGCGGTCCAATCGAAGGCCGAGTGGCAGGGCGGAACCGACCCGTCGATCTCGGGCGCGGCGTCCGCTCCGCTCCCCGAGGACTACGCCGCCTCGGTCGAACGCCTGCGCGCGCTGGATCCGATCCGGGTGCACTTCGCGCACGACGCCGAGATCTGGAGCTCGGAGGTTCAGCCGGCGGGGTCGTCGAGCCGATAGACCTCGTTGGACGCACCGGATCACGGATGGCCCGAAGATGCTGGGGGACCGACGCCTCATCGCGCGTGGAATCAGGCGAGTCCTGCTCAAGCGTCGAGACATCCGAAAGGGGGCCCCGCCCGGCACGGGCGGGGCCTTCTTCTTCAGAAAGGATCAGCCGGACCTCGTCGACGGCAGCACGCTCACGGCCGAGTCGCGATCCGTGCGCCGATCACGTGTTCGGAGGCGAGACCGTGATGTCCGCCAGGAGCGACGCGGGCTCGCGCGAGACGGCGAGATCTCCGATCGACACGATGCCGACCGGCCGGCCGGCCCGGACGACGGGCAGGCGCCGCACGTCGTGTTGCCGCATCAGCTCGACCGCCTCCTGGACGGGCGCCGTTGGCGTGACCGAGACGACCGACGGCGTCAGGACGTCCGACACCATCGTCGTCGTGACGTCACGTCCCTCCGCGACGGCTCTGATCGTGATGTCGCGGTCGGTCAGGATCCCCCGAAGCTGGTCGCCGTCCGTCACGAGGACGTCACCGACGTTGGCCCGGAGCATCGCCTGGGCCGCGTCTCGCAGCGAGGCGGATGACGCGATCGTCTCCGGAACGGTCGTCATGACCTCCCCTACCTCACGAACGTCGGTGGTCCGTCCTCCCACACCTCCGATGCTCGAGCGCATCCGGCGCGCCGTTCCGGAGAGCGACTCGACACGCGTCCGCGCCTGCTCGGCCGTCCGCTGGACGGATCGGATCGGACGATCGCCCACCTTCATCCCGGTCCAATAGCCGAGCCCGAACCCGACGACCCCGCTGATCTTGCCCATCCTGCACCTCCACGCTTTGTGTCTCGCGAATGCGGTACCCGTCCGCGCCGGCCGCGAACACACCGAGCCGCAGCACGTCCACGGGCGCTCGCACCCGATGCGCGGCTGGGGACGGTCACCGCGAGATGTTTGGTGAGTAGACTCGACACCCGAGGAGGGCGACCCGTGGACGATGCGTCGGAACGTCTCGTGCGCGCGCTCGACGATTGGGAAGGCGTCGCCGACACGGCCTCGCCCGACGAGGCGCTCGGTACCTTCGACGAAACGAGCCTGCAGATATTCTGGCGACGCTGGCCGCAGATCAGCTCCTGGGGCGGCGCCGTCTGGCGGAGACTGAACGACGAGCTCGCCGATGCCGCCAGACCTCTCGACGAATCCGAGTCGCACGACGTCGGCGGCGAGGGCGGCTGAGGTGGATCCGGGCTCGACGACGCTCGCCGCGATCATGACGAGTGATGTCTTCGTGACGACGCCGGATGCTTCCGTGTCGGACACCGCCGCGAGCATGCTCCGTAGGCGATTCGGGTCCGCGATCGTGATGCAGGGTTCGATGTTGATCGGGATCCTGACCGAGCGCGACGTGCTCAGGGCGGCTGCGTCGGGCCGCGACCTCGCGTCCTCGCGGGTGTCCGAGTGGATGACACCCGACCCCGTCACGGTGGGGATGGAGATGGACGTGGATGAGGCGATCGAGCTCATGATGCGCAACGGCTTCCGGCATCTGCCCGTCATGCGAGGTGGGCAGCTCGCGGGGGTCGTGAGCCTCCGCGACATCGTGCGAACGCAGATCGGACGCCGCCGGAGCGCCCTATGACGACGGTCGCCGACGTCATGACCACGGAGCTCGTCTGGGTCGGACCGTCGGCGAATCTGATCGAGGCCGTGAGCGCGATGTCCGGCGCGCGGTCCGGATCGGTGCTGGTGCTCGAGGGGCGCTCGCTCGTCGGCATCTTCACGGAGAGGGACGTGATGCGGGCGATCGCCTACGCCGGAAGTGCCGACCGCGCTCGCGTGTCGACCGTCCGTCGATGGATGTCCGAGCATCCGATGACCGTCGAGCCCGCCACGACTGTGGCCGACGCGCTCAATCAGATGCTGTTCGGGGGGTTCCGGCACCTGCCGGTCATGGAGCAGGAGCGCGTCGTCGGCGTGGTCTCGATGCGCGATCTCGCTCGCAGCATCAGCGCATAACGCACTCCCCAATCGCTCGCGACGGGGTGTTCCAGTTCGATAACCGGGGCGGGTTCGAAACCCGGCTGCAACATCGTTGCGGCCGGACGAACGCGAGCCCCCGGGTCGTGGTGACCCGGGGGCTCGACGAGCGTTCGATCGCGCTACGGTAGCGTGATCGAGTTGCCGTAGATGTTCTGGTCGTACCCGCCGCCGTTGAAGCAGGTGCGGGTGAACGTGCCCGCCGGGTCCTCGACCCAGCAGCCCTTGACGTCGAAGCCGTCCTGCGTGGCCTCGCGCGGATCGGCTCCCTGGACGACGTCGCGGTTGTCGGTCCAGCTCATGTAGCCGAACAGCGAGCCCGCTCCGGTCTCGGCGAGCTGGATCCAGTTGTAGTCGCCGAGGAACGGCACCGAGGCCGCGTCGAACATCTCGTACTGCGGCTGCTGACGCTCGGACGCGACCTCCGTCGCGGCACCGAACGAGTGGCCGTTCGACGACACCGCCACGAACGTGCTGAGCGCGTCGTGGCCGCTCGACGTGGCGTTCGCCAGGTTGCCCACCGGTCGCTGGATGCTGTAGTCGTCGTCGACGCGGCTGTCCTGCCACACCACCGCGAGCTTGCCGGCGAGCGCGTCACCGTCCGGGAAGTACTGGTGCCCGCGTGCGTTGTTCGAGACGGCGAACTCGTGCCACGTCCGCCCGTTGTCGAGCGAGCGCGCGATGTAGACCTTCGACTGCCCGACCGTGCCGGAACCGCCGGCGCCGGCCGATGAGTACGTCGTGTTGCTGTCGGTCAGCGTGCTCGGGTCGACGGCGTTGTAGACGGCGAACACGCCGGGCAGCTGCCCGGTCGGATCCGAGGTGATCCGCGGCTCCAACGGCACGCGGTGGAACACGAACTCCGACGGGCACAGGTCCGCTCCGTCGCCGCAGTCCCGCGCCGTGTCGAACGGGTTGTACGCGACCAGCGGCGCCACCTCGGTGACACGGCCGAAGGTCTGCCCCCCGTCGTTCGAGCGGGTCACGCCGACCCCGAACCGCTGGAACCTGGCGCTGCCGTCGAAGTTCCGCCAGTCCACGTACACGTCGCCGTCGGCCTCGACGGCGATGTCGCAGCCCTGTCCCGAGTACTTCCCGCTGATGCCGATCGGCTTGGAGAACGAGCGGCCGCCGTTGGTCGAACGGCTGAACATGATGGTCGTCGAGGGCGCCAGACCGACGAACTTGGTCCAGCACATGTAGACGTTGCCGTCGTACCGGCCGCCGGTGCGGTCGGCCTCGATCATGTTCTTGTCGCTGAAGATGCCGTTGAAGTTCGCGGCAGCCGGTCCGCGGAACACGCGGGTCGTGCGGACGTAGTCGAGCGGGTTGCCGCCGTTCCTCGCCGGATCGACGACGTCGTACCGCGCGACGGCGACGTCGCTGTTGGTCTTCGGCCCGGCGAAGCCGTTGAACGCGAGGAACCCGAAGAAGAAGTGGCCGTGCGTGTCGAACGCGCCGATCGGGTCGCTCGCCGTGTTGGTCCGGCCGAACTCGGGCGATTGCATGCCCTCGGCCGACGTGTCCTGCGGATAGCCGGGGACCAGGGAGTTGGTCCACGTCTGGCCGCCGTCGGTCGAGAACCCGAGACCCATCCAGTCGCTGCAGTAGTCGTTCCACCCGGCGATCACGATGTTCGGGTTCTGCGGGTCGACGACCGAGAACGGCTCGTTCTTCTGCACGCGGTTGCCGACGTCGGCGGACGGCGTGCGGTCGTTGCAGGCCTGGATCGCCGCGTCGGTGCCACCGTCGTGGCGGACGTACGTGTGCTCCGTCACTCGCGCGTCCGAGCCGACCGAAGCCGACGACGGCATGGCGGGCGCGAGCACCAAGGCGGTCAGCGCGGTGAAGACGATCGCTCTGCCGATCGTGCGCATCCGATTCCCCCTCTCGCTTCGGGTGGTCCGATCCGCCCGACTATAGACACGCGCCGGACCGCCGGATCTGGCCGATCGGACACGATCCGTGCGAGCGGTTCGGGCGCAAGCGGATCCGCGTCGGACGGATTTCCGACGGCGCGTGGACGGATCGACCTCCCCGCGTGTTCGTATCGGTGGAGGGCGAAACGTGGAGCGCGTGGACGCGACGTGGAATGGTGTCGAGGAGGACATGGCCGTCGACGTCTCCTTCGAGGATTTCTTCGCCCTCGAGCAGGAGCGGATCCTGCGACTGCTCTGGCTGGTGACCGGCAGCCGGCAGGAGGCCGAGGACATCGTCCAGGACGCCTTCCTGCGCGTGTGGGAGCGCTGGCCCGACGTCTCCTCGATGGACAGCCCGACCGGCTATCTGCATCGCGCGGCGATGAACATCTTCCGGAACCGCTATCGGCGCGCCCGGCTCGGCCTGCGGAAGGCGATCGGGATGGAGCCGCCGCCCGACGCGTTGGGCGCGGCCGAGGACCGGATCTCGGTCTCCGGTGCGCTGGCGCGCCTGACCGCGAAGCAGCGGGCGGCGCTGGTGCTCACCGAACTGCTCGGCTATCCGGCCGACGAAGCCGGGCGGATGCTCGGTGTCCGAGGCTCGACCGTTCGCTCGTTGAGCTCGACGGCCCGGGCCGCGATGAGAGAGGCCAGGGAGCTCGCCGATGACTGACGACCGCAGCACGCTCGAGCGCGAGCTCGCCCGGCTGTCGCCCCGGCAGATCCCGTTCGACCAGCTGGTGCGGCGCCGGGAGCGCAGGCGCCGGGACGAGCGCATCCGCGCCGGCGCCGTGGGGCTCGCCGTCGCGATCGCGGTGGGCTGGTCCTGGGTGCACGCGGTGCAGTCGCCGTCTCGACCCGCGGGTGGTTCGACGACGCCGCCGTCCGGACCGCACGAGTTCGTGCGGCAGTCCGGCGAGTTCCTGCGGTCGACGTTCGACGGACCGGGCGATCTCGTCGCCGTCGATCCGGCGACGGGCCAGAGCCGCGTGATCGTCGAGCGCCAGTACGTGCCGCGGACGATCGACATGGCGAAGTGGTCGCCCGACGGCACCTCGGTCGCGTATGACACCGGCTTCGGAACCGAGCTCTGGGTCGCCGAGTCGGGGCGGCAGCCGCGTCGCGTCGCAGCGCACGTGCGGAACTGGACCTGGTCCCCGACCGGGGAGCAGCTGTCGGCCGTCCGCGGCTCGACCTTAATCGTGGTGGACGCCGCGACCGGCGACACGACGGATCTCGCAGGGCTGGTGGGCGACGTGACGTCCGATCCGGTCTGGTCGCCGGACGGCACCCGGATCCTGTTCGGCGCGAGGGGAGGCGCGCTGTACTCGGTCGACGTCCGGAGCGGGTCCCGTTCGCTGCTCGTGCAGCTGCCGGGGGACGACCTCGACTCGATGGACGTGATCGCCTGGTCGCCGGACGGCGGCCAGGTCGCCGTCATGAACGATCTCGACCCGGGCCGCGGACGCCTGTACCTGCTCGATGCGGACGGCTCGAACGTCCGCGTCCTTGAGGAGGACTACCAACCCGGCGGCCTCGCGTGGTCGCCGGACGGATCGCGACTCGCGTACGCCGACGACACGTCCGGCTCGGAGCTTCGCATCGGGGCCGTGCCGGCCGACGGGACGAGACCTGCCGTCGTCGCGACTCTCTCGAGCGGTGGCTGCTGCGTGACCGGCGGCGATCCAGTGTGGTCACCCGACGGATCGCAGATCGCGTTCGTGATGGACAGTGACCACCTCCGCGTCGACGCGGACGGATCGGGCGAGGCGACGCCGATGGACGAAGCGACGTACGACCGCTGGCGCGACGACGGCTCGTACGTCTGCGGCTGCTTCGGATAGACGCCGACGACGTTCGAGACAGGAAACGCCCGCGCACAGCTACGGCCGTCACCAGGACGGTCGAGCATCGGAAGGGGGAGCCACAACATGAGGGCAGGAGGCCCGAGCCGTGCGGCGGTCCGCCGTCGCGGCGGTCACGAACAGTTCGCCCGCCCGATCCGAGGAGGGACCGCAATGCTGCTGAACGTCCGAAGAACCGCATCGTCGGCCGTCGTCACGACGGCGCTGTTCGTGCTGTTATCGCCGGCCGCTCACGCGACGACGTTCGGCCCGTGGGGCACCGCGGTGAACGTGGAGGCGATCGCGGGAACGAGCACCGAGTTCAACACGCCGTACACCGACGGCTGCCCGATCCAATCCCCCAACGGACTGCGCTTCTACATGGCGTCGAACCGTCCCGGTGGTCTCGGAGGTCTGGACATCTGGGTCGCGCACCGCGCTTCGACGACCGATCCATGGGGCGCTCCGCAGAACCTCGGCGCGCCGATCAACAGCGCCGTCGACGACTTCTGTCCGACGCCGGTCCGCGGCAGGGGCTTGTTCTTCGTCAGCGCCCGCGACGGCGGCTGTGGTGGGCCGGACATCTACTTCGCACGTCGCTACGCGAGCGGCGGATGGACGACGCCCGCCAACCTCGGTTGCGACGTCAACAGCGCCGCGCCCGAGGCCGGTCCGAGCCTCGTCACGGCCGAAGGCGATCGCGCGCTGTACTTCTCCAGCCAG
>JBKPTC010000145.1:0-8638 GCA_046735355.1 bacterium
CGCCGCGCCCGTCCTTGAGATCGGGCTCGAGGCGATCGCACACCGAGGCGTGCCGGTCGTGGCGTCGCTCGGCGTCCTCGCGCAGCCGCTCGGCGAACGCCCGGGCGCGCTCGCCGCTCACGAGCGAGACGATGCCGGACCACGTGGCCGCCCACAGCGACGCGTCGCCGGCGACGACGCGGCCGTCGAGCATGGAGGCGAGCGCGTCGAGCCGTTCCTCGCCGATCGCGACCGCTTCGCCGGGCGTGCGAACGGCATGCCCGACGACGAGCCCGCCATCCCACAGCGGATACAGCGTTCGGTCGGCGACGCGTCCAACGAGCTCCTCGTCGCCGCCCTCGTGCACGACCAACAGGTCGATGTCCGACGCGGGCGCAAGCTCGCGGCGTCCGTAGCCGCCGACCGCGACGAGCACCACCCCGGTCGTTTCCTCGAACAGCTCGCGAAGGCGGGCGTCGACGAGATCCGACCTTCGGCGCGCCGACCACCGCCCGTGATGGCCGGGCGAGTACGCGCGGTCGAGCGCCCGGAGCTCCTCGGTCAGGCGCTCGTCGGCGCCGGCCGTCGTCATGTCAGAGCGCGTCGGAGCCCATCTCGCCGGTGCGGATGCGCACGACGCGCTCGACCGGCGTCACCCAGATCTTGCCGTCGCCGATCTTGCCCGTCCGCGCGGCCTTCGTGACGGCGTCGACGACGCCCTGGACCTGATCGTCCTCGACGACGACCTCGACCTTGATCTTGGGAACGAAGTCGACCTGGTATTCCGCGCCGCGATAGACCTCGGTGTGGCCGCGCTGGCGGCCGAAGCCCTCGACCTCGGTGGTCGTGAGCCCCTGCACGCCGATCTCGCGCAGCGACTCCTTGACCTCGTCGAGCTTGTGCGGCTTGACGACGGCGACGACGAGCTTCACGAGCGTCCGCCGGTCAGCCCGCGGCCGCCTTCTTGCGCGGCGCAGTGGTCTTCTTGGCGGAGGACTTGGCGGTCGACTTCTTGGCCGAGGACTTCTTGGCCGGCGACGTGGCGGCGCCGTCCCCGGACGACGGGCCCTTCTTCTTGACGGCCTCGACGGATGCCTTGAGCGCCTCCATGAGGTCGACGACGCGGGCGGGCTGCGCCTCGGGCGCCGCCTCGATCTCCTCGCCGGCGGCCTTCTTCTCGACGACGTCGAGGAGCGCCTCGCGGTACTCGTCGTGATAGGCGTCGGGGTTCCACGGCTCCGAGAGGTTGGCGATCAGGGTCTTGGCCATGTCGATCTCCTGCTCGCGGATCTTCTCGCTGTCGTGGATCGTGTCGAAGTCCGCGGCGCGGATCTCGTCGGGCCAGAACATCGTCTCGAGGACGAACGCGTCGTCCTTGAACCGCAGCGCCGCGAGGTGCTCCTTGTCGCGGAACGAGACCTTGGAGATGCCGACCTTGCCCTCCTCCTCGAGCGCGCGCCGGAGCAGCGCGTACGCCTTGGCGCCCGTCTCGTCGGGAACGAGGTAGTACGACTTCTTGTAGAGGATCGGGTCGATCTCCTCGAGATCGACGAACTGCTGGATGTCGATCGTCCGGCTGGACTCGACGGGGACCGCGTCGAAGTCCTCGTCTTCGAGCACGACGTACCGGTCCTTCTCGATCTCGTAACCCTTGACGATGTGCTCGTACGGAACCTCTTCGCCGTCGACGTCGCACACGCGCTTGTACCGGATCCGACCCATGTCCTCGTCGTGCAGCTGGTTGAACTTCACGGACTTCTCCTCGGTCGCCGGGTACACCGCGACCGGGATCGTCACGAGGCCGAAGGAGATGGCCCCCTTCCACATCGACCTTGGCGGCATGTCGAACCCTCCGGGGAAGATGCCCGCGCCCCACACGCGGGGTTCGGCGATTCTAGCCGCTCGGTGCGACGCGCCTAGGCGGCCCGGCGGTCCATCGCGCGTGCGAGCGCCATGGCCTTGTCCTCGGCGACCGGTCCCGAGGCGACGAGCACGAGGATGACGTTCGACACGCGCCAGGCGTAGACGCGCACGAACGAGCCGTCGAGCGACGCGCCCCCAGCGAGCCCGAACGACTCGTCCCCGAGCCCGCCGGCCGAGATCTGCGCCGCCCCGTTCATCTGACGTGTCCGGAGATCCTCGACGAACCGGCGTAACGACGACGACGCGCCGTCCGCGTCGTCGAACAGCCCGCCGATCGCCTCGAACGCGACGTCGGTCACCGCGTGCGGCTCGTGCCGGAAGTAGGACTCGGGCGGGAAGTACACGACGTAGCCGGACCGGAACCCGTCGCGCAGGAGCGCCTGCTGCTCGACGACGTCGTGCGCGAAGGCGTCCAGGTCGCTCGCGTGTGCGAGCGACGGCTCGGAGCGCGTGCCGGGCGGCGCCTCGTCGGCATGCAGCAGGATCCGCGGCAGGTCCTCCGCCGAGAAGCGGCCCTCAGCGGGCTGCGCGGTCGCGGCCGTCGACGCGGCTGCCGTCGCGATCGCCGACCGCGATCCGTCGCTCGACCCGTCGCAGGCAGCGAGCGCCACGCAGACCACCGCCGTCGCGACGATGACCGTCGATCGCATGCGCACAATCTTCGCCGACTCTCAGGCTTTGTCGAGAGCCCAAGCGGCCGCTCGTTCGTTCTCCTAACGAGGACTCGCGTCCGAAGGGAGGTGTGACATGGCGAGCACCGGTTCGGGCTACGGAACGAAGTGGAAGAAGTGGGTCGCGATCTACCTGGCCGTGGGAGCGGTCGCGTACCTCGTCATCTACCTCCTGTTCTTCACGGGAGGCGGAGGTGGAGGCGGCGGCTTCCACTACTGATCCGCGGTCGAGTCGGACGGGGCGCGCACCGTCCGGTCTCATCGCCCCTGGCTAGTATCGGCGCGTGCCCCCCCGCGCTTCCTCGCGATCGTCCGCCCGTCGCGGTTCTGCGTTCACCGTGGAGCTCCCGCGTTCGCTCGACGTCGAGCGCTCGGCTCGCGACGCTTGGTTCACGGAGGTCGACGGCCGCGAGCTCCGCCTGTCGAACCTCGACAAGGTCTTCTGGCACGAGGAGCGCTACACCAAGGGCGACCTGCTGAACTACTACTTCAACGTCGCCGACAAAATCCTGCCGCACCTTCGCGACCGGCCGCTCACGATGAAGCGGATGCCGGACGGCGCCGAGGGTCCGTTCTTCTACGAGAAGAACGCGCCGACGACGACGCCCGACTGGATGCAGCGGTGCCCCGTTCCGAGCGAGGACGCGAAGGGCGGCCTGATCGACTATCTGATGGTCGACTCCATCGCCGGCATGCTGTTCGTCGTCAACCTGGGCGCGATCGAGTTCCATCCGCTGCACTCGCGCTGCGGCACGGTCGAGCAGCCCGACTACCTGTTCTTCGACCTCGATCCGTTCCCGCCGATCACGTTCGACGACGTGCTCGCCGTGGCCGAGCACGTGAAGGTCGCGCTCGACGCGCTCGGTCTCGTCGGATATCCGAAGACGAGCGGCGCGACGGGCGTGCAGATCTACGTGCCGATCGAGCCGGGGTACGGCTACGACCAGATCCGCGAGCTCGTCGGGCGGATCGGCCGGATGATCAACAAGGCCGACCCCGAGCGCACCACGATGCTCTGGGAGATCAAGAAGCGCTCCGGCAAGGTGTTCATCGATCACAACATGAACCGGCTCGGCGCGAACATCGCCGCGGTGTACTCGATGCGGCCGGAGCCCATGGCCACCGTCTCGACGCCGATCACGTGGGACGAGGTTCACGCCGGCGTCACGCCGCAGGACTTCACGATCGAGACCGTGTGGCAGCGGTTCGCGGAGGTCGGCGACCTGTTCGAGCCGGTGCGCACCGAGCCGCAGGACCTGACCGCCGCGCTCGAAGCCCTCGGCCTGCCGACCAAGCGCGAGTTCGCGGCGCCGGCGAAGCGCTCGCGACCCAATGGCGCCGGGACAAACGGTGCTAGTTCGAAGACGAAGGCACAACCGGCCGAGCGCACCAGCGAGGACGTGATCGCCGCCTCGAAAGACCCGAATCTGGCGGAGTACCTCCGCAAGCGGACGTTCGGTCCCGAGGGCACGCCCGAGCCGCCGCCGAGCAGGCCGAGGAAGCCCAAGGGCAACTCGTTCGTGATCCAGAAGCATCGGGCGACGCGTCTGCACTACGACCTGCGACTCGAGCGGCACGGCGCGATGCCGTCGTGGGCCGTGCCGAAGGGACTTCCGATCCAGCGGAACGACCGCCGGCTCGCCGTGCAAACGGAGGACCATCCGATCGAGTACGCGAGCTTCGCCGGCACGATCCCCGAGGGCCACTACGGGGCCGGCGAGGTCCGGATCTTCGACAACGGGACCTACGACCTGGTCGAGTGGGACGACAAGAAGGTGAGCTTCGTCCTGCACGGGCGAAGGTATCCGGGGCTCGAGTTCCACCTCGTCAAGACGCGCACGGATTGGCTGGTCTTCCTCGCGTCGCATCAGGAGGCGCCGCTGGTCGCGCCACCCGCGCAGTACGTGCCGATGCTCGCGGAGGCCGGCGGCAAGGCGTTCGACGGCAAGGACTGGTGGTTCGAGCCGAAGCTCGACGGGATCCGGGCGCTCGTCACGATGTCCACCGGCGAGACCCGGTTGCAGACGCGGAACGGACGCGACGTCACCGACGCCTATCCGGAGCTGCACATGATCCACGAGCTCGTGAACCAGCTGAACGCGGTGATCGACGGCGAGATCGTCGCGTTCGAGCCCGACGGGCGCCCGTCGTTCGAGCTGCTGCAGCAGCGAATGAACCTCAAGAACGAGCGCGAGATCAAGCGGATGAGCAAGCAGATGCCGGTGACGCTCGTGGCGTTCGACCTGCTGTGGCTCGACGGGCAGGAGCTGATCGGGCTGACGCTCGAGGAACGGCGCGAGCTCCTCGAGGGCGTGGTCGAGCGCGACGACCGCCTCGAGGTCGTGACGCACGTGGAGGGCGAGGGCAAGGCCTTCGTCGACGCGGCGCGGAAGCTGCGGCTCGAGGGCGTGGTCGCCAAGAGGAAGGGCTCCAAGTACGAGCCCGGACGCCGGACGCCGAACTGGAAGAAGATCAAGCTCACCAACTCGCAGGACTGCGTGATCCTCGGCTGGACGAAGGGCGAGGGCAGCCGCAACCAGACGTTCGGCGCGCTGCTCGTCGGCGCGATCGTGGACGGCGAGACGAGGTGGATCGGCCAGGTCGGCACCGGGTTCACGCAGAAGATGCAGGAGACGGTGCTCGAGGAGCTCCGGCCGCTCGTGCGCAAGACGCCGGCCATCGACGACAAGGAGCTGCGCGCGGTCAAGGGCGCAACGTTCGTCGAGCCGAAGGTCGTGTGCGAGGTCGAGTACCTCGAGATCACGAAGAGCACCAACAAGATGCGCGCGCCGTCGTTCAAGGGCCTTCGCCCGGACAAAGGGCCGGACGAGACGGTGCTCGAACGCCCGGTCGTCGCCTAGCCGGAGTCGAAGCTTCGGAGCACGAGCATCAACCAGACGATCGCCGCGATCGTCGCGAGCACCAACAGCAGTCCCACGACGAACACCACCCACCCGAGCCCACGGAGCGACGAATGGCGCGTGCCCACGAGGCCGAAGACGGCGCCGAGCCCTCCGAGCGCGGGCGTGAGGCCGAGGAAGATCTTGCCGAGATCGTCCGACAGGTCCAATTCGCCTCGGGCGGCGCTGACGACGACCACGGCGAGCCCGTAGGCGGCCAGCACGAGGAGCGCCCCGACGACGACCCACCAGTTGCGGCCGCGGACCGGCGGTTCGGACGACCATCGGTCGGCCCGCCGGACGGTCGCCGTCTCCGCCTCGGCGCCCTCGGCCGGGCGATCGCTCGTCTCGCTCCCCGTCTCCATCCGCGTGTTGCTACCAGAGCCGACCGACGGGCTCAAGGAAGGCCGCTTCCTCGGGGCGACGAAAGTCGGTCGCGAGAGGCGATCCGCCCGCGATCACGGTGCGATAGTCCTTGACGTCAGAATCGATCGGCGAGCAGGAGGCATCACGATGTGGCCCGAGGGCAAGCGCGCTGCGGCGGCGTTCACGTTCGACTTCGACGCCGAGGAGGTCTGGATCGCCGAAGACCCGGCCAACGCCGAGCGACCCGGCGCGCTGTCGCAGGGAACGTACGGAGCGAAGGTGGCGGTGCCGCTGATCCTCGACCTCCTCGAGCGGCACGGCGTCCGAGCGACGTTCTTCGTGCCGGGCCGCGTGGCGGAGCGACATCCGGAGCGCGTCCGCCAGATCGTCGAAGCCGGACACGAGCTCGCGCACCACGGGTACACGCATCGGTCGCCGACGTCGATGCCGCGCGAGGAGGAGGAAGCCGAGCTCGTCCGCGGGCTCGAGGTGCTCCGCGCCTTCGCCCCGATCGAGGGATACCGGTCGCCCGCGTGGGATTTCAGCGCGTCGACGAAGGAGCTGCTCGAGGCGCACGGGTTCCGGTACTCGTCGAACCTGATGGACGACCTTCGTCCGTACCGCCACGAGGGGTCCTCGCTCGTCGAGATCCCGATCCAGTGGACGCTCGACGACGCCGCGTACTTCTGGTTCGACGCGTCGGCGTGGCAGAAGACGATCTCGACGGCGGACGACGTGAGTTCGATCTGGGAGGGCGAGTTCCGCGGCTACCGCGAATACGGCGGCGCGTTCGTGCTCACGATGCATCCGCAGGTGATCGGCCGGCCGTACCGGCTCGAGCTGCTCGACCATATGCTCGGATACGTCGCCGGCCACGAGGACGTGTGGGCGGCGACATGCGGCGAGATCGCCGCGCGTGTCCCGGAGGCGTGAACGACCCAGCGCGAGAGACGCGCCGGCAGGAAGTCACCACCCGCGAACGCCAAGACGTCCGAGGCGATCTGGTCGATCGCCCGATCGTTCTCGATGACGAGGTCGCCGATGCCGTCGCCACGCCCCTCGGCGTCCCACGCCCTCGCGACCTCGAGGTCGTCCGCGCGCCCCGCGGTGCCGGCCGTCGAGAGCCTCCGTTCGATCTCCTCGATCGGGAGCGTCAGCCGCACGACGACCAGCGACATCCCGGCGGCGGTCCGAAGATCGTCGACCCAGTCGTGCGTCAGGACGGCGCCGCCCATCACGAACCTGCGGACACCGACCGTGTAGTAGTTGCCGACGACCGCGTCCACGTCTGCAGCGTCACGGGCCAGGCCGCGTCGTGACCGGGGACACCCGGGTCGAACCACCCGAGCCAGTCGAGATCGAGCGCCGCGTACCGCGTCCGCCGCTCCTCGAGCTCCCCGGCGATCGTCTCGACGAGCGTCGACTTGCCGACGCCGTAGATACCAGTGATCAGGATCCCGAGTGCCTCAGATCGATCGTCAGGCATCGCTGAACGGTTCTACGCCGACACCTCGGCCGTCAGCCGCCGGTCAGCGCATCGCAGTCGATGCTGCCCGTGAACGTCTCCCGGTCGACGTGGACGACACCGTTCGCGTCCGAAACGAAGGTGATCCGCTCCACGAGGCCGCGGAACGGACCCTCGGAGAACGGATTGACGAGGACGAACACGGACCGTCCGCCGTCGGCGTCGAACGTGCCGACCACCGTCTCTTCGTTCCGCCCGCGCCAGGTGACACCTCGGAACGCTTCGGGGACGGATGGATCATCGCCGATGACGAGCGAGTAGTTGACCGCCTCGTGGTAGTGGAACGATCCTGTCGCGGCGCTCGTATCCACGGCCACGATGCTGTAGCCGCCCGTCCGTGTGAAGGTCGACGGCCAGTTGCAGATGTTGAGGTCCGTGAACGTCCCAGCCAGCGATCCGCGTTCACGGTATACGTCGGCCGAAGCGGCGGCCGCCGTCGACGACCCTAGAACGATCGCCAGGATGGTCACCGGAACGATGAGCTTCCGCATCGCGTCCCCCTCCTAAGATGCGAACGTCATCCTCGTCCTGATCCTGGACACGGGTCAACAGCCAGGACGCGCGCGTCGCGTGGAATGGCCTCGACGAGCGGGCGTTACCAAGCCCAGGGCAGGTGCAACGGATCCGGCACGATCCGGTCGTCGCCCAGGATCATGAGGACACCGTCCGGACTCTCGCCCTTGACAAGAGCGCATCCCGAGAGCAGCCGACGCCAGTCGAGTCGCTCGTAGAACGGAACATTCACCGCATCGCAGAAGAGCATCCCGACATCCGCCGTCTGACGGATGTGCTGCGCACAGCAGCATCGGAACGCGTTGCGTCCATCCACGCGAGCCGCTCGGTGCCCTTGGCTGCATCCTTCCCTCCCTCGGTTGATACACCCGATACCGGCGTCGCTACCGCTCAGGCTCCCAGCCGCGTCGCTTCGCACGTTCATCGAGTTGAGCAAGTCGTGCGGTTAGGTCGGCCGCGATGTCCGAAACGAGTCCCGGATCGAACTCGGCTAGGTAACGGACTGGAAGCGGCCAACCATTCACGCCACGCCTGAGCGTTCGCAATCCTGCGATCGAGACAAGGCTGACGTTCCGCGAGCCGGCCGCGCCGTGGTCGGGCGTCAGAACGGTTCGAAGCCAGCGCGCACCAGGAGCGCTCGAACCTCGCGCTCCTCGAGCCCGCGATCGACGAGCTCCTGATAGATCCGGACCGCGGCGAGCGAACGGCCGCACGTCGGGCAGAACCGGAACAGCTCGTCGGTCGGCGTGTCGCACCACGGG
>JBKPTC010000146.1:0-31771 GCA_046735355.1 bacterium
TGCGGGCGGCGCTCGACGCGTTCGAGGCGGCCCGCCGCGCGAACGGCGCCGGCGACAACCGGCATCACATCGGGCACATCCAGATCGTGCATCCGGACGACGTCCCGCGGTTCGGCGCGCTCGGCGTCACGGCCAACGCGCAGCCGCTGTGGGCGGCGATGGAGCCGCAGATGGCCGAGCTCACGATCCCGTTCATCGGGCGGGAACGCGCGGCGTGGCAGTATCCGTTCCGGTCGCTCCTTGCGGCCGGGGCGCCGATGGCGTTCGGGAGCGACTGGCCGGTTTCGAGCCCGAACCCGCTGTGGGAGATCCACGTCGCCGTGAACCGCGAGGAGCCGGCCGGCTATCCGTACGCGGACGGCCACGAGGGACCGTTCCTGCCGCACGAGCGGCTCGATCTCGCCGACGCGTTCGCGGCCGCGACGATCGGCAGCGCCACGGTGAACCACGCCGAGCGCGAGACCGGCTCGATCGAGGTCGGCAAGCTCGCGGACCTCGTCGTCCTGGACCGCGACCCGTTCGAGCACCCGCCTGGGGAGATCGCCGACACGCGCGTCGACCTCACGTTGGTGGAGGGGCAGACGGTCTTCGAGCGCGCCGGCGCGTAGGTTGTGGCGGGCGCGCTCGAGGCCCGCTCAGACGCACGCCTGCAGCGTCTCGACCAGTGGCACCGTCGCCTTCGGCGTCTCGCGCCATCCGGCCGCCCACGTGTCCCGCCGGACGGTCGTCACCGCGGTGAGCGCGTCGTTGCCCGCCGCCTTGATCCCGACGACGTGCGCCGCCGATCCGTCCGCCGACGCCTGCACGCCGAGGGCGATCGACGACGAGCGCTCGCCGTGCACGACGGCGCCGACCGCGACCGCGCGGTCGGCCGACAGCGGGACGACCGCGTCGAACGAGCCGTCCTTCGGCGCGTCGGCGACCGTCCCCATCGACGTGCCGTCGCCGCGCAGGACGCCGTCCCCCGCGACCCACACGGTCGAGCCGGTGACCGCGACGTCGTTGAGCGGCCCCGTCCGCTTCGGCAGCTCGAGCCGCTCCCACGACGTGCCGTCGTAGTGCATGAGCAGGCCACCCTGGTGGTGGTAGCCGGCCGCCCACAGGTCGTTCGGCGACCCGGAGATCGCCTGCAGACCGCTCCGCCCGCCGCCCGCCTGGATCGTGACCTCCGTCCACGTCGAGCCGTCCCAGTGCACCGCCGTCGCGCGCTCCTCGGTCACCGCCGGATCGCCGCTCGAGCCGACCGCCCAGACGTCGGCGTCGGCGAGCGCCAGCACGTCGGTGAGCTCACCGTCCGCGAGCGCGGTCGTCGTGTCCCACGCCGTGCCGTCGAAGTGCGCCGCCAGCCCGTCGCGCCCGAAGCCCTCGGTCGACCAACCGACCGCCCACACGTTCGAGCCGTCCGTGCCGTTCACGCCGAGCATCGCTGCGTTGCCGAAGGCCGACACGTCCGCGGACGGCGCCCAGCTCGCGCCGTCCCACGACGCCAGCACGGGCGTCGTCGAGGTGTCCTGGTCGCCGAGCGATCCGACCGCCCATCCGCGGCCCGGCCCGTCGAACCAGACGTCCTCGAACCCGCCCGTCACGTCGCGGATAGCGGCCCGGTCGAGCGGCTGCGCCTCGGTCCGGCACGCGGGCGACGGCGACGGCCCGGGTGACGGCCCGTGCGACGGCTCGGCATCCGTCGTCGATGCGCCGGGAGACACGAGCGCATTGAGCGCGAAGCCCACGAGCGCCGTGAGGACGGCGGCGACCACCCCGTTGCGCAGCGCGCGCAGATGCATCGACTCCATGTGGATGCAGACGGTATCCGGCCGTCGGCGGTTTCGCCCGCATGGCGCTGCGTCTCCGGGTACGCGTCCGGTACGCTCCGGCCCGCCGTGAGCGGGTCGAAGCGCGACGTCGTCATCGTCGGAGGCGGGCACAACGGGCTGGCGTGCGCCGCCTATCTCGGGCGGGCCGGGCTCGACGTCCTGGTGCTCGAGCGACGCGACGTGCTCGGCGGGGCGGCGGCGACCGAAGAGCCGTGGCCCGGCTATCGGATCTCGAGCGCCTCCTACGTCGTGTCGCTCATGCCCTCGCGGATCGTGGACGAGCTCCAGCTGAAGCGGTTCGGCTACGACGTGTCCATCATCGCGCCCGACTACTTCGTGCCGTTCCCCGACGGAACGTCGCTCACGCTGTGGGGCGACACGCCGCGCGACGCGGCGAACGTCGCGCGGTTCTCCAAGCGGGACGCGGACGCGTACGTCGAGTTCGACCGCTACTTCGACCGCGTCGCGAGGCTGCTCAAGGACCTCCTTTTCGTCGTTCCGCCGAACGTGACGCTTCGCGACGGGCCGTCCTGGCTCGCCCTCGGCGCGCGGATGCGCGGATGGACGGGCCGTGACGTCCACGAGGCGATCCGGCTGTTCACGATGAGCGCCGCCGACTTCCTCGACGAGTGGTTCGAGGACGACCGCGTGAAGGGCGCGATGGCGACGCAGGCGATCATCGGAGCGTGGTGCGGACCCATGACCCCGGGATCGGCGTACGTGCTGATGCATCACTGGATCGGCGAGATCGACGGCCACGCGGGCGCGTGGGGATGGGTGAAGGGCGGGATGGGCGGCGTGTCGGCCGCGATGGCGGAGTCGGCGCGCTCGTACGGCGCCGAGATCCGAACCGGCGTCGACGTCCGGCGGATCGCCACGAACGGTGAGGGTCGAGCGACCGGCGTCGAGCTCGCCGACGGCTCGACGATCCGTGCGACGCGAGTCGTCTCGGACGCGCATCCCATCACGACGTACCTCGACCTCGTCGGCGCCGAGCGGCTCTCCGACGACGTCGTCCGCGACGTCCGCCGCTTCCGGACGCGCAGCGGCTCCGTGAAGCTCAACGTGGCGATCTCGCGGCTGCCGGCGTTCCCGTCGTGGGATCAGGACGGCGACGTGCACCGCGGCCTGACGGCCGTGTCGCCGTCGATCGAGTACCTCGAGCGCGCGTGGGACGACGCGAAGTACGGCCGGATGTCGCAGGAGCCGTACATCGAGGTCGTGTTTCCGACGGCACACGAGCCGGACGGCGCGCTCGCACCGCAGGGCAAGCACGTGATGCTCGGGTTCAGCCAGTACGGGCCGTTCGAGCTCCGCGAGGGCTCGTGGGACGAGGGCGGGCGCGAGGAGTACGCGCGCCGGGCGCTCGCCGCGCTCGGCCGGTACGCGCCGGGGCTGGAGGACTCCGTCGAGCACGTGGAGGTGCTCGCGCCGCGCGACATCGAGGAGCGGTTCGGGCTCCTCGGGGGCAACATCATGCAGGGCGAGCTGACGCCGGATCAGCTGTTCAGCTTCCGCCCGATCCCGTTCCACGCCGACTACCGAACGCCCGTCCCGGGTCTGTACCTCTGCGGATCGGGCACGCATCCGGGCGGCGGCGTGATGGGGGTGCCGGGTCGGAACGCGGCGACCGTGGTCGCGCGCGACCATCGGCGCGGCGAGCTCGTCGGCCGGCTCCGGCGGAGGTCGCGCTGAGATGCTGACCGAGCTGGTCTCGCGGGTCCGCGACGGCGCCGTCGGCGCCGGCGAGCTCGTCGAGCTCGCGTACCACCGCATCGACGCGCTGGACGGCGAGCTGCACGCCGTCGTCGCGCTCCGCGACAGGGACGAGGCGCTCGCCGAGGCGCGCGCGATGCAGGCACGCGCGACGGAGCAGCTGCCGCTGCTCGGGCTGCCGTTGCTCGTCAAGGACAACCACGACGTCGCCGGCATGCGAACGACGTTCGCGTCGGTGCTGTTCGAGGACGCGGCGCCCGCCGAACGCGACTCGCTCGTCGTCGAGCGGCTGCGAGCCGCGGGGGCGATCGTGATCGGCAAGTCGAACCTTCCGGAGTTCGCGTTCTCCGGGTTCACCGACAGCGATCTGTTCGTGTCGGCGCGCAACCCGTGGGGCACCGAGTGGTCGCCCGGCGGCTCGAGCGGTGGCTCCGGCGCCGCGCTCGCGGCCGGGATGGTTCCGCTCGCGACGGCGACCGACGGCGGCGGTTCGATCCGGATCCCGGCCGCGTTCTGCGGCCTCGTCGGGCTCAAGCCGACGAACGGCCTCGTCGCGCGCCGGCCGGTTCCGTCGTGGATGGACCTGTCGACGGACGGCCCGCTCGCCTCGACGGTCGACGACGTCTCGCTCCTCCTCGAGGTCACGCGGGGCCGTGCCGGGGGCGACATCGGGGCGATCCCGTCGTGGACGCCCCGCGGCGGGATGCCGTCGCGCGTGATCGCCGCACCGCGGACGTGGGACTTCGGTCCGCTGCCGCCCGGCGTCGACGAGCGCTACCGCGCGTCGCTCGCGAGCATCGAGTCCTCGATCGGCCTGCCGGTCGAGGAGATCGAGCCGGCGGCCGTCCTCGGCGGCGTCGGCGGCGTCGACGATCCCGGCGAGGATTGGTTCGTCCTCGTCTCGGTCGAGGAGCTCGGATGGATCGGCCGCGAGCGCGTGGTCGAGCACCTCGACCGGGTGTCGCCGCCGTTCCGGTTCGCGATGGAGTTCGCGCTGGACGTGTCGCTCGACCGGTACGTGCGCGCGCGCCGGAACCGGTTCGCGTACGCCGCGCGGTTCGACGAGCTCCTCGGTGAGGACGCGGTGTTCGTGTGTCCGGCCCTCGGATACGAGGGGTGGCGGCCGGACGGGACGCTGCCCGGCGGCGACGGGCCGGCCGAGGCGGACGCTTACAACGTCAGCGAGGCGAACCTCACGGGCCATCCCGCGATCTCCCTGCCCTTCGGCCAGTGTTCCAACGGGATCCCGTTCGGGCTGCAGGTGACGGGTCCGCGCTGGCGCGACGACCTCGTCCTCGAGTTCGCGCAGGCATGGGAGCGCGCGAACCCGTGGGAGCCGGTCGCGCCCGGCTACGAACCGTTCGGCACGTAGCTGCGCGGGCGGGGGCTCGACCGCTCGCCGCTCAGGTCCGGAGGTCGCGGCGCTCGAACGTCACGAGCGTGACCGCGAGCGCAAGGAGCGAGAGCGCGAGGAGCACGATCGGGTCCATCGGGGTGAACCCGTTCCGCAGCGGATCGTGCCCCATGTAGTAGTAGAACGGCGAGAGGTACCGGTACGGCTCGAGCCACGACACGCTCTGGGAGAACGTGTTCAACAGGAACGTCGCGAGGGCGGCGCCGCTCGAGACGCCGATCGCCAGGCCGCGGCTGCCGGTCGCCGCGCCGACCGCGAGCGCGATCGATCCGAACGAGAGCCCCAGCAGGTACAGGTTGAGGAACGCCGCCGTCAGGTTCGCGAACGCGACGTGCAGGTCGAACGCCGGACCGACGATCGCCGTCACGAGCCAGGCCGTCGCGGCGATCAGCAGCGTTCCCACCGCCATCGCGACGTACGTGTCGAGGACGACCGTCCGGCGGCGCACCGGCGCGGTCAGCAGCAGGTCGAGCGTGCCGCGCTCCTCCTCGCCGGCGATCGCGCGCGAGCCGGCGCCGATCGCGTACACGAGGAGCAGGACCGGTCCCATGAAGGTGAAGATCTCGGCGCGCAGGTAGCCGACGGGGCTCGCGATGTCGGCGCCCCCGAGCATGTCGCGGACGGCCCGAGGCAGGTTCTTCATGTACTCGTCGAACTGCTGCGCGTTGGCCGTGATGCTCGGATAGAACGCGATGTACATCAGGACGACGAGCCCGAACGCGACGCACCACCAGAACAGCGCGCGCCGCTGATCGCGGAGCGTCTTGCTCCACACGCGGCGGAGCCACGGATCGTGCGAGACGACGTGTCCGGTGGCGCGCATCGAGCCCCCGGCGGTCGTCGCCATCACGCGTCCTCCGACCGGTCGTCCGAGCGGCCGTAGAACGCGAGGAAGACGTCCTCCAGGCTCGGCTCGTGGCTCTGGATGTCGACCACGTCGAAGCGCGCCGCCGTCTTGATCACGGGGTCGACCGAGCCGGTCACGCGCATGCGAAGGACGTCGCCGTTCGGCTCCACGTCCTGCACGCCCGGGAGGTTCGAGAACGCGCCGGCCGCCGCCGAGGCGACGCCCGTCGCGGCCGATCCGCCGTTCGCGAGGTGGAGCTCGATCGTTCGCACGCTCCGGCCCTTGAGGTCGCCGATGTCCTCGATCGCGACCAGCCGGCCGTCGCGGATGATCGCGGCTCGGTCGCAGAGGCGTTCGACCTCGGGCATGACGTGCGAGGACAGGAAGACGGCCCGGCCCTCGGCTCGCGCCTCGGTAACCATCTCGTAGAACGTCTGCTGGACGAGCGGGTCCAGGCCCTGCGTCGGCTCGTCGAGCACGAGGAGCTCGGGCCGGTGCATGAACGCCTGCACCAGGCCGACCTTCTGCCGGTTGCCGTGCGAGAGCGATCGGATCGGAACGGACGTGTCGAGATCGAGCCGATCGGTGAGGCGGGCTGCGAACGAGTCGTCGACGCCGCCGCGGAGCGCCGCGAAGTAGCCGAGGTACTCGGCCGCGGTCATGCGTTCGTACAGGGCGAGCTCGCCGGGCAGGTAGCCGATCCGGTGGTGGATCCCGACCGAGTCGCGCCGGCTGTCGAGGCCGAGGACCTCGATCCGCCCGCTCGTCGGCGCGATGAGATCGAGCATCGTGCGGATCGTCGTCGTCTTGCCGGCGCCGTTCGGACCGAGGTAGCCGAAGACCTCGCCCGGCTCGACGTCGAAGGTGAGCTCGACGACGCCGCGCGTGCTCCGGCCGTAGGTCTTTGTCAGCTCGCGCGCGGACACGACGGCGCCGGGTGCCATGACAGCAAGCGTACCGTCGCGGCCTCGACCTCGGTGTCGGTCGGGAAGTGCGACCGGCCGGGCGCACTCCGCACCGCGGCGCTACGGCCCGAGCCGGTAGCCGAGCCGGCGCGGCAGACGCGCGACGAACGACGTGACGGGGTCCGCCGCCGCGCCGGCGTCCTCGGTCGCGTCCTTGTGCAGGATCGCGCGGTTGACGACGCGGGCGCCGATCGACTTCCACGGTTCGCGTGGGAATCGCCTCGCGTCGTCCATGTCGACGATCGGCAGCCGGGTGACCTCGTCCTCGATGTCGAGCGCCAGACGCGCCAGGATCCTGCCGCCGAGATGCGACGGCCCGACGCCGTTGCCGGTGTATCCGAGCCCGAAGTGCGTCGATCCGCCCGGCAGCGTTCCGAAGAACGGCAGGTGGGTGCTCGACACGTCGATCGGGCCGCCCCACGCCGCCTCGAGCGGCACGTGCGCGAACGTCGGGAACATGCGTCGGAACTGTTCGGCGACGACGGCGACGAATCCGGCGTCGTACCGGAACCGCGGCCCGATCCGATGGCCGAAGCCCGGCTGCATCCCGCCCGTTCCGAACGCGATGCGCCCGTCGGCGGTCGTCCGCAGATAGTTCACGGCCGAGCGCATGTTCCAAACGGCGACGCCGCCCGTCCAGCCGATCTCCTCGAGCTCGTTCTCGGCCGGCGCGGAGACGACCATGTACGTTCCGCGGACCGAGAGCCGGCGCGAGAACGCCGGCAGTCCGGCGGCCCACGCGTTGAGCGCGATCACGCCGCGGCCTGCGGTCACCGTTCCGCGCGGCGTCTCGGCGGCGACGGGCGGCCCCGTGTTGAACCGTCGGACGGGCGTGTGCTCGAAGATCCGGACGCCCCGCTCGAGCAGGACCCTGCGCAGGCCGCGCGCCAACCGAGCCGGCTGCACGGTCGCCGCGTCCGTCGTGAACATCGCGCGCCCGAACAACGGCGAACGGACGCGGTCGTGCACCTCGTCGACGTCGAGCTCCACCAGCCGGTCGCCGTATCCGAGCTTCGCCGCGGTCTCGACCGTCGAGCGCCACCGGCCGTCCTGCGCCGGTGAGGTCGCCACGGCGATGTCGCCGGCGGACGTGAACCACGCGTCGATCGCGTGCTCGTCGCAGAACGCGCCGATCTCTCCGACCGACCGCTCGGCCTGCAGGCACAGCTCGACCGCGCGGTCCGGCCCGAACAGATCGACCGCCTCGTCGACGTAGCCCCAGAAGCTGTTGACGAACCCGCCGTTGCCGCCGCTCGGCCCGCCGCCGCAGATGTCCTGCTCGAGCAGGACGACGTCGAGGCCCGGCTCGAGCGCCGTCATCGCCCAGGCCGTCCACATGCCGGTGTAGCCGCCGCCGAGGATCACGACGTCGGCCCGGATATCGGTGGACAGCGGCGGCGCCGGAGGGTCGACGAACTCGACGTGGTCGAGCGCCTCCTCGAGCCACCAGCTGCGCGCCGCGGGCCGCGGCAGCTCGTCGCGACGACGTCTGGACCTCATCGGCCGCGCCGCCTACCGCCTCGGCCCGAGGTTGTATCCGAGCCGGCGAGGGATCCGAGACACGAACCGCGTGACCGGGTCGGCGGCCCGGCCGGCGTCCTCCCGATCGTCGCGCCTCCGGATCGCCTCGTTCACGACGAGCGCACCGGGCGAGCGCAACGGCTCCGGCGGAAACCGCCTCGGCCGGTCGTTCACGATGGCCAGTCGCGAGAAGCCGTCGTCGGCGTGCATCGCCAGGCTCGCCAGGATCTTGCCGCCGAGATGGCACGGCGCGACGCCGTTGCCGGTGAAGCCGAGCCCGTAGTGGACGTTGCCGCCTTCGAACGACCCGAAGAACGGGCGGTACGTGCCCGAGACGTCGATCGGGCCGCCCCAGCCCGCGGCGATCGGCACGTCACGGAAGGTCGGGAACAGCCGGTGCAGATCGGCGACGGCCTTGCCGAGGAAGGCCTCGTCGTACTGGAACCGTGGGCCGATCCGGCGCGCGAACCCCGGCTGCATCCCGGCGCACCCGAGCGCGATGCGCCCGTCCGGCGTCGTCCGGACGTAATGGAGCGACGGTCGGAAGTCGCGGATCGCCTCGCCGCCGGTCCAGCCGATCTCCTCGAGCTTCGCCGGCGCGGGGTCCGTGATCACGATGTACGACCCGCGGACCGTGAGGTACGGGCGGAAGCGCCGCCAGTGGATCCCCCACGAGCCGACCGCGACGACGGCGTCCGCCGCGGTCACGCGCCCGCCCGGCGTCTCCGCGACGGCCGGTGGCCCGGCAGCGAACCGAGACACCGGCGCGTGCTCGAAGATCCGGACGCCGCGCTCGAGGAGCACGCGCCGCAGCCCGCGCGCCAACCGCGCCGGCTGCACCGTCGCCGCCTCGCGGTCGAGATAGCCGCCGCCGAACGCGGGCGAACGGCACACCTGTTGCACCTGCTCGGGCGTCAGCTCCATGACGTCGTCCTCGACGCCGAAGCGCTTCGCCTCCTCGACGACACCGTTCCACGCACCTTCCTGGAACGCGTTCGTCGCCACCGCGAGCTCGCCCGCGCGCGTGAACCACGCGCCGATCCCGAAGCGCTCGCAGAACGCACCGATCTCCTCGACGCTCCTCGACGCGGCGAGCGCGAGCTCCATCGCGGCGGTGTCTCCGTAGCGGCTCGCGAGCTCGCCCGCGCCCGACCACCATCCGTTGACGAACCCGCCGTTGCGGCCGCTCGGGCCGCCGCCGCAGATGTCCTGCTCGAGCAGGACGACGTCCAGGCCGGGGTCGCGCTCGGTGAGGAAGAACGCCGTCCACATACCCGCGTACCCGCCGCCGAGGATGACGACGTCGGCCGTGGTGTCGCCCTCGAGCGGCGGGGCGGGCGGTTCCGCGAACTCCGGGTGCGAGAGCGCCTCGCGCATCCACCAGCTGCGCTCGACGCGCGGCACCGCTCGTTGTCGCGTTCGGGTCATCGAGGCCTCTTGGTATCGTTCGGGCCCATCTTGACCCATCCTCGGGAGGTCGCGGTGCCCGGATCGTCGAAGCCACGAAGCTGGCAGGTGACCGACGGGTCGGAGCGCGCGCCGGCCCGCGCGATGCTTCGCGCCGTCGGCTTCTCCGAGGACGACTTCGGCAAGCCGCAGGTCGGCGTCGCCTCGTCGTGGAACGAGGTCACGCCGTGCAACTACCACCTCGACAAGCTCGCGGCGCTCGCGAAGGAAGGCGTCCGCCAGGGCGACGCCGTCCCGATCGAGTTCACGACGATCGCGGTCTCGGACGGCATCGCGATGGGGCACGAGGGCATGAAGGCGTCGCTGATCAGTCGCGAGGTCATCGCCGACTCGGTCGAGCTCGTGATGCACGCCGAGCGAATGGACGGACTGGTCGGGATCGCCGGATGCGACAAGTCGGAGCCCGCGATGCTGATGGCGATGGCCCGGCTCGATCTGCCGTCCGTGTACCTCTACGGCGGCACGATCCTGCCGGGCACGTATCGAGGACGCGACATCACGATCCAGGACGTCTTCGAGGCGGTCGGCGGCCACGCGAAGGGGTCGGTCACCGACGACGAGCTCGCCCAGATCGAGCGCGCGGCGTGCCCGACGACGGGCTCGTGCGCCGGCATGTACACGGCGAACACGATGGCCGCCGCGGCCGAGGCGCTCGGGATGTCGCTGCCGGGAGCCGCGTCGCCCCCGGCGGTCGACTATCGCCGCGAGGTCGCCGCCCGCGAATCCGGGATCGCCGCCGCGCGCATCCTGGCCGACGGCGGCGAGATCACGCCCCGCAAGATCATGAGCAAGGAGGCGTTCGAGAACGCGATCTCGGTGTGCATGGCGGTCGCAGGATCGACCAACGCCGTGCTGCACCTCATCGCGATCGCGCACGAGGCGCACGTCGACGTGTCGCTCGACGACTTCGACCGAATCTCGCGACGCGTGCCGCACCTCGTCGACGTCCGTCCCGCCGGCCGGTTCGTCATGAGCGACCTCGACCGCGTCGGCGGCGTTCCGGTCGTGATGAAGGAGCTGCTCGACGCCGGGCTCTTGCACGGCGAGTGCATCACGGTGACCGGCAAGACGATCGCCGAGAACCTCCAGACGTACGGCCCGCCGGCGCCCGACGGCGACGTCGTCCGCCCGTTCGACCGCCCGATCCACCCCGAGGGCGGCACCGCGATCCTCTACGGGTCGGTCGCGCCCGACGGCTGCGTGATGAAGATCGCCGGCGCGGCCTCGCTCGAGTTCCGCGGGCGCGCGCGGCCCTTCGACTCCGAACAGGAGGCGTTCGACGCGGTGACGCAGGGCCGCATCGCGCCCGGCGACGTCATCGTGATCCGGTACGAGGGCCCGAAGGGCTCGCCCGGCATGCCCGAGATGCTGGCGGTGACGGCCGCGGTCGCGGGCGCCGGCCTCGGCAAGGACGTGGCGCTCGTCACCGACGGGCGGTTCAGCGGCGCGACCAAGGGCTACAGCGTCGGGCACGTCGCTCCCGAGGCGTTCGTCGGCGGCCCGATCGCCTCGATCCGCGACGGCGACGAGATCGTGATCGACGCGGAGCGCCGCCGCATCGACGTGAACGTCGCGCCGGACGAGCTCGATCGGCGCCGGGGCGAGTGGGTCGCCCCCGAGCCGCGGTACCGGTCCGGCGCCCTCGCGAAGTACGCGATGCTCGTGGGCTCGGCATCGCAGGGCGCGGTCACGTCGTGACCGGTCGAACGGTTCGGTCGTGACGCGTCCGCCGATCTCGAGCCCCGCGGCGCTCGCGTGCCGCGAGTGCGGTCGCCGCTATCCCGTCGAGCCGCTCACGATCTGCGAGGAGTGCTTCGGTCCGCTCGAGCCGTCGTACGACGTCGACGCGATCGACGGTCTCGAGTTCCGCAAGCGTGCCGAGTCCGGGCCGCCGACGCTCTGGCGGTACGAGTCGCTGCTTCCGGGCGGGCCCGAGATGGAGCGCGTCGACCTCGGCGCCGGGTTCACGCCGCTGCGGCGCGCGGGCAACCTCGCCGACCGCCTCGGCTTCACCGCGCCGCTGTGGATCAAGGACGACTCGGTCAACCCGTCGAACTCGTTCAAGGACCGCGTCGTGTCGGTCGCGACGACGATGGCGCGCGCGTTCGGCTTCGAGGCGATGTCGTGCGCCTCCACGGGCAACCTCGCGAACGCGACGGCCGCGGCGGCCGCGAAGGCGGGGATGCCCGCGTACGTCTTCGTCCCCGAGGACCTCGAGCGCGCCAAGATCCTGTCGACCGAGGCGTACGGCGCCAAGGTCGTCGCGGTGAGGGGCAACTACGACGACGTCAACCGCCTGTGCAGCGAGGTCGCCGACGCGCTGCCGTGGGCGTTCGTGAACGTCAACATGCGCCCGTACTACGCGGAGGGATCCAAGTCGCTCGGCTTCGAGGTCGCCGAACAGCTCGGCTGGCGGCTGCCCGACCACGTCGTCGTGCCGATCGCATCGGGTGCGCTGCTGACCAAGGTCCACCGCGCGTTCCGCGAGCTCGTCCGGATCGGCGCCGTTCCCGACCGCGAGTACCGCATCAGCGGCGCGCAGGCTGAGGGGTGCTCGCCGGTCGCGCAGGCGTTCGCCGCGAACGCGACGGAGGTCCGGCCGGTCAAGCCGAACACCGTCGCCCGCTCGCTCGCGATCGGCAACCCCGCCGACGGCGCCTACGCGATCGAGACGGCACGCGCGACGCGCGGCGCGATCGACGCCTGCACCGAGGGCGAGGTCGTCGACGGGATCCGTCTGCTGGCCGAGACCGAGGGCGTGTTCACCGAGACGGCGGGCGGCGTCACGGTGGCCGTCCTGAGGCGACTCCGCGAGTCGGGGGTGATCCGGCCCGACGAGGAGACCGTCGCGCTCATCACCGGCAACGGCTACAAGACGATCGAGGCGCTCGAGGGAACGCTCGAGCCGAGCTACCACGTCTCGCCCTCGCTCGACGAGTTCCTCGCCGCGATCGGCGCCTGATCGGCCGCCGGGCCGCCCGTCTGCGCGCCGGGTCGCTCCGGTCTAGGCTCGATCCCACCGGAACACCGGATGAAGGGGGTCTGCCATGAGGGGGAAGGCGCGCATCATGCTCGCCGCGGCGTCGATCGTCGCCGTCGTCCTGGTCACGATCGCCGCGACGACGGGCTCGGCCGCGACGACCAGGCACTTCACGGTCGTCGAGCGCGCGAAGACGGACACGGTCGTCGACATCGGCGGTGCCGGCGACTCGACGGGCGACGTCCTGACATTCCACAACAGGCTGTACCAGTCGGGGAAGGCGGTCGGTCGCGACCAAGGAGTCTGCACGCGGATCTCGGTCGCGCAGGGCACGTGGGAGTGCGCGTGGACGAACATCCTTGCCGACGGCTCGATCAGCGTCGAGGGCCCGTTCTACGACACGCGGAACAGCACGCTCGCCGTCGTGGGTGGCACCGGGGCGTACCGGCACGCGAGCGGCCAGATGCAGCTTCGCGCGCTGAACGACACGGCGACGCGGTACGCGTTCGAATTCTCGCTGCGGCTCGGATAGCGGGCGAGGCTCGTTGCGACGCCCGTCGAGGGCCCGCACGAGCCGGCCCAAGCGCAGGTAACCACCGGAAACGACCGCCCGGCCTCGATCGGCGGGCGGTCGTTCGCCGCGTTCGACAACCTCCCCGAACCGGCTCGACGGCCGGCGGCATCGCCCCCTCGGCTGCCCTCGGCCGATGGCGGGACGGCGAACTACCTGGTCAGGGGGTTGACACCCTTCGGCGTGTCCGTACACTGGCCGGACCATGACCAGGAGCCTCGTGCCCGGGAAGCTGCAGGTCCTCGTACTTATCAGGTAGGCGCGGCCGGGCGGAGACACGCCCGCGGCCCGCGCCAGATGCCCCTCGCAGACGCGAGGGGTTTTTTCTACCCCTCGATCGGCCCGCGGACGGACCCACGACCGGCGTCGATCGGAGATCGAAAGGAGCACCGACATGCGATACGAGTTCGAGCGGAACGGACACCGCGTCGCCGGCGTGCTGTGGGAGGGCCCCGGGCAGGTCGAGGTCGACGTCGCCGACGCGGCCGACCGGCCCCGGTTCGACCGGTTCTTCGGATCGGAGGTCGTCTACATGGACGCCGGCGTCGACTTCGGCGGCGGGATGAGCGAGGGCGGCCTGACGCACCGCCGGCGCGACTGGACGCCCTGGGAGTTCGAGCGTGCGTGCCGGACGCTCGCGCACGAGCTCGGCGCCACCGTTCGCCGCGTCGAGACGGGTCCGGTCGAGGAGCGGCGACCCGGCGATCGCGACAGCGCCGAGGCGGCCGCGCGATGAAGGTCACCGGCGCCCAGGCGCTGTTCAAGGCGCTCGAGGGCGAGGGCGTCGACCTCGTCTTCGGGATCCCCGGCGGCGCGATCCTGCCCGCGTACGACCCGCTGATCGACTCCTCGGTCCGTCACGTGCTGACGCGTCACGAGCAGGGCGCCGGGCACGCCGCCGAGGGGTACGCGTGGGCGACCGGGAAGGTGGGCGTGTGCATCGCGACGAGCGGCCCCGGCGGCTGCAACCTCGTGACGGCGCTCGCCGACGCGAAGATGGACTCCGTCCCCGTCGTCGCGATCACCGGCCAGGTGCCCTCGCCGGTCGTCGGCAACGACGCCTTCCAGGAGGCGGACATCACCGGCATCACGATGCCGGTCACCAAGCACAACTTCCTCGTGACGTCGCCGGGCGGGGTCGCCGAGACGATCCGCGAGGCGTTCCACATCGCGCGCACCGGCCGTCCGGGGCCCGTCCTCGTCGACATCCCGAAGGACATCCTCATCAACGAGGCCGAGTGGTCGTGGCCCGAGCGCGTCGATCTTCCCGGCTACAAGCCGACGACCAAGGGCAACTCCAAGCAGATCCGCCAGGCGGCCAAGCTGATCCTCGAGGCCGAGCGCCCGGTCCTGTACGTCGGCGGCGGCGTGATCAAGGCCGATGCGAGCGGCGAGCTGTTCGAGCTCGCGACCGAGGGCCGGCTCCCCGTCGTGACCACGCTGATGGCTCGGGGCGCCTTCCCCGACGAGCACGAGCTCGCGCTCGGGATGCCGGGCATGCACGGGTGCTACACGGCCGTGACGGCGATGCAGAAGGCGGACCTCCTGGTCGCGCTCGGCGCGCGGTTCGACGACCGCGTCACCGGTCAGCTGTCGAGCTTCGCCCCGCACGCGAAGGTGATCCACGCCGACATCGACCCGGCCGAGATCGGCAAGAACCGCAACGCCGACGTCCCGATCGTGGGCGACGCGCGCGACATCATCGGCAAGCTGTCGGCCGAGGTGCGGCGGCTGCAGGAGGAGCGCGGCGGCGTTCCCGACCGCTCTGCGTGGCTGGCGACGCTCGCGGGATGGAAGCAGCGGTATCCGCTGCGGTACGACCAGCCCGACGACGGCCCGCTCAAGCCGCAGTACGCGATCGACCGGCTGTACGCGCTGACGGGCGGCGACGCGATCGTCGTCTCCGGCGTCGGCCAGCACCAGATGTGGGCCGCGCAGTTCTGGCGCTTCCGCGAGCCCAGGACGTGGGTCAACTCCGGTGGGCTCGGAACGATGGGGTTCGCCGTGCCGGCGGCGCTCGGCGCGAAGGCGGGCCGACCCGATAAGCGTGTCGTCGCGATCGACGGCGACGGGTGCTTCCAGATGACCGCGCAGGAGCTCGCCACCAGCGCGACCGAGGGGATCCCGTTCATCACGGCGATCCTCAACAACGCGCACCTCGGCATGGTCCGCCAATGGCAGGAGCTGTTCTACAACGAGCGGTACAGCCAGGTGTACCTGACGCCCGACACGCCGGACTACGTCAAGCTTGCCGACGCGTACGGCGCCGTCGGCCTGCGGGCGGAGCATCCGGACGAGGTCGACGCGGTCATCGAGAAGGCGCTGTCGGTCGAAGACCGCAGCGTGGTCATCGACTTCCGGTGCGACCCGGGCGAGATGGTGTTCCCCATGGTCCCGGCCGGCGCCTCGAACGACGAGATCATCCTCGGGGCGGGCGGGCTCACGCCGACGGCCGACCCAGCGGAGGCACCGATCGCATGACCCTCCATACGATCTCGGTGCTCGTCGAGGACAAGCCGGGCGTGCTGACGCGCGTCGCCGGGTTGTTCGCGGCGCGCGGGTTCAACATCGACTCGCTCGCGGTGGGGCCGACCGACGATGCCGGTCTGTCGAGGATGACGATCGTCGTCAACGTCGAGAGCAAGCCGCTCGAGCAGGTGACCAAGCAGCTGAACAAGCTCATCAACGTGATCAAGATCCTCGAGCACGACGAGGGATCGGCCGTCGAGCGCGAGCTGATGCTCGTCAAGGTCAAGACGAAGGGTGACGACCGGCAGCGCGTCATGGAGATCGCGTCGGTGTTCCGGGTCAACGTCGTCGACGTGACGCACTCGACGCTCACGTTGGAGGCGACCGGCAAGCCGGACAAGCTCGAGGCGCTGCTCGAGCTGCTCCGAGGGTTCGGCGTCGTCGAGCTCGCGCGGACGGGCCGCATCGCGCTCGCGCGCGGCGACCGCGGCATCAAGGAGCGCGGCGCCCGGAAGCTCGTCGCGGTCGGGGGGAACGGCGACGAGCCGGGATGGACCGGCGGCGGCGTCTAAGGCGGACCGGTCCACGTCGGACCGGTCCGGGACATCGACAGGAGGGGCACGCGGGGATGGCGACGATCTACTACGAAGGCGACGCCGACCGGTCGGCGCTCGAGGAGCAGGCGATCGCCATCCTCGGGTTCGGCTCGCAGGGCCACGCGCACGCGCAGAACCTGCTCGACTCGGGGTTCGACGTGCGCGTCGGGCTGCGCGAGGGCTCGCGGTCGTGGTCGAAGGCGCAGGACGCGGGGCTCCGGGTCCTGCCGACGTCGGAGGCCGCGGCCGAGGCGGCGGTCGTCATGATCCTGCTGCCCGACACGTCCCAGGCCAAGGTGTACGCGGACGACGTCGCGCCGAACCTCGAGGCCGGCAACATGCTGATGTTCGCCCACGGGTTCAACATCCACTTCGGGACGATCGCGCCGCCAGAGGACGTCGACGTGACGATGATCGCGCCGAAGGGCCCCGGCCACCTGGTGCGGCGGACGTACGAGCAGGGGATCGGCACGCCCGCCCTGGTCGCCGTGCACCAGGACGCGACGGGCCGCGCGCGCGAGCGCGCGCTCGCGTACGCGGCCGGGATCGGCGTCGCACGCGCCGGCGTGATCGAGACGACGTTCAAGGAGGAGACCGAGACCGACCTGTTCGGCGAGCAGGTCGTGCTGTGCGGCGGAACCACCTCGCTCGTCAAGAGCGGGTTCGACACGCTGGTCGCGGCCGGCTATCAGCCGGAGATCGCGTACTTCGAGTGCCTGCACGAGCTCAAGCTCATCGTCGACCTGATGTACGAGGGCGGCATGAGCTGGATGCGGTACTCGATCAGCGACACCGCCGAGTACGGCGACTACACGCGCGGGCCGCGCGTCGTCGACGACCGCACGCGCGAGGAGATGCGCCGCATCCTGGACGAGATCCAGAGCGGGCAGTTCGCCAAGGAGTGGATCGCCGAGGCCGAGGCCGGCTTCCCGGAGTTCAGGCGACTTCGGAGCGCGGCGCGGACCTCGCAGCTCGAAGACGTGGGCCGCGGTCTGCGCCGGATGATGCCCTGGCTCGAGTCCGAGAAGAAGGTGGTTCCGAGCGATGAGTGAGCACGGTTCTGGCGCAGAGGTGCCTGGCGTAGTACCGACCGACGGCGCGACCGACGACGCGCACGTCCGCATCTTCGACACGACGCTTCGCGACGGCGAGCAGGCACCCGGGATCGCGCTCACCAAGGCGGAGAAGGTCGAGATCGCCGAGCAGCTCGCCCGGTTGAACGTCGACATCGTCGAGGCCGGGTTCGCGATCAGCTCCGACGGCGAGTTCGACGCCGTCCGCGAGATCGCGACGAGCGTTCGCGGCCCGGTCATCGCCTCGCTGGCGCGGGTGGTTCCGGGCGACATCGAGCGCGCGGCCGAGGCGCTGAAGGGCGCCGACCGGTGGCGGATCCACACGTTCATCTCGACGAGCGACATCCACATGAACGACATGCTGCGGATGTCGCACAACCAGGTGCTCGAGGCGATCCGGGACGGCGTGAAGCTCGCGGCCGGCTACACCGACGACGTCGAGTTCAGCGCGCAGGACGCCACGCGGACCGAGCTCGAGTTCCTCCTCGAGTGCTTCCGCGTGGCCGTCGAGGCCGGCGCGACGACGATCAACGTGCCCGACACCGTCGGCTACGCGATGCCGCACGAGTTCGGCGAGATGGTGCGGGTCGTGCGCGAGCGGGCGCCGGAGCACGTCGTGATCTCGACGCACTGCCACAACGACCTCGGGCTCGCCGTGGCCAACTCGCTGGCCGGCATCGTGAACGGCGCCCGGCAGGTCGAGGTGGCCGTGAACGGCATCGGCGAGCGCGCCGGGAACTGCTCTATGGAAGAGATCGCGATGATCGTCCACACGCGCGCCGAGACGTTGGGCGTCCGGCACCAGCTGAACGTCAAGGAGATCACGCGGACGTCGCGGCTCGTCTCGATGACGACCGGCTACTCGGTCCAGCCGAACAAGGCGGTTGTCGGCTCGAGCGCGTTCGCGCACGAGAGCGGGATCCATCAGCACGGCGTGCTGGCCAACCGCGCGACGTACGAGATCATGGACCCGGTGGCCATCGGCCTCGAGGGCAACCGGATCGTCCTCGGGAAGCACTCGGGGCGGCACGCGTTCGCGGACGCCCTCGCCAAGATCGGCATCGGACTCGACCAGGAGCACCTCGACCGCGCGTTCGCGCGGTTCAAGGACCTCGCCGACCGCAAGATCCAGCTCACCGACCAGGATCTCCAGGCGATCGTGTCCGAGGAGCTCGGGGCGGCCGAGGGCGACGAGCTCGTGCTCGAGTCGGTCGTCGTCGGCGGCGGTACGCACCTCCAGCCACGCGCGACCGTGCATCTCCGGCGCGGCGACGACACGATCGAGGAGTCGGCGATCGGCGACGGGCTGATCGACGCCGCGATGGGGGCGATCCAACGCGCGGCGGGCGTCGAGGCGCGGTTGGTCACGTTCAACGTCTCGAGCGTGACCGGCGGGTCGGACGCGCTCGGCGACGTCGTCGTGCAGCTCGACATCGACGGGCGGCGGGTGACGGGGCGCGGCGTCGCGACAGACGTCGTCGAGGCGAGCGCCCGCGCCTATCTGGCGGCGGTCAACCGCGCGATGCAGGTCCAGCCCGGAGCGACGAGCACTACCGACTCGTGGCCCGAGGGTCGGCCGGAGCATCAGAGGGAGGGCCAGCCGGGGGCGGCCGACCGCCGGAGGGACGAGTCGGTCGCGGAGGCGCCCGGCAGCTCCGAGGGCGAACCGGCGTGAGCGAACGCTCGTATCGGATCGGCGTGATCCCGGGCGACGGAACCGGCCCCGAGGTGATCGCCGAGGCGCTCGAGGTACTCGAAGCCGTGCGCCTGGGGTTCGAGGTCGAGCTCGTGCGGTTCGACCTCGGCGGCGACCGCTACCTGCGCACCGGCGAGACCCTTCCCGACGACGAGCTCGAGCGCCTGCGCTCGACCGACGCGATCCTGCTCGGCGCCGTCGGCCATCCGGACGTCAAGCCGGGCGTCCTCGAGCGCGACCTGCTGCTGCGGATCCGATTCGAGCTCGACCAGTACGTCAATCTCCGCCCGGTCATCCGGTATCCGAACGTGCAGACGCTCGTGCCGAGCCACGGCGAGGACGACGTCGATCTCGTCGTCGTGCGCGAGAACAGCGAGGGGCTGTACTCCGGGGCCGGCGGGTTCCACCGGCGAGGGACGCCGCACGAGGTCGCGGTGCAAGAGTCGATCAACACGCGCCACGGCGTCGAGCGGATCGTCCGCTACGCGTTCGGCGTGGCGCAGGCGCGGCGCAGGAAGCTCACGCTCGTGCACAAGACCAACGTGCTCACGTTCGCCGGCGACCTGTATCAGCGCGTCGTCAACGAGCTGGCGCCCGAGTTCCCCGACGTGACGACCGACTACGTGCACGTCGACGCGGCGTGCATCTACTTCCTCGATCAGCCGAGCAGGTTCGACGTGATCGTCACCGACAACATGTTCGGCGACATCATCACGGACCTCGGCGCGATGATCCAGGGCGGGATGGGCATCGCCGCGGGCGGCAACATCAACCCGACGGGCGTCTCGATGTTCGAGCCGATCGGCGGCACGGCGCCCGACCACGTCGGCAAGGGGACGATCAACCCGCTCGCCGCGATCGGCGCCGCGGGGATGCTGCTGGCGCAGCTCGGCGAGGAGGACGCCGCCGGCCGCGTCGACACGGGCATCCGCTTCGCGTGCTCGAAGATGTCCTCGATGCGTGCCGGCGAGATGGGCTACTCGACGAGCGAGGTCGGCGATCTCGTCGTGGAGGGCGCGCGTGGATGACGCGATGACGCCGGGTGTCGGCGCGACGCGGGTCGAGCTGTACGACACGACGCTGCGCGACGGCGCGCAGGATCCCGGGATCTCGTACTCGATCGAGGATCGCCTGCGGATCCTCCACAAGATCGACCAGCTCGGTGCGCCGTTCATCGAGGGCGGGTGGCCGGGCGCCAACCCGCGGGACACCGAGTTCTTCCGGCTCGCGACCAAGGAGCGGCTGCGGCACGCGACGCTGACCTCGTTCGGCATGACCCGCAAGGCGGGGGAGCGCGCGGAGGACAGCGCGGTGTTGCGCGAGCTGCTCGACGCGGGCACGGAGGTCGTCTGCCTGGTCGGCAAGTCCTCCGACGTCCACGTCCGCCAGGCGCTGCGAACCTCGCTCGAGGAGGGCCGCGCGATGGTGCACGACTCGATCGCGTTCCTTCGCGCCGAGGGCCGGCGGGTGTTCTTCGACGCGGAGCACTTCTTCGACGGCTATCGGAGCGATCCGGCCTTCGCGGTCGCGGTGCTGGAGGCCGCCTCGGAGGCGGGCGCGGAGCGGCTCGTCCTCTGCGACACGAACGGCGGCATGCTTCCGGAAGACATCGCGGAGATCGTCGACGCGGTGCGCGAGCGCGTTCAGACGCCGCTCGGCATCCACGTCCACAACGACGCCGGCTGCGCCGTCGCCAACTCCCTCGTCGCGGTCGAGCACGGCGCGTTCCAGGTACAGGGCGTGGTCAACGGGTACGGCGAACGGACGGGCAACGCCGACCTCATCCCCATCGCGGCGAACCTCGAGATCAAGATGGGCGCGTCGTGCCTGCCCGACGGCGCGCTCGGGCTTCTGACGGAGACCGCGCACTACGTCGCCGAGGTCGCGAACCTTGCGCCCGACGCCCGGCAGCCGTACGCCGGCCGGTACGCGTTCACGCACAAGGCCGGTCTGCACGCGAGCGGCGTCGCCCGGTTCACCGAGGCGTACGAGCACGTCCGGCCCGAGATCGTCGGCAACCGCCGCGGTGTGGTGGCGTCCGAGCTCGGCGGCCGCTCGACGCTGCAGATGAAGGCCGCAGAGCTCGGGCTCGAGCTCGCGGAGGCGGCGGTGCCCGAGCTCCTCACCGACATCAAGGAGCGCGAGGCGCGCGGGTACAGCTTCGACGTCGCCGACGCGTCGCTCGAGCTGCTGATCCGCCGCCACGGCGGTTGGCGCCAGCCGTTCTTCGAGGTGGAGAGCTACCGCGTGCACGTCGAGCAGCGGGGCGACGACGAGACGCTGGCAGAGGCGACGGTGAAGGTCCGCGCGAACGCCGCCCGGCATATCGAGAGCGCCGAGGGTCACGGACCGGTCGGTGCGCTCGACAACGCGCTTCGCAAGGCGCTCGCCAACGAGTATCCGGAGCTCGAGCACATCTCGCTCGAGGACTATCGGGTGCGCGTCCTGGATGAGAACGTCGGATCGGGCGCGACCGTCCGCGTGCTGATCGACACCTCGAACGGGCGGCGCGAGTGGACCACGGTCGGCGTCTCCGACAACATCATCGAGGCGTCGTGGGAGGCGCTCGTCGACGGCTATCTCTTCGGGCTGCTGCACCCGCGACAGGACGAGCCCGCCGCCTGAGGACACGCGATCCGCGCGTATCCTTCAGCCCGTGCGCATCCGGGAGGCGGCGATTGACGACGCCCGCTCCATCGCCGAGATCCACGTTCGCGCGTGGCGGGCGGCGTACCGCGGGCAGGTGCCCGACTCGCATCTCGACTCGCTCTCCGTCGACGATCGGCTCGCGCAACATGAGTGGACGATCCGGAACCCACGCGAGACGTGGCGGTTGTGGGTGGCAGAGGACGCCGGCGCCGTCGTCGGGTTCGCCGTCACCGGACCGAGCGAGGACGCCGACGCGGACGAGCGCACCGGCGAGATCTATGCGATCTATCTCGAGCCGGACCGCGTGGGAACGGGCGTCGGCCGGGCGCTGTTCCACCACGCGGTGAGCGATCTCCGTGCGCGCGGGTTCCGCGGCGGGACCCTGTGGGTCCTGGAGACGAACGACCGAGCGCGGCGATTCTACGAGGCGGCCGGATGGGCGACCGACGGAACGACCGCGTCGGAGCGGTTCGATTGCGCGATGCTGCCGACGGTTCGGTACCGAGCGACGTTCACCGCGCCGCGCTAGCCGTTCCCCGGTCGGTGGCCGCCGCCGTTGCCGTGCGGGTGGTCGCCGTGCCAGCCGCCCTTCGGTGGCTTGTGCGTCCAGCCGTAGTGGTGGCCGTTGCCGCCCGCGTTGGAGGATCCTCCGTTCGACCCGCCCGATCCGGAGCCACCCGATCCACCCGACCCGGACCCGCCCGATCCACCGGAGCCTCCCGATCCGCCCGACCCGGAGCCGCCCGATCCACCCGACCCGCCGCCCTGGTCGGTCGAACCGGACGTCGCCCCGCCGTCGGTGGTCGTTCCGGCGGTCGAGCCATCGAGGAGGTCGGTTCCCGAGGAGCCGGAGGTCGTCGTCGTGTCGCTCGACGGCAGATCCAGGAACTCGCCCAGCACGTCGCCGATCCGATCGAGCAGGTTCGCGCCGAGCGAATCGAGCAGCGGCTGCAGCAGCCGGCTGGCCGACGTTCCGAACGCGTCGACGGCCCCGCTCCGTCGGAGCGCGGTCAGGTCGCCGTCGAGCTGGTCGAGCGCCGACCCGATGTCGACGGTTCGGCCGGCGCGGATCGCGTTCTGGAGTTGCTCGAGATCGTCGCGCGCCCGCTGCAGCGGCGTGGAACCCGAACCGGTCGGGCCGGGGCTCGACGTGAGTGGCGGTTGCGTCGCCTCGGCGACGTTGCGTTCGACCGGCACGCCGCCGCTGCCGAACACCGCGAGCGCGACGACCGCGACCACGACGAGCATCGCGGCGGCGCTCGCGAGGCCGCTCAGGATCGGCCGCTCGCGCGCAGGCGTCGTCATCGCCGACGCGGTCGCCACCGGAGCGGTGGGCCGCTCGGTCAGCAGCGAATGCAGGAGCGCCGTGAGGCTCGCCAGGCCGACCCCTTTGTCGAGGTAGCCATCGGCGCCGAGCGGCGTCGAGGCCGCGGCCTGCGAGCGGGTGAACACCACGATCGCGGCATCGCGCGCAAGCGCGCGGAGCTCCTCGACGGAGCCGTCGAGCAGGTCTCCGTCGACCACCACGGCGTCGGCGGTGGCGATGTCGCCGAGCGCGAGGAGCTCCTCCCGCGTGACGGCCTCCGCCACGACCGAGAACCCGTCGTCCTCGAGGAACCGGCACACGAGCGCGCGACGAGCGTAGATGTTCCCCCCGATCACCACGCGCAGGCGTTCGCCCGGCTGGCGCTGCCTCATCAGCCTCCCGACCTCCGATCGCGCGCCGGAATGCTACCCGCTGCGCTCGCCCGGTCTCCCCGAGCAAGGAGGCCGGTGCCTGCGGCGCAACGGTGCGCGGGCGCTTCGTAGCCCCGCGTATCGATGAGCCGGAAGGGACTTCGCGCCTAGGGCCAAGGGCCGATCGCGCTCGCGCCGACCGCGGCCGAAGCCGCGGACGGTCAGGACGTGATCTCGTGCTCGCGGTTGGCGAGCGCCGTCCGCGCCGTCAGCAGCTCGTCGATCCCGTCGAGCGGGAGCGGCTTGGCGAAGTAGAAGCCCTGGCCGAGGTCGCAGTGCAGGTCGAGGAGCTTCTCGAGCTGGTCCGCGCGCTCGATGCCCTCCGCGACCGGGCGCAGGTCTAGGTCCTCGGCGAGCTTGATGATCGTCGCCGTCAGCGCCGACTTCCGCGTGTCGGCCGTGTTGAAGGCGTCGATGAAGGACTTGTCGACCTTGAGGATGTCGACGGGGAACTGCTGGATGTAGTTCAGCGACGAGTACCCGGTTCCGAAGTCGTCGACGGCGAGCTTCACGCCGAGATCCTTCAGCTCGCGCAGTCGCTGGAGCGACAGCTGCACGTCGGCCATCATCACGCTCTCGGTGATCTCGAGGATCAGCTGTTCGGCGTCGAGGCCGGTTCGCGCGAGCACGCTGGCGACGTCCTCGGCGATCTCCGGACGCTGGAGCTGGCGCGCCGACAGGTTGACCGCCATGTGGAGCGCGTCGCGCATCGGGAACCGCTCCTGGAGCGCGACGGCCTGGCGGCACGCCTCCTCCAGCACCCACGCGCCGATCTCCACGATCAGGCCGGTCTCCTCCGCGAGCGGGATGAACTCCAGCGGCGGCACCATCCCGCGCTGCGGGTGGTTCCACCGGATCAGCGCCTCGACGCCGGAAATCTCTCCCGTCTTCAGCTCGATCACGGGTTGGTAGTGCAGGACGAACTCGTGGTTGTCGATCGCCCGCTGGAGGTCCGCCTTGAGCTCGAGCCGTCGCAGCGCCGTGTCGTGCATCGCCGGCTCGAAGATCTGATACCTGCCCTTGCCCGCCTCCTTCGCCATGTACATCGCGACGTCGGCGTTGCGAAGGAGCTCCTCGGCCGTGCCCGGCCCGTCCGCGGTCGCCGGAACGGCGGTCGCGATGCCGATGCTCGCGCGGACGAACACCTCCTTGTTCTCCAGGTGGAACGGGCCGTCGAGCGAGGCGAGCACGCGCGACGCGACGTCCGCGGCCTCGACGCCGTCGCCTCCGTCCTCGAGGAGCACCGCGAACTCGTCGCCGCCGAGTCGCGCCGCGGTGTCGGCCGTCCGCAGCGCGTTACGGACGCGCTCGCCGACCTCGCGCAGCAGCTGGTCGCCCGCGGCGTGGCCGAGCGAGTCGTTGATCGTCTTGAAGTCGTCGAGGTCCATGAACAGCACCGAGATCGGCTGGGCGTCGCGCGACTGGCGCTCGAGGGCGTGCTGGACGCGGTCGCGGAACAGCGCGCGGTTCGCGAGGTTCGTGACGGAGTCGTGGAACGCCTGATGCTGCAGCTGCTCCTCGAACGCCTTGCGCTCGCTGATGTCTCGCGTGTTGAGCACGATGCCGCCGACGTTCTCGTCGTGCAGCAGGTTGGTGCGGAGGGTCTCGACGTTCAGCCAGAAGTCGTCGTGGTGCAAGATGCGGAACTCGGTGAGCGCGGGCCGGTCGTCGTCGCGCCCCGCGCCGGCGATGAACTGCAGCAGGCCTGCCCGGTCCTCGGGATGGATCAGCCCGGTCAGCTTGGCGCCCTCGAGGTTCGCCACGGCGTATCCGAGGACGCGCTCGACCGACGGGCTGACGTAGCGGACGGTCGAGTCGGCCTCGACCACCATGACGACGTCCGAGGAGTTCTGGACCAGCGAGCTGAACCGCGCCTCGCTCTGCTGTCGCAGGAGGTCCTCGGTCAGCGCCGCGCTCTCGAGCGCCAGGGCGACCTGCGAGGACAGCGCCTCGAGCGAGTCGCACGTCGTCTTCGGCAGCGCCTTGGGGTTGCCGACCGCGAGCACCGCGCTGAGATCGCCGCGGAGGAACAGCGGCGCGAGGAACAGGCTCGACGATGTCTCCGTCAGGCCGACGACGTTCGCGATCGTGCTCTCGCTTGCCGGGAGTTGGAACGCCTCGTGCTGCAGGAGCCGCGCACGGCTCATCGGCGCGACGTCGTCGAGCGCGATCGCCCATCCGACGGCCTCGGTCGAGTCCGAGGCCGAGACGACCTGGAACACGCGCTCGCCGTCGCGGTCCTCGAGCACGAGCAGGCGGGCGGTGCCGTCGGGGACCAGCGTCTTCACGGCCTGCATCGTCGCCCCGTAGATCCCGGCTCGGTTCGTCGCCGTCACGAACGCGGCGCCGGCGGTCCGCAGCGCCTTCTCGCGATGGAACGACTGTTCCTGCTTGTGCACGAGCCCGGCCATGCGGATCGCCACGAGGATGAACAGTGCGATCGTCGCGATCGTGAGGACGCCCTGGTCCTTGCTCGCGTGGCCCTGGACGAACACCTGCCACAGCAGGATGAACTGCGCCGTCAGCGACGCGACGCCGAGGACGACGACGCGCGCACGGGTCAGCCGCATCTCCTGATCGGGAACCCGCTCGGACATGGACGTCATCGAGCTGTGCAGGGCCGCGGCGCCCCACAGGAGATAGAAGGTCGCCCATCCGGCCTCGAGCTGTCCCGTCTGGCCGTACACGTTGCCGTTCGCCGAGATGTACGTGTAGACGAAGTCCGTCACGAACAGCGACAGGACGGCGGCCGTCATGAGCGAGAACGACATCGTCCTTCGACCGCCGCCGAGCGCGAGGCGCGCGACGGCGACGAGCAGGATCAGGTCCATGATCGGATACGCCATGCTGACGATGCGCACGATCGTCGTGGACCCGACGCCGGTCGCGACCTTCTGGATGATGTAGATCCACGACACCGTCCCGATGCCGATCGCGACGATGAGCGAGTCGATCAGGCCCTCGCGGTCCTTGCCCGGGCTCCGACGTCGCACGAGCAAGAGGATCCCGGCGACCAGACACGGATACACCGACAGGTACGCCACGTCGCCGATCGACGGGAACGGCAGCTCGGTGCCGAACAGGCGGTCGTAGTTGTAGGTGATGATGTCGCCGGCGACGAAGAACGTCTGCCCGACGGCGAACAGGTACCACGGCAGCCGTTGCGGTGGGTTCCACATGCGCACGGCGATGACGATCGCGATCGGCGAGGACAGGGCGATCACGTTGAACAGCCACCCGGCCTTGGTGACCGCCGGCGCGAACTCCCACACGGCCAGCAGCGCATAGCCGAACAGCAGATACAGGAGCCACGCTCGCCGCTTCACGAACGGGATATCGGACGAGCCGGCGGGCGACCTTAGGTGTGACGGACTAGCCCGAATCACCCATCTTTCCGTAGGCTCACGCGGCGCGCCGGCCTACGATCCCGTCGAGGCCTCCACGAGCAGCGTCGACCGACGGCCCGGACGGTCGAGGAGCCGCTCGTCCCGCTCGACGCCCCGAAGCCCCGGCAGGAACAGGAACGCGAACGTCACGGCGGCGCCGAGGATCCCGGCCCCCACGAGCGTCGCGCGCTCGCCGACGCTCGCCGCGATCGGCCCGGTCAGCGCGTACGAGACCGGCAGCAGCCCGATCGAGATGAACCAGTCGAAGCTCGAGACGCGGCCGAGGAGCCGGTTGGGAACGAGTCGCTGCTTCGTCGTCATCCACACGATCGTGCCGGCGCCCTCGAACGCGTTGAACGCGAAGCACGCCGCCATGGCCTGCCAGGGAACGCGCGCCAGACCGTATCCGGCGACCGCGAGCGTCGAGACGGTCCACACCACGTAGATGAACGTCATGTTCCGATGCGGCAGCGTCCGGTTGCCCATCACGAACGCCGCCAGCATCGAGCCGACCCCGCCGAGCGCGAGCACCGTGCCGAGCACCGCAGGCCCGGCGTGCAGGTCGTACTTCACGACGTACGGCAACAGCACCTCGGTCGGACCGAGGAACGCGAGGTAGGCGAACGTGGCCGCGACGAGCGTCCCCCACAGCCACACCTGCGATCGCACGTACGCGAATCCCTCGCGGATCTCGCCCCACGGCGATCCGGCCGGCTCGTCTTCCTCCGCTCGTGGCGGTCGCCGCATCAGGAGGAGCGACCCGACCGACGCGGCGAACGTCCCCGCGTCGACGACGAACGCCATGCCGGTTCGGCCGCCGAACGCGGCGATGATCCATCCGCCGAGCGCCGGTCCGAGCATCCGCCACGCGGCCGGCCGGACGAACTGGTCGAGCGCGTTGGCCTGCGTGAGCTGGTCCTCGGGGACGATCTCGGGGACGATCGCGTCGAACGCGGGGCCGAAGAACGCGGTCCCGGCGCCGAACACGGCGGCGAGCACGACGAGGTGCCACAGCCGGATCGTTCCGCCGAGCGAGAGTAGCCCGAGCGCGAGGACGGCCGCGCCGCGCAGGACGTCGGCGGCCATCATCACGCGTCGTCGGTCGAACCGGTCGCTCACCACGCCGCCGAACAGCAGCAAGACGATGTGCGGCACCGTCATCGCGATGCCGACGACCGACAGCGCCGTGGGCGCGTTCGACAGCTCGTAGACCTGCCAGGGCAGCGCCACGTAGAAGATGCCGTCGCCGAGCAGCGAGACGGTCATGCCGGTCCACAACAGGCGGAACTCGCGGCCGCGGAGCGGCGCGAGCATCCGGACGCGCGCGTCCGCCATCACGACCGTGCCGCTCCCGAGCGCTCGGTCGAGCGGCCGAGCGCCGATGCGAGCATCGAGCGCGCCTCCGCGCCGCCGAACGTCGACAGCCCCGGACGCTCGGCCAGCGTCGACTCGAGGTCATCCAGCGCGACCGCGACGTGGCCCCGCTGCCCGGCGTGCGCCTCGTCGATCGCCCGGCGCAGCTGGTCGATCGCCTCGTCGCGGTCTCCGTGCACCAGCAGCACCAGCGCGAGATCCAGGCGGACCGCGACGTCGGCGGGATCGCGCTCGAGGCACCGCCGGAGCGTCCGGACCGCCGTCGCTAACATCCCCACGCGGTACTGCGCCCATCCGAGCGCCTCGCCGATGCCCGGATCCGCGTCGAGCCGGCTCGGCCCCTCCTCGACGACCTTCCGGTACAGCGCCTCCGCCTCGTCGGTCTCCCCGAACCGCGTCAGAACGGTGGCGAGCCCGAGCGCGGCCCACAGATCCCCCGGATCGAGCTCGAGTGCCGTCTCGTACGCGTCCCGCGCCTCCGATAGGCGCATCGACCCGAGGTTCTCCAGATCCCAGCCGCGCTGCTTGTGCGCCTCGGCCAGATCCGGCTCGAGCGCGATCGCCCGGTCGGCCTCGGCGAGGGCGCGAGCGTACTCACCCGCCCCGGCGAACGCCTCCGCGCGGTCGAGCGCTCGCCGGACCTCCTCGGCGACCACCGGTCACTCCCGGCTGCGGCCCTGCAGCAGGAGCTCACGGTGCTCCTCGTGCTGCAGCTGGAACCGCTCCTGCAGCTCGCCGAGCACGTCGCAGAGCCGTTCGATCTCGTCGTCGCCGTTGACCGCCGTGATCTGCACGCGGAAGCCGACCTCGTCCTTCGGGACGAGGGGATACGCGGCCATCGTCACGTACACGCCGCGGTCGAACAGGTACCGCCCGACCGGGTCGATGTCCTCGTGGTTGGCGAGCGGGATCTCGATCAGCGGATAGCCCGATGCGTTCGGCGTGTAGATGTCGAGCTCGTGCAGGCGGTCGAGCACGCGAGCCGTCTTCCGGTGGATCGCGGCCCGGTACTCGTCGCCGCGCTTGTCGTTCACGTCGAGACCGGCGAGCGTCGTGGCGAGCGAGGCGACCGGCGACGGCCCGGAGTACAGGTAAGGGGGAGCGGCGACCTTGAGGACGTTCTTCAGGCGCGTCGGAAGCGCGAGGAACGACAGGAGCGACGAGTAGGACTTCGAGAACCCCGCGACCAGGACGACGTTCTCGTACGTCTCGCCCTGGTGGCGAACGACCGCGTTTCCGCGCTTGCCGTACGGGCTCGACTCGCCGTCGCCTCGCTCGCCGATCACGCCGAAGCCGTGCGCGTCGTCGACGTACAGGAGCGCGTCGTGCTCGCGCGCGAGCGTCGCGAACGCGTGCAGATCCGGCGCGTTGCCCGTCATCGAGTTGACGCCGTCCATCGCGATGACGCGCGGCGTCGTCTTGCTCCGCTCGAGCATCTGCGCCAGGTGCTCCGGATCGTTGTGCCGGAATCGCAACACCGTCGCGCCGTGGCCCTTCGCGATCATCGCGCCGTCGTAGATCGTCTTGTGGGCCCGCCCGTCGAGGAACACCGTGCCGCTGCCGGCGAGGATCGGGATGACCGCCATGTGGATGTGGGTGATCGTCGGAAGCAGAAGCGTGTCCTCGCATCCGAGCAGCTCGGTCACCCGCTCCTCGATCCGCTCGTACAGGGCCGGGCTGCCGAGCAGGCGTGACCAGGACGGATGCGTGCCCCACGCCTCGAGGTAGGCGGGGATGGCCTCGATGATCTCCCGGTCCACGTCGAAGCCGAGGTAGTTGCAGCTCGCGAAGTCGAACAGCCAGCGATCGCCGATCCGGATCCGGCGTCCGTGTGCGATGTCGACCTCGTCGATGACGGCGTCCAGCATCGGATGCGAGGCCTTCAGGCGGGCGAGGTCGGCGACCGTGGCCATCCAACGCTCGAGCCATGCGTCATCGCTGCGCCGGAGCGGCTTGTCCCCGTTGGGCGCTCCGACCAGCAGATCCTGTTGGCGGCGGCGCATCGCGTCCGTCGTGCGACGGCGCGGACGAGCCCCGCCGGACCCGGCAGGCACTCCCGACATGCCCTTCCCATCGGCCGGCGTCGGATCGCCCTTTAGTCCGTCCGGGGGACGCTCATCGGACCCCGCCCGGGATGGGTACAACGGGCCCATGGAGGTCCTCGTAGGAACGAGCGGCTGGCAGTACTCGAGCTGGAAGAGCGAGTTCTATCCCGCGGACGTGCCGCAGCGGGCCTGGCTCGCGTACTTCGCGGAGCGATTTCCGACCGTCGAGGTCAACAACTCCTTCTACATGCTGCCGAAGGCGAGCAGCTTCGAGCGGTGGAGGGACTCGACGCCCGAGGGCTTCGTGGTCACGGTGAAGGCCAACCGATACATCACGCACATCAGACGGCTGCGCGATGCGCGGGACGCCGTCCAGACCTTCTGGTCGCGGGCGCGGCTGCTCGGGCCGAAGCTCGGGCCGATCCTCTTCCAGCTTCCGCCGCGGTTCGGCGCCGACGTCGGGCTGTTGCGGGACTTCGTCGGCGTCCTGCCGCAGGGCATCCGCGCCGCGTTCGAGTTCCGCGATCCGTCGTGGGAGCGCGACGAGGTGTACGAGGTGCTCGACCGCGCGGGCGCCGCGTTCGTGCTCGCCGACCGGCCGAGCGCGCGCGTTCCCGACGTCGTCACCGGAGGGTGGTCCTACGTCCGGTTCCATCAGGGCCGGCCCGGGATCGCGGACTATCCCAGGGAGAAGCTCCGCCGCTGGGCCGCCCGGATCGCGGCGATGCCCGCCGGCGCGACGTACGTCTACTTCAACAACGACCCCGGCGGCGCGGCGGTCCGCGACGCGATGACGCTCACCGCGATGCTGCGGGAAGCCACGGCGCGCGCGTCGATTCGAACCGCGTGATGTCGTCGGCGTGCAGCAGCGTCAGCCCCACGTCGTCGAGGCCCTCGAGCAGCCGGTGGCGCGTGAACGGATCGATCTCGAACGACTCGTCCACCGACGGCGCGGTGACGCGCATCTGCTCGAGGTCGACGGTGATCTCGGTCGTCGGATCGTCCACGACGGCGTCCATCAGCGCGCGAACGGACTCCGTCGGCAGCTCGACGGGAAGCAGGCCGACCTTGGTGCAGTTGTTGCGGAAGATGTCCGCGAACCGCGGCGAGATGACCGCGCGGAACCCGTAGTCCTCGAGCGCCCACACCGCGTGCTCACGGCTGGACCCGCTACCGAAGTTCGGGCCGGCGAGCAGGATCGTCGCGCCCGCGTATCGCGGATCGTTCAGCACGAACCCGGGGTCCTTCGCCCACGCCTCGAACAGGAACGGCCCGAATCCGGTGCGCTCGATGCGCTTGAGGTACTGCGCCGGGATGATCTGGTCGGTGTCGACGTCGCTGCGGTCGAGCGGCACCGCGCGGCCCGTGTGCGTGGTGAACGCGTTCACGACGGCGCTCCGAGCTCGTCCGGCGCGCAGAAGTGCCCGGCGACGGCGGTGGCGGCCGCGACG